>JAJFFZ010000239.1 GCA_021776395.1 Hyphococcus sp. | reverse complement strand
CCGTTACGCAACCGGTTGACGGCGCTGTAAAAGCCGCGCGCGAGACGCGATGCGTCCGTGTTTAAAAATTGTCGAGGATGTTTCGCGTCTTGCGCAACCTCTCCACTTTTATACGTTCGGGTTCATGGAGCCGCGATGATGAATGTTGCTGCGTGAGATTCTGGTTCGTGCGCCTTCGCGCACAGGTGCGCGGGAAGGCTATTGTCTAAACATCGTACACAGAGGATTGATGATGAGAAAACAAAAATCGCCGCCAGAGCCGGCGCCGCCGAAACGCAAGCGTGCGCGGCGCCTGATGTCAGGCGACGCCGCGCCAATCGGCGCCAAGGCCGCCGGTGAGAAGCAATATTCCGATGAGGATATCCGCCGTATCCATCGCTGGGTTGAGAATAATGAGACGCCCCGCGTCTTCGCCATTGTTGCGCGCCAGCTTGGGTTTGTCGGCGCCCGCCCGCGTGACTTCTTTTGTCTGTGCCCGCCGCATCACCGGACCGGTGTTCCGGTCTGCGGCGGCGAGACTGACGGTTGCCCCCATGCCGGGCGGCTCGCCCCGGAGGAGATTGAGGCGACGCAAACGCCTGGCGCCCAAGCGCAACTGATGGCCCGCATCAATCGCATCATTGCCGCCCGCGGAGCCTCCAGATCTTAGAACACAAGCGCCTTACCGGTGAATTTTTTCGACTTGCGCGCAACCGGGCTGGAACTGTGCTAACAAGAGCCGTCCCCTGCCGCCGATGACGCCAGGGCGCCGCCTCGGAGACCCGTGTGGGAAAAATCGCCTTTCTCGATCTTGAAGCCTCAGGGCTCGGCGCCGCCTCGTGGCCGATTGAGGTTGGCTGGTGTTTTGACGGCGGCGCGCCGGAAACCATGCTTATCCGCCCTGATGATGAGTGGCCGCGCGAGGCCTGGGACGAGCATGCGGCGAGCCTTCACGGGCTGGCCTATGATGTGCTGGAGGCCTCCGGCCTGGCGGTTGGCGAGGTGTGTGCGCGTCTCAATCAGGCGCTTGAGGGGGCGGCGGTTTATTCGGATGCGCCGGACTGGGACGGCTTCTGGCTCTACCGGCTGTTTGCTGCCGCGGGCGCGCGTCAGCGGTTTTCGCTTTGCGACTTTGGCGACTTGCTTTGCGCGTTGCCGCCGCAAACCGTAACTCAAGCGGTGGCGGAAGCAAAAATCTCATCGCCGCATCGCCACCGCGCCCGCGAAGATGTGCTGCACATGAAAAAAATCTTTGACCTGGCGACCGCTAACTGCTGAGCGAAATTGATTTCTCTGAGGCGGCGGCGCATGTGAGCCCAAAGCAACGGTAGCGAAAATCTGTGATGAATGAAACCGCGGCGAATATGAGCGCTCCTGGGCCGGTTCGGTTCCAGGCAGAATGCGCTGGCGTGCTGGCCGGATGGCGATGGCCGAACGAAGGCGCGCCGCCCTTGTTGTTCTGTCATGCGACCGGTTTTTGCGCCTCCGTATACAAACAAATGTTGCAGCATTTAAGCGGCCGGTTTGAGATTTTTGCGCTCGATATGCGCGGCCATGGCAGGACCCGTCTTGCGGCCGAGCCGGAGAGTTTGCGCTCGTGGAAGGTCTACGCTGATGATGTCGCAGAATTTTTAAACCATGAGGCCCGCACCGGCTGGACGCTTGCCGGCCACTCTATGGGCGGCGTTGTGGTCACGATGGCGGCGCATGGCCGCAATGATGTCGCCGCGATTGCGCTGATTGAGCCGGTGGCGATGGCGCCGGCGATGCGGCTGGCGGCGCGCATGCCGATTTGGCCGTTGCTGGCGCGGCGCTTTTCATTGGTGCGGCTGGCGAGCCGGCGGCGCTCGCAATGGCCGGCGCGAGAAGATGTGGCGGCGGCTTATGGGCGCAAGCCGGTGTTTCGAAACTGGGCGCCGGGGGTGCTGGATGACTACCTCGAAGACGGTTTGGCGGACGATAATGGGGGCGTGCGCCTGGCTTGCGCGCCGGCCTGGGAGGCGGCGACGTTCCAGGCCCATGACAATGATTTCTGGGGCGCGGTGCGCGCCGCGCCGGCGCCGGTTCGCGTGCTTGCCGCTAACCATAAATCTTCCACCGTTTGGGCGGACGCCCGCCGCCGGTTTGAACGCATCGGCGTATCGGTGACGCGCCAGCCCGGAGTTTCGCACCTGTTGGCGATGGAAAGGCCCGATTTGGCGGCTCAATTCGTCGCAGGCGAGTAACATAAGGCTAAAATCTCGGCCTTTGGCGATTGAAGGCTTGGAGGCGGCAAGCCTTTTTGCTAAGCGTGCCGCTAAATTTCATGACGGTCGGTTAGGGACGACAGACGCCGTCGATGTAGAAAGACAGAAAGGTTTACCATGGCTGAGACGGTTGAATCGCCGAAACTGACAGGAAATATGTTCCTGTTTGAGAGCCCCGAGCTGATGAACAAGGAAACGCACAGCAAGCTCGGATTTCAGGCGGCGGAGAAAAATTTCTCTTATTGTGCAAAAGCGCGCGCCATCCCGATTACGGTTTCAGAAATAATGATCGCGATGAAAGATTATCCGATCATTTTTCTGAACCGTGAAAATCCGGCGCCGCTAGCTGTTATGGGCATCGTTGATGAGGTGAATCTGTTTGTCGATGAAGACGGCAAATGGGAGAGCGATAAGTATATCCCTGGTTATGTGCGCCGCTACCCGTTTGGCGTCGCCTCGGAAGATAGCGGCGAGCGTCTCGCCATTGTTATCGACACCGCCTATGAAGGCCTGAAGGAAGGCGGAGAGTTCCCGTTGTTTGAAAACGACGAGCCGAGCGCGTCGACCCAGCAGGCGATTGAGTTTTGTAAAGCCTTCGAGCAGGATCGCATCGCGACAAATGGACTTGGCGAGCGGCTTAATCAACTTGAGTTGATTCAGGGCCAGTCTGCGCAGTTTACGCCGCAGGGCGCTGAAGAGCAAAAAACATTCGCCGAATATTTTGGCGTCGACGAAAAGAAACTTCAAGAGCTTAGCGATGAGCAGTTTCTTGAGTTGCGCAAAGCCGGTATTCTGCCGTTAATTTATGCGATGATGATGTCGATGAGTAATTGGCGTGTTCTCCTGCAACGCCGCGCGCGCCGGTTTAATATGACCGAAACGGATATCTTAAATCGCGTCGATAACTAAGCGAAATACTTGGCCTGATACGGATAAATCATACGGTTGGACGCTGACGAGGGCGTCCGGCCTCATTTTCGGGTCACAATTGCTGGAGCTGGCGCCTTGCGGGGTGAATAGTCATTGGCGCGAAGCGATTGCGCGGCTAGTTAGGGCGGCATGATGTTGCGCCTGTTTCAGTCATTAATTGTCGCCGCCATTCTCGTCGCGGGCATCCCGGCATGGGCCGACGCTGAGGTTCAAACCGACTATACGCAAACCCGGCTCATCCCCGAGCGCGAGGGGTTTGTTCCCGGCGAGACAACCTGGTTTGCGGTCGATCAAAAAGTCATCGACGGCTGGCATGTGTTCTGGAAAAACCCGGGTGACGCCGGTCTGCCGCTGGATCTGGGCTGGACTTTGCCGGCCGGCTTCACCGTCGGCGAAATCCTTTTTCCGGTGCCGCAGTTTATTCCCGTCGGCCCGCTTGCCAGTTACGCCCATGAAGGCGAGCCGGTCTTTCTGGTCAGCATTGCCGCGCCCGCAGACGCTGTTCCTGGTGAGAGCGTTAATATCGTCATCGACGCCTCATGGCAGGCTTGTGAGGAAATCTGCGTTCCGGAAGAAGGCCGGTTTGAGTTTTCCGTGCCGGTCCTGGCGAGCGCTGAAATCCGCAGCGAGACGGCCCTGCTGTTTGTGCGCGCCCGCGCAGCGTTGCCGGTCGCGTTAGGCAAACCCGCGCGCTTTGAGCGGCGCGGCGACGCCTATGTGTTGACCATCGACAATTGGGACGGCGCGGCGCCGGCGGGCGCATTTTTCTTTCCAAGGCTGGACGGGTTAACCACGCCCGCCGCCGCACAAACCGCAAGCCTGACGGATGGCTCTTTGACGGTGTCAATGGAGCCGGGCTGGACTGAAGCGGGCGACGCTAAGACGGTGGACGGCGTCCTCGCCTATAGCCGCGCTGACGGTGTGCGGGCGGGCTATCAACTTTCTGCGGCGGTAGCGGGGTCGCTGGCCGCCCCGCCGGTGACGCTTGTGCGGAGCGCCAACACCAATGTCGCCGCGTTGTTGTTAATGGCGTTTTTCGGCGGGTTGATTTTGAACGCCATGCCATGCGTCTTCCCGATTATCTTCATCAAAGCCGCAGCGCTCATGCAGAGCGCCAGGGAAGACCGCGCGACGGTGCGCGCTCATGGTCTCCTGTTTACCGCTGGCGTGCTTGCGACGTTCATCTTCATGGGCGGTCTCCTGCTCGCCTTACGCGCTGGCGGCGAGGAGCTTGGCTGGGGCTTTCATCTCCAGTCGCCGCTGGTGGTCGGGCTTTCCGCCTACGTGCTTTTTCTGGTCGGGCTTAATTTGGCGGGGCTGTTTACGGTTGGCGAGAACATTGCCGGGGCCGGCCAGGGCCTGGCGTCAAAACCCGGCGCTATGGGTGCATTCTTTACCGGCGCGCTCGCGGTGGTGGTGGCGGCGCCGTGCATCGGCCCGCTATTGAGCGCGCCATTGGGGGCGGCGCTGGTGTTGCCGCCAGCGGTCGGCATGGCGATTTTTATCCTGATGGGGCTGGGGCTTGCCGCGCCTTATCTCGCGCTTTCTATGTCGCCGGCGCTGGGGCGGTATCTGCCGCGGCCCGGCGCGTGGATGGTGGTTTTAAAGCAAGCGCTGTCATTCCCGGTATTTGCGGCGGCGGCCTATTTCCTCTGGGTGTTTGCGCGCCAGACCAGCGATGGCGGGCTGGCGACGCTGCTATTCGGCGGCATTCTTCTGGCGCTGGCGGCGTGGCTGTTTGAAATCAGCAAGGGCGAGGGCCGCCGGGCGATTTTCCTGCGCGCTGCATCGGCCGTGGCGGCGGTCGTGGCGATTGCGCCGCTCACCCGGATTGAAACCGCTTCCGGGACCGCTACGCAAGCAAGCAGCGCCTATGGCGCGATTGAGACCGAGCCTTATAGCGACGAGGTGCTGGCGAGCTATCGCGCCGCCGGCGCGCCGGTGTTTATCGATTTTACCGCGGCGTGGTGCGTTACCTGTCAGTTCAACAAGCTGACGGTGTTTAAGAACAAAGACGTTGCCGATGCATTCAAACAGACCGGCACGGTGTTTCTGGTCGCTGACTGGACGGTGCGCGATCCGGTAATTACCCGGGCGCTGCAGAGTTATGGCGCCAGCGGCGTGCCGCTTTATGTTTCCTATCCGCCGGGCGGCGAGGCGCAGATTTTGCCTCAGACCCTTTCGCGCAAGATTATGATAGATACGCTCAACGGCGCGGATTAGTGAGGCTGGCGCCCGCCGCCGGCAGTTGCCCATCCGATAGCGTCATGGCTGACGCCTCCGCCCGGCGCTCCGCCTCCATCGCTTTCGCGCCGAAAATGACGCAAACAGCGGCAATCGCCGCAACACTAGAGACGATGCGTTTGACGAGTTTCATGGACGGGGTTTTGGAGCTCATAATAGAGTGAATATACGTTCATCGTTAAAACGCATTGAGGGCGGCGCTTAAAATCTCTATCAAATGCCGACAATTCGCAAAGGCGCGCCGATGACCGCAATTTCCTCAACGCCGCAATGGAAGACGCTGGAAGCCGACGCCGCCGGGCTGGCGCGCGCATCTATGCGGGAATTGTTTGAAGGCGGTGCGGACCGCTTTGCGCGCTATTCCATCGATGCGGCGGGGCTGTTTCTCGATTACTCCAAGAACAAGCTCACCGATGAGGTTGTCGAGCACCTGCTGGCGCTGGCTGTTACGGCGGATGTCGAAGGTCGCCGCAAGGCAATGTTCGCCGGCGAGGCGATTAACACAACGGAAAACCGCGCGGTGTTGCATGTGGCGCTGCGCGCAGGCGCGACGGGCGCTTATAGCATCGCGGGCGAGGATGTCTCAGTGGCAGTGCGCGCTGAGTTGAACAAGATGAAGGGCTTTTGCGCCCGCGTCCATCAAGGCGCGTTCAAAGGCTATAGCGGCAGGGCGCTCGACACCGTCGTTAATATCGGCATTGGCGGCTCGGACCTTGGCCCGCAAATGGCGACGACGGCGTTGCAGCCATTTTGGATTGGCGGTCGGCGGACGTTTTTTGTTTCCAATGTCGACGGTCAACATCTCGCTGATGCGTTGGATGCGTGCGACCCGGAACGCACGCTGTTCATTATTGCGTCAAAAACCTTCACCACTCAGGAAACCATGACCAACGCAACCAGCGCGCGGGCGTGGTTTTTAAAAAATGGCGGCGGCGAAAGCGATATCGCGAAGCACTTCATCGCCCTGTCGACCAATGCCGAGGCGGTGGCCGGCTTCGGTATCGATCGAGACAATATGTTCCAGTTCTGGGACTGGGTCGGCGGGCGCTATTCCTTGTGGTCGGCGATCGGTCTTTCCATCGCCTTGCAGGTAGGGTTCGAGAGTTTCGAAAAACTGCTCGCCGGCGCGCGGCGCATGGATGAACATTTCAAAACCGCGCCGCTGGCTGAGAATATGCCGGTGATGCTGGCGCTGACGGGCGTCTGGAACCGCAACTTTATCGGCGCGGCCGCCCACGCCATTTTGCCCTATGACCAGCATCTGGCAAGGCTGCCGGCCTATCTGCAACAGGCGGATATGGAATCAAACGGCAAGCGCATCGGCGCAGATGGCTCAGTTGTCGCCCACGCCACCGGGCCCGTCCTGTTTGGCGAGCCCGGCACAAATGGTCAGCATGCGTTCTATCAGCTCTTGCATCAGGGAACCGACATCGTCTCAGCCGATTTCATCGCGCCGGCGATAAGCCAGCACGAACTTGGCGATCATCACCAGATTCTGCTATCGAATTTCCTAGCGCAGACCGAAGCGCTGATGCGCGGGAAAACCGAAGCAGAAGTCCGCGATGAACTGCGCGGCGAAGGCAAGACCGACGCTGAGATTGATGCGCTCAGCCCGCACAAGGTGTTTCCCGGCGACCGCCCAACCAATTCAATCCTGATGGAAAGGCTAGACCCGGAAACGCTTGGGAGCTTGATTGCGCTTTATGAGCACAAGGTTTTTGTCGAGGGCGTCATCTGGGGAATTAATTCCTTCGACCAGTGGGGGGTTGAGCTGGGCAAGGTTTTGGCGAGAAAAATCCTCCCGGAAATCGCCGCCGCCGGTGAGGCGAAACCTCAAGCCAAGGCGCATGATGCGTCCACCAACGGTCTGATTGACAGAATTAATGCAATGCGCGGTAAAGGCGGATGATTGTCAGCGACGGTTTATTGAAACCGCACCAAACGGGAAATTGAAATGCCAAAACTTGCCGGCGCCATTATTTCACTCTTCCTTGCCATGGCGCCCGTCTTCGCGGCGGAGGCTACTTACGCGAAAATTCAAACCTCCATGGGCGACATCGTGGTTGAACTTTATGCCGACAAGGCTCCGGCCAGCGCCGCAAATTTTTTGCAATACGCCAAGAGCGGGCATTATGACCGGACGATTTTTCATCGCGTGGTCAAAGGTTACGTTATTCAGGGCGGCGGGTTCTCAAAATATTTCAACGAGCGCAGCACCCGCGATCCGATTGCCTATGAGGGCGATAACGGGTTGAAAAACACTCGCGGAACGCTCGCCATGGCCCGCGGCGACAAACCTGGCAGCGCCCAGGCGCAATGGTTTATCAATCTGCGCGACAATCCGAAGCTCGACCACCGGGTCACCGATCTCGGGCCCATTTACGGCTATGCGGTGTTCGGCCGGGTGGTTGAGGGCATGGATGTGGCGGACGCGATTGGCGCGGTGGCGACCGGCGTGGGCGGATCGTTTGACGCCGAGGTTCCGGTGGAACAGGTGCTAATATTACGGGTTGACCAAATTTCTCGGCCGCTGGATAATTAGCTCCGATATAGCAGGGGTTATCCGACGGGCTAAGTTTGCGGGAGTAAAATTCATTATGCGTGCGGTCATTCTTATTTTTATTCTTATGCTGACGACGGCTGTTTACGGCGTGCAGGCTGAAAGCGTCGCTAGCTTTTCTGGCACGGTTGCCGATAGTCAGAGCAAGGACGATAACAAAAATAAGACAGGACGGCACCAAGAAACAGTTACCATTTCGGCGCTTATGGGCGAGGAAGGGGCTCGTGCATTTGAGGGTGCGGTTGAACCGGATCACGAAATCCATTTTGATGTCTATGTGCCCGATACGTATGACCCGTCTCGGCCTGCCGGAGTTCTGGTTTTTGTCAGCCCAACAATATCAGGCCAAATTCCCAGAAAATGGAAAAAGATATTCGATAAGCGCAATCTGATTTGGGTCAGTGTCGGAAAATCCGGCAATAAAGTTTCCGCGCTGCGCCGCATCGCAGAGGCGAGCGTGTCGCCAGCGTTCATTGCGCAAAACTACAAGATTGATCCTGACCGTATTTATCTATCGGGATTTTCCGGAGGCGGGCGGATATCGAGTTATACAGCCTCCTATTATCCGGAGTTATTTAAGGGAACGATTTTCATTTGCGGCGTTAATCCCTGGGCGGAAACACCGCCGCCGTTATTTGATATCATCAAAAAAAACAGATTCGTTTTTCTTTCCGGAACCCAGGACTTCAACCTTCGTGAAACTAAAAAAGTTTACAAACTCTACAACAAAGCAGGCGTCGAAAATACCAAATTGATGGTCGTCGCCAACATGGCGCACGCCATTCCCGATTCTACAAAATATGATGAGGCGATAGGGTTTTTGGATAAAGATCTGCCGTAATACTCACCGGATATTCCTCATAGCGTCTTTTGACAGTAAGACCGCCGTAAAGGCGGATTGCTACGTCGCCCGCCATCGGCTATCTCCCGCACAGATAAAGTGAAAATGGCATGGCCAAGAAACAAAAAACATTCCGGCCCAAGGCGCGGGTCCCGCGCGGGTTTCATGACCGGCTCGGGTCGGCGCTGACGGCTGAGCGCGATATGCTGGCGCGGATCAGCGCGGTCTATGAGGCGCATGGCTTTGATGCGCTGGAAACGCCGGCGTTTGAATATACCGATGCGCTCGGCAAGTTCTTGCCCGATGTCGACCGGCCCAATGCCGGCGTCTTCTCGCTCACCGATGATGACGAGCAATGGATGAGCCTGCGCTATGATTTAACCGCGCCGCTCGCACGCTTCGTTGCGGAAAACTATGACGGGCTGCCCAAACCCTTCCGGCGCTACCAGGTCGGCCCCGTCTGGCGCAATGAAAAACCCGGGCCGGGGCGCTTTCGCCAGTTCACCCAATGCGACGCCGATACGGTTGGCGCGCCGGCGCCGCATGCGGATGCGGAAATGTGCGCGCTGTTTGCTGACGTGATGGAGGCGGCGGGGATTGCCCGCGGCGATTACATCATCCGCCTCAATGACCGCCGGCTGCTGGCCGGGCTGATGGAAATCGCCGGGCTCGCCGGCGTTGCGACGGAAGACGAAGCCCAGCGCATGACGGTATTGCGCGCCCTCGACAAGCTCGACCGGCTTGGCGAGGACGGCGTCAAGTTGCTTCTAGGTCCCGGCCGCAAGGATGCATCGGGCGACTTCACCGAAGGCGCAGGGCTTGACGCCGGCCAGATTGACCGCGTTATCAGCTTCGTGACTGCAACGGCGCAGACCAATGCGCAAACCTGCGCGCGGCTGCGTGAATTTTTTGGCCCATCCGAGACCGGGCTTGCCGGCGTTCAGACGCTTGACGAGATGACGATGCAACTCGCCGCGCTTGGCTACAAGGAAGACCGTATACGCATTGATTTATCGATTATTCGCGGGCTTGAATATTACACCGGGCCGGTGTTTGAGGCCGACCTCACCTTTGAGGCGAAGGATGACAAGGGCCGGCCGGTTCGGTTCGGCTCGGTTGGCGGCGGCGGGCGCTATGACGGGCTGGTGAAACGCTTCAAGGGCGTTGAGGTTCCAGCGGTCGGCATTTCTGTCGGTGTCTCGCGGCTCTTGGCGGCGCTGGCGCTAAAAGACAACACGGCGAAAGTCGCGGCGGGGCCGGTAGTGGTGCTGGCGCTCGAAAAAGACCAGATGGCGGCCTATCAACAAATGGCGGCGGAGTTGCGCGCGGCGGGGCTTCGCGCCGAGGTCTATCTTGGCGGCTCGAATTTCGCCAAGCAACTAAAATACGCCGATAAGCGCGGCGCCCCGCTGGCGATTATTCAGGGTGAGGATGAACGCGCTAAAGGCGAGATCACCATCAAGGACCTGGTTCTTGGCGCGGCGCTGTCGAAAAATATCCAAGACAACAAGCAATGGCGCGAGGGCCAGCCGGCGCAGTTTACGGTTAAGCGCGCGGCGCTTGTTGAGGCGGTGAAACAGACATTGCCTCGAAAGTCGCAATAGACAAACCGTCGAAAAGAACCCCCTTCGTCACCTCCGGTGACACTTCCCCCGTAAACGGGGGAAGAAAAGTAAGTTTTAACGACCCACTTTTTCCTCCCCCGTTTACGGGGGAGGTGTCGGCAAAGTCGACGGAGGGGGTTGCTGCACTAAAAAAGAAGCGTTGAATCCAAATGGCTTCTCGCCACGCCTCAGACAAACACAACCAACACCGCCGATATGGTCACAACCGACACGATGGTCGTAAAGCTTATCGCCGCGGCGGTTTCGGTTTGGTAGACGCCATATTGGCTGGCGATAATGAACGAGCCGACGCCGCATGGCACCAGCACAAACAGCGCCAATGCGCCGAGATAGTTTGGATCGTTGACGCCGAGCAGGAAAGCGGCGCTCAGCGCTATCGCCGGCAGGATAAGCATTTTCGCGATCGCGATGGCGGCGATGCGTCCCTGGATTTTCTGCATCTCGGGGAATGGATTTGTGGCCAGGAACAACCCCATGGAAAATAGCGCCGTCGGCCCCGCCGCCTTTCCGAACAGTGAGAAAAAAGTCTTAAGCGGTCCGGTGAGGGAAAATCCGAGGGCGGAGAATAAAAACCCCGCCGCCATGGCCACGACCAAAGGGTTGCGCAGCGGCCCGGCAAAGTATCCAGCGAGCCGGGCGAGGCCGCCGCCGTCGCGGCGCGGCGCCATTAACGCAGCGCCAATGGCGATAACGAAAATGCCCTCAACCAGCATCAGCGTTACAAACGGCCGGCCCCAGCCATCGACGTTTAACGCAATCGGCAGGCCGAGAAACACCGCATTGCCGAGCACTGAAGCGAAGCCATGGGCGCCGGCCTCCGGCCTTTGTAAATCGAACAGCTTCTGCGAGACAAAGTAGCCGCCAAAAATAACTGCGAAAGCCGCAACGGCGTAAGACATCGCAATGGCGGCGTCTTCCGCGCCCGGCGGCGGCGTGGTTGCGGTGAGGCCAAACAAGGCCGCCG
>JAJFFZ010000238.1 GCA_021776395.1 Hyphococcus sp. | reverse complement strand
CTCCGGGCCTTGTCTCGCAGTGATGTCGGGGCCTTTAGTCTTCGTCGCTCGGCGTGGCCTGGCCGCTTGTGGCGGCTTCTAATTCGGCCGCCGAGCCATAGTCCCGCGCTGAGCCGCCCTGAGGGGTGATCACCAGCTTTGGCGGGGCGACCTGGATCATCCTCCCGCCATTGTTTGCACTGGGGATAGACAGCGCTGGCGTCTCGGTGCGTGTTTGCGTCCGGGTGCTATAGGCAGGCTGCGGCGTTGTCTCAAGTGTGGTTCCGCAGGTCCGGCATTCTTTCTCCTCGACTTCGACGGCAGGGACGGCGCCGCGCGTGGTTAGCTGGTTGCGCGGAACCTCAACACCATAGGAGCCAGAATGCGGGCTTTCGCCAGCGCCCGCATCATTGTTCGCAGGCGAAGCATTAGCAGGCTCACGCATGGTCTCTTGCGCTCGCCTGCTTGTAGGCGTGGTCGCGCTGGAGGTTTTTGTTGAAGTATGGGCGGGTTTGTTGGGCTTGCCCTCAACTTCTACAGAAGACGGTTGAGCAGTTTCGCTCTGCGTTTTGTAACCATAACCGCCAGTAGAAGAGTGGTCATCGTTCTGGTCGTCCTGTGGTTTGCGCCGGGCGCGATCGACGGCGTCGCGCACAGCATCTTCCGCTTCACTGCCGTCAAAGCCGGGTTGGCCATACATCTGACGCTGCAAGCGGATTTTATCGAAATCAGGATAGCCGTAGACCGGAGGGTATCCGTTGCCATATGGGCCATAGCCGCTGCTGTTGGAGCCGCCGTTGAAAGTCGGCGCGGTGTTGCGTGCGTTTTGAAGCGCATCATCAAGCGAGCCGTCAGTGGTGTTTCCCGGAAGCGACATTGACGATTTTTTCGGTTCTTCGCACTTGCTGACTTTCATTTCTTTCAGCGTCCAATAAACTTTGTGGGCGACGTCTTGCTGATTGCTCCAATATTCGTATTGTGCGCGCGCATCGAGCAGGGCTTCATATTCGGGCCCGCGCGGATTGGTGGTTGTGTTGTCGACGAACAACAGCTGGCCGAGCGCTACCATGCGTTTGCCCCATTCGCTGCGATTGTTGGCGGCGACTTCCCGCGCTGTTGCGGCTCTGGCGATCAACGCTTGCAGCTCTTCCCAGGTGCAGACGATTTCCGGAACCTGCGGCAGATCGTAAGGTTTCAGATCCGGCACAGGAATGTCGCCGGACAGCTGGCCAAAGCCAGGGATGAGGCGGCCGATTTCGGTTACGCCGCCAACGTTTGAACAATCTTCAACGGTGATGGCTTTAGCTTTGGCTAAGATGGCCTCGGCCTGGACTTTTATTTTAGTCCACTTGGCGGCCTCAAGGCGGGCTTCATTACGGGCGCCTTCCATTTTGGAGATCGTCGCTGCGGTAACGCCCTCTTTGTGATAGAGAAGGTCGAGATTACTGGCTATCTGATCAAGCCGCAGGGTCCACTGCGATAAATTATAAGCGGCTTTGGAAAGTTCTGTACTGGCCGCCATGACGAAACTGTCTTTGACTTCCTGGAAACAAGTCTTGGTGATGTTGACATCGATCAGCTCCACCTCTTTTAAAGTGACGTCGCCGATATCCTTATAGACGCCAGGAAAAGCGGTTGAACCGAGCATGCCGTCGAGCGTTACGGCGCCAAGGCAATCGACCACCGGGATGTTACTGGCATTGGCGCTCTCTGCATCAATCTTATCGACAACGCCTCTCCATTTGCGCATGGCGGCGCGAGCTTTTTCAATGTTCGCATCGAGCTTTTTCAAAGCGGCGTCATAGGCGCGCTTTTGCGCGACTTGATTGTTCATCGTCTCGCGGTCGCCGGATTTAGCCGCTGCATCAGCAGCTTCATAGGCGGCGTTGCTTTTTTGCGAGACATCGCTCTTTAGCGCTCTGAGTTTTTCAGAAAGCTCGCGCGCGTTTACTGCGTTTGTGCGGGCGACCGAGCGCAGCTCGGACAGCATGCGTTTCAGAGCGCGCCGTTCGTCCTCGTAACAAAACTGTTTCGGCAATGTCGGGATTTTAACATCGGTATATTCTGCGGTCATGACCACTTCAGTGAGCGGGTTACTCACCGCGAAGGCTTTTTTAGGCGGCTGGCCTGATGTCCCGCTTTGCCCGCATGAGCGCGTTGGCGCGGCGCTGAGTTCGTTGGCCTTCTTCCCCTTCGCGATGTTGATATCGCGCCTCAGATTGTTGAACGCTCTAAAGAATGACCCATCAATGATTGTGCCAGTGCCGCCAGGAATTTCGTGATCAAGCGTGGTGCGTGCAGTCTGATTACGGGTGATTGTGGCGATCAGAATACGCCGGATGTTTGAAACGCCGCGCATTTCCTGGGCTGCTCTGTCGGACAGGTTTTTTAATGCGGTCTCGTCGGCTCTCTTGTCCTGGCGGTGGATCGGCTTGCAATAAGAGCCTTTGATCTTGAACGCATCGATTTGCGATTTGATCTGCGTCAGCGCGACTTCATGTTGGCGCAATTGCGCTAACCTGGCTTTCGCGCGGCTGGATGCGCCATCCGCAAAGGCCGGCGCCGTGGTGGCCGCAAGGACCAGCACTGACAAGAGAGCGGTTGTAAATTTTTTGCTGAACGGTTTCATGGTAAAACCTCCGTATCGGGAATGTATTGATGAGCGCTTGAATGTTTCGGTGTGTTGGGCGGCGAT
>JAJFFZ010000237.1 GCA_021776395.1 Hyphococcus sp. | reverse complement strand
GCGCGGCGGAAAGACCTTCCGCCCACAATGTCTTTAAAAGTTCGACCCTATCGTCTGTCCATGCCATGTCGCCGTTCTCCCTGCTGGTCCGGCAGCGGCTGAAGCCGCCTCGGCTTAAAATCAATATCTTGTATATCTAATATGAGCGCCGCCTGAAGCGCCTAAATATAGTATCCCAGCACTCATAAAACACAATATGGCGCCGGCGATTTTTTTTGCCCACAACATGTTGATAAATATCCATGCTTGACGGAAGCTGGAGCATGATGCGAAAAAGTGTGAGCGGTTTTTCGCTAACATCATGCGACAAAACAAGAATCTAGAGCGGTATGCGATTCAACCAAATCGCATACCGCTCGCGCGCCAGGGCGCACACCGTTGCGCCGCAACAAGAGAAAAACCGCCCATGGACGGCGCTGACATACCAAAAAAGACCAATCTCGCCGCTGCAAATCTGCAGGCGGGTTTTGGCGTGCGCCGCTTTGGCGCGGTGAACTGGCTCGGGCTGTGGACGCTTTATCTCAAAGAAGTGCGCCGTTTCATGAAGGTGGTGACCCAGACGGTGGTTGCGCCGGTCATCTCAACTTTGTTATTTCTGGTGGTCTTCACGCAAGCGTTTGGCGCTTCGCGGCCGGCGGTGGCGGGGGTTCCGTTTGTTGAGTTTTTGGCGCCTGGCCTGATCATCATGGCGGTGTTGACCAATGCTTTTACCAATTCGTCATCGTCGCTGATCATCGCTAAAGTGCAAGGGTCCATCGTTGATGTGCTGATGCCGCCGCTGTCGGCGGCGGAATTAACGGTTGCATTTGTCGCTGGCGCGGCGACCCGCGGGCTCCTGGTTGGCGCCATCACCGCCGCCACCAGCGCCGGGTTCATGTTGGCAATCGGCGCGCCAATGCAGATCGGCGCGTTATGGGCGATTTTATATTTCGCCTTTGCCGCCGCCACAATCTTCGCCATGCTTGGCGTCATTGGCGGCGTCTTGGCGGAGAAATTTGACCAGCTCGCTGCATTTTCAAATTTCATCATCACCCCGCTGACGTTTCTGTCCGGCACATTTTATTCCGTAGAAAGACTGCCCGAACCGTTCCGCACCGCAAGCCAATATAACCCGGTCTATTACCTGATAGACGGCTTTCGTTCCGGCTTTACCGGCCAGGCCGAAGCCAGCCTGACGGTTGGCGTTACGATGACCATGGCGCTGATGCTGATTTTCGGCTTTGCATGTTACTGGCTGTTGCGGTCCGGCTATAAGTTGAAAGATTAAGGGCGGATTTCTGGGCGCGCCCTCAGACCATAGGTAATGATGTGACCGACAACGCGATTTTTCCTTTTCAGGTCGGCGAAACGGCGGTGCGTGGACATGTGGTGAGGCTGTCCGGCGTCATAGATGATATTTTGCAGGCGCATCAATTTGCCGATCCGGTGAGCCGCCTTGTCGGCGAGGCGGCCAGTCTCGCAGCGATGATGGGCGCGGCGTTAAAATTTGACGGCAAGCTAATTTTCCAGGCGCAAGGCGACGGCCCGGTGTCGATGCTGGTCGCCGATTATACCGCGGGCGGCGGTTTGCGCGCGACGGCGAGCCTGCGCGACAGCGACTTTTCGCAAACCGGTATGGCGCTATTGGGCAAGGGGCATATCGTCATGACGATTGATCAGGGCGCCGATATGGAGCGCTATCAGGGCGTGACGCCAATTGAAGGGGCCAGTCTCGCCGAAGCGGCGGTCGGTTATTTTAATCAGTCCGAGCAGATACCGACGGTGATACGCCTCGCGGTTGGGCGCCTGTCGGCGCCGGGCGCACCGGACCGCTGGCGCGCCGGCGGGATTATGGCGCAATTTGTTCCCGGCGAAGGCGGCACGCGTGAGCGCGGCGAGAAAATTTTGAAAAGCGATGAAGACCGCGATGTCTGGGCGCGCGCGGCGGCATTTGTCGGCACCGCCAAGGATGACGAGTTGCTTGACCCCGCAATCAGCGCCGAAACCCTGCTCTATCGCCTGTTCCACGAAGATGGTGTGCGCGCTTTCGCGCCTCAGCCGGTGCGCGCCGATTGCGGCTGCAATGGAGAGAAAATCGCTGCGGTGCTGTCGCGCTATAGCCAAGACGAGTTGCAAGACATGGTTGAAGCCGGGGCCATCAAGGTGGTTTGCGAGTTTTGCCGCAAGGATTATCATTTCACGCCGCAAGGAGAGCCATCGGTCGCGCCATGAAAAAACGACGCTTTGAAAAAGAACTGGAAGGGCTGGAATTTGAGCTCGCCAAGCTGCAAGAGACCATCCAGCGCAAGGGTCTGAAAATCGCCGTCATCTTTGAGGGGCGCGACGCCTCAGGCAAGGGCGGGGCGATCAAAACCATCCTTAGGCGGATGAATGCGCGGGTTTGGCGTGTCGCGGCGTTGCCGAAGCCGTCTGATCGCGAACGCACCCAGTGGTATTTTGAGCGCTATGTCAAACACCTTCCCTCCGGCGGCGAAGTGGTTCTGTTTGACCGCTCGTGGTATAATCGCGCGGTGATTGAGCCGGTGATGGGGTTCTGCACCGAGAGCGAGCATGAAGCGTTTATGCGCGAAGTTCCGCAGTTTGAAAAAATGCTGATCGATAGCGGGCTTATCCTGATCAAGTTCTGGATACATGTCTCGGCGGAGGAACAAGAACAACGCTTTCAGGACCGCGCCAACGATCCGCGCAAACGCTGGAAGCTGTCGCCCATCGATTTGAAGGCGCGCGATTTGTGGATTGAATTTACCCAGGCGCGCGACCGGATGTTCGAGGAAACATCGACGGAGCGCTCGCCCTGGCTGGTCGTTGACGGCAATGACAAGAGAAAAGCGCGGCTCAACATAATTCGCGCCATCCTCGATCGGGCGCCTTATGAGTTCAACAAGCAAGCCTTCAAACCGGTCAAGCTGCCGCCGCGGCCATCGATCGACCAATGCGATTATTGCGAGCCAGACTTAGAGACGCTTAATTTAATAAAAGATTATTACGCGGATTAAGCTATCAATGCCGAATAACACGGCCCCGTGAATTGCGCCCTGGGACGGGCGCGCGTACCCTGCGCGCTGATTTGCGGCGAAACAGAAAATGGGGACATCATGCGAGCAAGAGTTTTCATCATCGGCTTTGGCTGTGTTTCGCTGATCGCCATCGCCGTCGTTGCAGGCTTGGCGGCGACCGGCGGCGCGGCGTTCCGGTTGTGGCAATTGGAGTGGAAAAAACAGGGCGAGACCGATCTTCGTTTTGTCGAAGTCTCGCTGCCCTTCACCCATGAGACGGACCTTGAAAAATCGCTGCCCTTTATGGCGGCGGCGGCGATTGATGTGGACGGCGACGGCGTCGATGAGATTTTCATGGGCGGCGGCAAGGGCCAGGCCGATGCAATTTTCGGCTATGAAGGCGGCGCGTTTCGCTCGCTTGGCGACGGCTACAGTTTTGACAAAGGCGATGCGGACGCCACCCATGGCGCCGCGTCGATTGATGTCGATAATGACGGGCGGGTCGATTTGTTTGTGGCGCGCGAATCCGGCGTCTGGCTGCATATGAATGTCGGCAACGGCTTTACCAGCCAAAACCTCAATCTTCCGTTGGCGGATAATACAACGCCGCTGTCAATTGCGCTTGGCGACGTCAACAAAGACGGCGCGGTTGATCTATATATTTCAGGCTATCTCAAAAATGAACTGATCGAAGGCCAAACCATTTTTACAGGCGACTATGGCGGCTACAGCTATCTGTTCATTAACCGGGGCGACAACACTTGGCGCGATGTTTCTGAACAGGCCGGCGTCTGGCGCCAGCACAACACCTTCACTGCGATGTTTGTCGATATCGACAACGACATGGA
>JAJFFZ010000236.1 GCA_021776395.1 Hyphococcus sp. | reverse complement strand
CATATAATCTCATGCCATACATTCCCGGGGCTTGCTCCTTGCAAATCCCGGAAACCTATCCCGGCAACGCTCAAAGTGGCCCACTTTTACGCCGCCCAAATCAGGCGGCCAACTGGAACACTTTTCCACCGATATTCACACCTTGGGTTTTGCAACCGCAAATGAGAGAATTTGCCTGTAATGAATAAGCTTGGTTATGCGCGTGTCAGCACCCGTGATCAGAATCTTGATCTTCAGATCAACGCCCTGAACAAGGCTGGCTGCACCAAAATCTTTGAAGATAAAGGGATATCGGGAACCGCGAGCGCGCGTCCCGGCCTTGAATCGTTACTCTGCGAACTGCAGCCCGGCGATACGCTGGTCATCTGGAAGCTGGACCGGCTGGGGCGCTCTATCCGGCATCTTCTGGATACAGTCTGCGATCTGAAAGACCGCAATATCGCCTTCCACTCCCTCAATGACGCCATTGATACTTCCAACGCCACGGGAAGACTCCTGTTCCATGTCATGGCGGCGTTTGCAGAGTTTGAGCGCAATCTCATATCAGAAAGAACGATTGCAGGCATTGAGGCCGCAAGAGAGCGCGGCGTACTCATTGGCCGTCCACGCCTGCTTTCCCCGGATGAAATTGAGCGCGCCCGCTCCCTTATCAACAGCGGTGAAGCCAGCCTGCCCGATACCGCCAAAAGCTTTGGCGTCGAGCGTACAACGCTCTGGCGCGCCTTAAAGGAGGATTATGGATAGGAATATAATCCTTGACTTGTTCACTATATGTTCTGTACACTGAGCGACTTTTTAACCCCAACCCAAAAAGGAAACACCATGTCAGACAGACAACCAGAAGAAACACTCAGAGACGGAAATTTGAAAGCGACGCTCTGGCGCAATGAAGGCGAGAACGGCCCATATTTCAATGTAACAATCGCCAAGACCTATAAAGACAACCATGGCAAGTATCAGGATACGAATAGCTTTTCTGGAACCGACTTACTACGTGTCTCGGAAATCTCGCGCCAGGCCTATACGCGCTCTAGCGAACTGCGGCGTGATCATTACCAATCACTGGATCGTGGCGATCGAAAGGCGCAATCACGCGAGAGTGCAAGCGGCGCGTTTGAACAGGAAACCGGCCGCCCGCGCGGGCGAGGCCGCGCTTACTCACGATAAACCGGAAAGGAGATCAGGTGTGGATAGAGAAGATCAGGAACAGGGATTGGCGAATGCGGGCGAAGGGGCTGAAACTCCATCGCCCGTCTCCCCGCTTGTACTTGATCACAGTATCTATCTGCCGATGATTGACGATCTCGATTGTAGCCAGGCGCAGAAGATTGAATTTTTAGAAGCGCTGTGGTCGATCATGACAAGCTTTGTTGATCTTGGATTCGGCGTTGATTCTGTCCAGTTGCTTTTCCCGGAAATCTTCGAAAATTCTTCGGATGCACCGGGCGATATGGTATCATCAAGGGATACTCAACACACAACAATCAAAGGAATATCCGCCGGTGAGCTGGCGGAGAAAGGCGATCCGGAATGAGCCATGAATCTGCCAATGTAGCAGTGATCTACGCCCGCATTTCCAGCGTAGCGCAATTGCAAAAGGGTCATGGGTTAGCGTCTCAGGAAACGCGCTGCCGCGAATATGCGCGCATGAAAGGCTATAGCGTAGCGGAAGTCTTTCATGATGAAGCGGTTTCCGGAGGCGTCATTGACCGCCCCGGCATCAGCGCCATGCTGGACTACCTCAAAGCCCAAAGATCAAATGCGGCGCATGTGGTGATCATTGATGATATCAGCCGCATTGCGCGTGATATTAAAACCCATCTGGAACTGCGCGATGCGATCTCCGGTGCGGGCGCGAAGCTGGAAAGCCCATCCATCGAATTTGGCGAGGATTCCGATTCAATTTTGGTTGAAAACTTGCTGGCCTCCGTCTCCCAACACCAGCGCCAGAAAAACGCCGAGCAAACCAAAAACCGGATGCGCGCGCGCATGATGAATGGCTACTGGCCGTTCCATGCCTGTATCGGCTTCAAATATGAAACTGTTCCGGGGCGCGGCAAGATGCTGAAGCGTGATGAACCGCTCGCCAGCATCATTGAAGAAGGGCTAAGGGGCTACGCCTCGGGCCGCTTCCAGTTGCAGGCCGAAGTGAAGCGGTTCTTTGAATCTTTTCCCGCCTTCCCGCGTGATCGTTTGGGGCGCGTGCGCAATCAGAAGGTCAAGGATATCCTCACGCACTCTCTCTATGCCGGTTATGTGGAAGCTCCAGAGTGGGGCGTATCCTTACGGCCCGGTCAGCATGAAGGCCTGATTGATCTGGAGACCTTTGAGAAAGTTCAACAGCGCCTGAAGGAGGGAGCCAAAGCGCCGATCCGGGCCAATATCGATATGGATTTCCCCTTGCGCGGGTTTGTCACTTGCGGGACCTGCGCGCATCCGCTGACGGCTTGCTGGGCAAAGAGCAAAACCGGCAAGCGTCATGCCTATTATATGTGCTTCAAGAAGGGATGTGCGGTCTACCGCAAATCCATCCGCCGGGAAGAGCTGGAAGGTGCGTTTGATTCACTACTCGATAGCCTGCAGCCATCGCGAATGATGTTTTCTGTGGCGCGCGCAATGTTCACCAATGCATGGAACCAGCGCATGGATAGCGCTGCATATTTTGCCAAGGCCGCAAGACGCGAAGTAATCAAGCTTGAAAAACAAATTGAGCAACTTCTAGACCGGATAGTCTCTGCGTCCAATGCAGGCGTGACCGGCGCTTATGAAGCGCGGCTGGCAAAGTTAGAGCGCAACAAACATGTAGCCGTTGAAAACGCCGCCAAAGCTGACAAGCCGCGCCGCACATTTGAGGAGATGTTCGAACTCGCTATGCGGTTTCTGTCAAACCCTTGCAATCTTTGGCGTTCCGAGCGCCTGGAAGACAAACAAACGGTCCTCAAACTGGTGTTTTGCGAGCGTCTTCAATATAGCCGGAAAAGCGGTTTTCGAACCCCGCAAGTCTCTGTGCCGTTTAAGCTTTTGGCGGATTCTAGCTTGAGAAACAAAATGGCGGAGAGAGAGGGATTCGAACCCTCGGAACGCTTGCGCGCTCAACGGTTTTCGAGACCGCCCCGATCGACCACTCCGGCACCTCTCCGAGAGGCTGCGCTATAGCGCTTCGATCGGGGGTCCGCAACATTTGACCCCTCTTTTTAGCTAACAGTGTACAGTGATGGAGTTCGAGGGCATGGGCTTCTCCAATGAGCGGCTGCTTGACTACGCTGCCACATTTGGGCCTGGCGTGTTGTCGTGAGGGTGAAAATACTCAACAAAAAACATGGAGCAGGTCAGCAACTAACGACGACCCACAGCCCCGCCATGACAGATTATCGGCCAGGCGGCGTTTATTTTAAAATATGCTGGTTGAAAGAACCCGGCATATTAGTACAAGAACGCCGACACAACACAGGATGACGCATTCGTGGATTTTACCGCAGACGCTTTTCGAGGGCGATTTGAGGCTATCAGACAAGCCGGCGCCGATGATCCTTTGGTCAATCCAGTGCAGAAATTTGCGTCTGAGACTTTTCTCGATCTCGAACACGGGAATATTTCAACGGCGGATATTCATCGCATCATCTGTGAGATCGAGTTGGATGCTTTTGAAGCCCGCGCAAAGGAATTTCACCGCCGCCACGATCCGCAACCAAGCGGGCTTGGAGATAGCTTAAAGGCTTTGGACAAGCTTGACTTCAACGCTTTTCGCCAGCGCGTGGAGCATACTTGCGTCGGCGCCGTTTTCACGGCGCACCCGACATTTGCGTTAAGCGAAACCAAGTCGGACCTGATCGCGCTATATCCCAATGATGCGACGCCGGAAAAATTACGGAAATGGCGCACTGAAGCTGAAAGCGCAATTGCGACCCGCCTTAGTGGGATCACGTTGCAATATGAACACGACCAGGTTCGCCGAGCAATCGCACGGGCGCAAGATGCAGTTCGCGATCTTAACAAAGACATTCTCCAATGCGCGCGCGCAAAGTTCCCCAATAGCTGGACATCGTTGACGCCGAACCCCGTCAGCCTAGCGACCTGGGTCGGCTATGACCTTGATGGCAGAACTGACATTCATTGGGGGCAATCGGTTCGAATCCGGCTTGAAGAAAAAGCCGAGCAACTGAACCGCCATGCGTCGGCGCTGCAAGATATTTTGACCAACAACGAAGATGCGCGGCTTAAAAAAATCAAGGACCGGTTGGCGGGCGCGGGCGCCTTGGCGCGCCAGCAGGCGGAGCGATTTGCCGGCGACCTCAACGACGCTGAAATCGTTGTTGCGGCGGCAAATTTTTTAACCGAGCAAAAAGCCGAAAGGCTAAACAGCCTTAAGCCGATCATTGAAGAACTAACAGGAATTATTCTGAGCGAGACCAATGAAGAAAAAGCGCTGACGCTGTGTTTGCTGCGGGCGGAGATGGAGGCTTGCGGGCTCGGCGTTGCGCGCATTCATCTTCGTGTCAACGCCGCGCAGGTGCGCTCTGCGCTGAAAGCGGATCTTGGGTTAGACCCGGACACAGATTTCTTCGACCGTTCGGCGCTGGATATTGCGTCGCGCAAAGCGCAAACCACCGAACATCGCAATATTAATTTTGGTTCGGTCTTCCTCGAACAGATGACGGCGCGCCGTCAACTTATGCTTTGTGCGCAGATTTTAAAACATATTGACGCCGACACGCCGATCCGGTTTCTGATTGCCGAATGTGATGCGCCGGCGACGGTTATGGGTGCGATTTATCTTGCACGGCTCTATGGCGTTGACCACAAGCTTGATATTTCACCACTGTTTGAAACGCCGCAAGCGATGGAGCGCGGCGGTCGGTTTATCGAACGGTTATTGGTCGATCCGGAATATGTTGACTCTGTGAAGAAGCGTGGTCGGATGGCCATTCAGATTGGATTTTCTGATAGCGGGCGATTCATTGGCCAGTGCTCGGCGTCCCTTGCGATCGAACGGTTGCAAGTTCTGTTCGCCAAAGCGCTGGGCAAAGCGCGGCTGCCCGATGTTGAGGCGCTGATATTCAATACGCACGGGGAATCGATGGGGCGCGGCGCCCATCCTGGTAGTTTTCGCGAGCGGATGAACCATCTTGCGACGCCATGGGTCAAAAGCCGGTTCCAAAAAGAGGGCGTCTTTCTCAATTGCGAATGCAGCTTCCAGGGTGGTGAGGGCTATTTGCATTTCCAAAACCCGACACTGTCTGCAAAAACCATACGCATGCTGTGGGAGCAGGCGTGTGAGCAGCCGGTTCCGGATTTTTCCGACCGGTTCTAAGATGACAATAATTTCTCATGGGCCTTTTAACGAGGTCTGAAAGCTTGGCAGGAGGCTCTCTATGAGCGCGAAGATTATCGCGATCTCCTATTCGGATTTCCGCAACGCCTGCTTTACAAAACCGGCTCACGCGAAGCAAAGCGCCCGCGCCATGGCGCCGGGCCGCCGGAGATACGCTCAATGCGGGCCATTCCGCATAACGCCATTCTGCAGCAACTTTCCATCCCGTCAAACGTATCGGGCGGCATTGGCGTGGCGAGCGGCCGCGAGCTCGACAGGTTTATTGACCATGTGCGCGCCTCGCCGCGCATGCGCGAGCTTATGCATCTGGCGTTCAAGGCGCGCACGCTGACAAGCGTTACGATTTTGCGCGCCTATGCAGGTATCTACTCTTCGTCTTATTGGTCAGCGCTTGCCGGCGCCGCCAGAAAAACAAAAGATGCTGAAATCTATGAGAGCGTCTTGCAGCTATTGGCGCCTCAAGATACGGCCGGTTCTATTGATCGGTTGGCGAATTATCTTGCACACGATCTACGCACCACCGATGCGCTGCGCGACGCTCTGGCGGATGACGACGATCAGGCGCTGTCGGATGGCATAGATATCGACCTCGACCTACTGCACGCGTTGCGACAATCCCTGATGGCGCGCGCCGTATCAATGGTCGCGCGCGCGCCTGCGTTCTCACGTCGCCACGATGTCGACAAGCATGACCTTATCGATATGGCGTTGCATTTAAGATTGGACGAGGTCGCGATGTTGCTGCGGGAGATATTCCCGAAAGAAAGTCCGGCTGAAAACCTGATGTCAGGACTTCAGGAGGTCATTGACGATGACGATATCCATGGCGGCGCCTATCCTGAGATTCACGCCAATATCATAGAGCCGGTCGATGACATTAAGGCTGCGCTGGTCGCAATCAGCCACGCGATATCGAACCATTACGGCGCCTTTGGTTAGGGCCCAACGGGCTTACGCCTCAGGCGTCGAAAGCCTCGAAATAATGTCTTCGGCAAAGCGCAGTGTAGCGGTCATTGCCGCCAATCTCTACGGTTTCACCGCGCGTCACCGCCTTTCCTTGCGCATCAATGCGTAAGTTCATAATCGCTTTTCCACCGCAGTGACAAATCGTTTTCAGCTCGCGGATTTCATCGGCAATCGCCAGTAGCCGCGCGCTCCCCTCAAACAACTCGCTGCGAAAATCAGTGCGCAACCCGTAACAGATAACCGGGATGTTGAGCCTATCGACAATGTAAGCCAGCTGCATGACTTGCGCCTCGCTTAAAAACTGCGCTTCATCGAGAAAGACGCAATCTATTTTACGCCTTGCATGATGCTCGGCGACAACTTCGTGCAGGTCGGTATATTTGGCAAAGCAATAAGCATCCTTCTTCAAACCAATGCGCGAGGAAATCGATCCGTTTTCGGCGCGGTCGTCCAATTCCGCTGTGAATTCGAATGTGTGCATGCCGCGTTCGCGATAATTAAAACTCGCTTGCAAAAGCGATGTCGATTTTCCTGCATTCATTGCCGCATAATTAAAATAAAGTTTCGCCATAATTATATCGTGTCCGCAAGAACACCCTCGCCGTCATCCGATATCGGTCCGGTCATGATGATGTGATTGTCTTCGCGCCATTCAACCACCAACTCGCCGCCATCAAGGATCAGCGTTGCTTTACGTTCAGTGAGCCGCCGGCGATTGGCGGCGACCGCCACCGCGCAAGCCGCCGAACCGCAAGCTTTGGTAATGCCGACGCCGCGCTCCCAGACACGCAGGCGGATGGTGTGTTTGCTGCGCACTTCCGCCACGGAAACATTGGCGCGCTCGGGAAACAGCGGATGGTTTTCTATCAGCGGTCCAAAGCGGTCGAGCGCTTGCGCCTGTGCATCCTCAACGAAAAAGATGCAATGCGGGTTGCCGACATTGACCGCCGACGGGCCCCACAAAACCGGATTGTCTATGGGGCCAAGCTTGATATCGATAAATCTTGTGTCGTCCATTTGTTCAGAAAGCGGAATATCGCGCCAGTGAAATTTGGGCTCGCCCATATCAACCGCGATACGGGCGTCGCCAACCTTTGATGCGATTAAGGCGCCGGCAAGCGTCATAAACGACGCCTCTTCAGCGCCGGTCTCTTCCATCAGCAACCAACCGACGCAACGCGCGGCGTTACCGCAGGCGCCGACCTCAGACCCGTCCGCATTCCACACGCCCATAAAGACGCCATCAATACCGCGACGGTTTTCCAGTGAAATCACCTGATCGCAACCGGGCCCGGTTTTCGGGTCGGCGATCAGGCGCGCGCTATCCTCGCTCACATTCGCGCCAGACTGGCGCAAATCGAGAATGACAAACTCGTTTCCGAGCCCGTTCATTCTTCGATAGGGGTGGCCAGCCAGTGCGCTCATATCTCTCATCTCAATTGACAGCTACGATATAATGTCAATCGCCGCCTAGGCTAGAGCAAATCCGAGTTAAATTGAATCATGGATTTTCTCTAGATTCTTTGCTTGCCGCATTTCTATCGGATAACCGCGTCACACTTATCCGGAAATGCTCTAGGTTTATTTTTTGATTCTGTCTTGCAGCGCGTCCTTGCGTTTTTGAATGGCGACGGCGCTTATCAGATGATCGGTTTTTTCCCAATAATGCGGCTTGAATATGATTTGCCATAGCGCCTTATAGGCGGCGACGGAGGCCAGGAGCCAGTAGACCGGGGCGGTGAGCCCAAAGATGCATAAGTGCCGCCAGCCGCGTTTTAAAGGTGCGATGACGGCGAGAAAAATAAAGAACAAATTGCCGAATACCAGGGCGAAAATATTGAACCATAAGAGCGGCCCGGGAAAGGCTTCGGAGATTAATGGCGAGGCCGTTAGCAGCCATGCGACGAACACCGCCCACAGGATCGGATTGATAAGTGCACTGAAGACATTGCCCGCAGTGAACAGCTGTATCGACAATAAACCAGACCATCCCGTGGTCGCGACGATATCGCCGGGGCGGCGCATATGCACAAGCCAGGTCTGAAGATAACCCTTCATCCACCGTGAGCGCTGACGGATCCAGTTTCCGGTCCGGCAGTTTGCCTCTTCATAGGTTGTTGAATCCAAAATCTCGACGCGATAGCCGAGCTTAGACAATCGCAAACCGAGATCAGCGTCCTCGGTGACGTTAAACGGATCCCAGCCGCCAATTTTTATCAGCGTGTCGGTCTTAAAATAATTCGATGTGCCGCCAAGAGGAATGGGCGCGCCCTGCGCTTGTAGCGCCGGCAACAACCAGTCGAACCACAATGAATATTCCAGCGTAAACAGCCGCGTCAGCCAGTTTTCATTCGCGTTATAGTAATTAAGCCGCGCCTGAACGCAGGCGAGCTGGACGTCGCCATAGTGAAAGGCGGTTGCCGCTTTGAGCAGCTGGTCTGGTTCGGGTTGGTCTTCCGCGTCGAAGATCACAATCAAGTCGCCGCGCGCCAAATGCATACCGTAATTGCACGCTTTAGGCTTGGTGCGCGGGCCAGTGGCGGCGACGGTGATCAATTCATAGCGCTCGTCCAATCCAAGACGGCGCGCTTCGTTGATGGTTGCAGCATCGTCCTCTTCAACAAGCAGCTTTACGTCTTTTTTCTCAGTTGGATTTTGCAGCCGGTCAATCGCCTGGCTGAGAGTAACTATCGCATCGGCGTCATGATAAAGCGGCAGTAATATTGTGATGGTTGGAAGCACATCATCGTCGAGCGCGAGCGGTTGAACCTTTGCCTTGAATGGTGCGGCGGGTGTAAAAACAAGGACTATCCTGTAGGCGATGGCAAGCAGAAAATAGATTGTGACGGCGGCGTTGGCTGTAATGATTGTGGTCATCGGGTGTTTTATGAGTGCGACGATGGCCAATAGCGCTGATATGCCAAAGAGAATTTTCTGCGCCAGGTTCAAAACCCCGGCGGCGGATCGGTCGGGGTGTTTTTCGCGCAACCCGCGAACCGATGCTGTCGCGATTTCTTCGGCAAAACGTTCGCGAAGGTTTTCCTGGAAAATTTTCCGCGGCGTAAAGCGGTGCGAGCGTAGTGGAAACGGGACACCGTTGCGATAGCCGACCTCTTCATGCGTCACGATATCCTCATTACACAAGTTCTCGCGCTTCCAGGAAGAGATTTTCCGCCACGGAATTTTGCCCGATTTCACGTAGCGGCGAAGATCGACAAACCTTTGCAGTTCGATATCCGGTGGCGGCACCTTAGCCTCTGGCGGCTTACCACTATCGAATTTGGGCGTGCTATCAAACATCTAAAATCTCGACCACAAGCCAAAGAAATAGGTGCGGCCGGTTGAGATGTTTCGGCTTGCGATCTCTTCGGTCATCCCGACCTGAAGCGCCCACCGCCTGGTCGCCCGCCATAGCAGCGACGGCTGAATTTTTACAATGTCGAAATCAGCGCCGCCGACATCTTCGTTTTGCATTGAAACCGTTGAGAAAAAGTCGAATAAAACGAGAAACCGGTCGCTCGGCTCAAGCCCGATGGTTGCATCCATTCGAATATGGTCGGCAGAGTCGCTAAATCTTTTGCGATAGCCAATCTCCGTGGTCGTAAAAATTTTTAACGGCGCAGTTATGATATTTCGTCCGTATAATGCGGAAATATCCATATCGACGCCGTTGCTTTGCAACTCTGGGCGGGCGCCGGATGAGAAATTTGCAGGCCTTGCAGCAGCGAGCCGGATGGCGCCGGCATGCGTGGCGGAGCGAAATACTTGATGTTGAACATAGGCTTCGACTTCGGAAAATCCTGACGCGGTCTCAGTGTCGTCGCCACGCGTTAACCAGCTTGTACCGTAAAGCGCCTTGCCGCCAATGGTTATTTTGTCAGTTAATCCGTACTCGACATAAGTGTTGGACACAAATCGTTCAAAGCGGCTGTCGACAGTTCCGTTGTTCGTATTGACAGGGCCGAGGTCGGCTTTGAAATAGTCGGCGCGGCTGATGACAAAGAGCTCGTTGTCGGCGCGCGCCCAGGGC
>JAJFFZ010000235.1 GCA_021776395.1 Hyphococcus sp. | reverse complement strand
CATATAATCTCATGCCATACATTCCCGGGGCTTGCTCCTTGCAAATCCCGGAAACCTATCCCGGCAACGCTCAAAGTGGCCCACTTTTACGCCGCCCAAATCAGGCGGCCAACTGGAACACTTTTCCACCGATATTCACAGGCAGAAACGGCAGATCAAACGTGGCGCCCCACAAGATTGGATGAGGTCGTTCGAAAGAGTGATCATGATGATGTTGAGGGGTTTTTCCTGGATTATAAATCACTTTTGGCTGTGATAGGGGTCTCTGTTTCGAAAACGACCCTGTGGCGTTGGGAAAAAGCCAAGAAGTTCCCGAAACGAAAGGTGTTGAATGGCAAGACCGTGGCGTGGCGGGCGGACGAAGTGCTGTCATGGTGCGAAGCGCGTTGAGAATTTCGACGAATTTGAATATGGTCTCTCCGCGCCTGCAAGTTGCCAGTTCGAACCATGTATGATGTAGCTACGCGTTAGAAGCGCCGTCGAAACGGCGCGCAGCTACTTGTATTTCTTATCCACTTTCTCTAATTAGAGTGTGACCAGTTAGGGTCCCAACTGTGACCAATTGGCTTGCGGCAATGGCGTAAGTCACCGTTTTCATGGACAATTAAAAACAGGTTCGAGTCCCGTCACTCGCGCCATTTTTGATAATTATATCAGCTGTTTAACTGTTGTCCGCACCTTTCTATATTGATGATATGAGGCTTGTGCAGATAGCATGCAGGCCACGCCCTAGTCGTCTCCGGTTACGGTGAGCGACCAGCCATTGTGGTCTTTTGCGATCACCGCGCTCACTGCAAAAATTTGTTTCATCTGTGCGGTCGTCAACGTTTCCTCCGGCGCGCCATTGGCGTTTATCTCGCCATCCTTCATCCAGATGAGGCGGTCGGCAAAGCGCGCTGCGAGTGCGATGTCGTGCAAGACGACAACCGCGCCGCCGCCATTGTCTACATAGGCGCGGATCAACGTCATGATTTGAAACTGGTGGCTGGGATCGAGGGAGGCGACCGGCTCGTCGGCGATCAGGAACGGCGCCTTTGCGGCGAAAGCGCGCGCGCAGTGTACCCGCGCCAGCTCGCCGCCGGACAAGGTGTTGGTGCGGCGGTCGGCAAGATGGTTGAGGCCGCAATCGCGCATCGCCTCAGCGACGGCGGATGCATCCTCGCCCTTCAGCTTTGTGGTTGAGGCGCCGTATGCGTAGCGCCCGAGCGCAACAACATCGCACACGCGCACCGGCCAGGCGAGGGGGCGCGATTGCGGCAGGTAGGAAACCAGCCGCGCGCGCTCGATGGGCGAGAAATCCGCGATGGCCTTGCCGTTAAGCGTAACGGTTCCGGCAGACGGCGCCGTCAGCGCGAGGGCGCATTTCAATAGCGTGGTTTTGCCGGCGCCATTAGGACCGATCAACGCGATGAGTTCGCCGGGGCGGAAGCTGGCGCTGGCGTTATGGAGGAGGCGCGCGCCGCCGGCTTCAACGCAAACATTGTTGAGCTTGATCTCAGCCATGGGTTCGGCCCCGCCCGATAGCAATCCAGACAAAGGCCGGCGCGCCAATCAAGGCAGCGACAACACCGAGCCGCAACTCCGCTGGCGACGGGATCAGCCGCACGCCGATATCGGCGAGCACCAAAATAACACCGCCCAATATTGCCGACGGCGCCAGGGTTCGCGCCGGGTCATAACCAACCAGCGGACGCACCAGATGTGGCGCCATGATGCCAATGAAGCCGATGGCGCCGGCGATAGAGACCGCCGCGCCAGTGACAAGCCCGGTTCCGAGAATGACGAAACCGCGCGCACGCGGAAGGTCGACGCCGAGACCATGGGCGGCTTCCTCGCCAAGGCTGAGCGCCGAAAGCGCCCGGCGCGAAAGGACGATAAACACCAGTCCAACAATCATAAATGGCGCCGCCAGCAAGATGTCGTCAAAGCTCCGATTAGCGACCGAGCCCAACGTCCAGCTGATCAGATCGGAGAGCGTGAACGGATTGGGCGCGAGGTTTAAGAGCAACGCCATTAACGCGCCAGCGAAACTCGACAACCCAAAACCGATAAGAATTAGGGTGATGACGGATGATGTGTGAATGGCGGCAAACGCAAGCAGCGCCGTAGCGGCGAGCGCGCCGGATATGGCTGCTACCGGCACGGCGATGGGCGACAGGGCGGCGGCGCCATAAAATAGCGCCAGCGTTGCGCCAAGCGATGCGCAAGCGGAAACGCCGAGGACGCCGGGCTCGGCCAGAGGGTTGCGCAACAGACCCTGCAGCGCCGCGCCGCAAAGCCCGAGCGCCGCGCCGACCACGAACGCCGCGATCGCGCGCGGCAGCCTGATCTCCCACAAGACGATGGCGTCGCCGGCCCCGCCCGCGCCGACCATAGCCGCGAGGAGCCGCCCCGGCGACATTGTTGTCGAACCGACCAGACAGGCGGCGATGATTGCCGTCAAAGCGATGGCCGAGAGGAGGGGGATGAGGGCGCGGTCGCTCACTGTACGGATGAGCTTGTTGTTGGCGCAGTTGCCAGCGCTTCCAGCGCATCGAGCAGAAACCATCCGCTGCAAGCGGTCCAGGCGCTCGGCAAATCAACCACCGGACGGCCCGCCAACTGGCGCCGGGCGACGGGATGGCGCGACGGCGTCCACATGTCGGAGACCATGTCGCTGGTGTCGAAAAAACTGGCGGCGATGATGTCCGGGCTTTCATAAGCAAGGCGCTCAAGCGGCAGCGAGCTCCAGCCGGGCGCGGCTTGAAAGTTTTCATAACCAGCGCGCTCCAACAGTTCGCCGACCAACGTGCCGCGACCGGCGACGGCGCCTTTTGATGTCATGTAGAGAATGGTTGAGCCGGTGTTTGAAGGCGCCAGCGCCGCAAGGCGCGCATCCATTTGCGCAACCAGCGCCGCGCCGCGCTGCGATGCCCCCAGCTCTTCCGATGCGTCAAGAATACTCTGCTTTACCGTATCGAGATCGCCGGCATAGGCGATTTGAACGACTTTGATGCCGGCGCGTTCGAAAAACGTGGTTGCATTTGGCCCGCCGCCATAGGTTCGCACAACAATGTCCGGCGCCAGCAGCAAAATATCTTCCGCCCGCGGCCGGACTTTGGCGACGCCCTTGGCGTTATCGCGCATATAAGAAAACACAGCCTCCGCATCCGGCGACAAAGCGAGAATATTTTCCCGGTCAGCGAGTTTCAAAACAAACTGATCGGCGCAAAAATCAAGGCTGACGATTTTCACGCCGCCGTCCGAAGCATCTTGTGATGTTTGCCGCGAACAGGCCGCGGCAAACATCGCTATAACGACAATACATGTCAGCCTTATGACCATCTTAAAAAGTCAATCTGACGCCGCCGGTAGCGGAAAAGCCCGGCGTGCCGAAACCGGAGATTTGTTGGTAGTTTTCATCAAAGAGATTTTCGATCCGGGTGTAAAGTTCGATTGTCTCATTCACCTGATAGCTGGCGGCGAGATCGACCCTCACCCAGGAGGCGACATCGGTTCCGAACGCGCCTTCGCTCTCCGCGCCGTTATAGCGCAGCACGGCCGATCCGGAAATCGGCCCGTTTTTATAGATCACCGCAAAGTCGCTGGAATGGCGCGGGATGCGGATTTGCCGTTCGCCGGTGGTTGCGTCTTTAGCGTCGATATAAGCGTAGCTTGTGGAAATGCTGATCGTGTGGGTGACGGTGATATCGAGCGCGGTCTCTATGCCATTGGCTTTCGTCGCATCAAGATTTTCATAACGAAAATTTGGCGCAAAGATAATCAGATTTTCGGTGTCGCGATCAAAATAAGTCACGCTTAGCCTTGCGCGGCTGTTTGGCGCGGTGAGGTCAACACCAATGTCAAAGGCGCTGCTTGTCTCTGGTCTAAGATCGCCATTGGCTGGCAACAGCCCGAAGGACTGGGTCAGTTGAAAAATTGTCGGCGCCTTGAAGCCTTCACCCCAGCTGCCGCGCAACGTCACATAGGGCGCGGGCGACCAGGCGGCGGCGGCTCTGGCGGTGGTGGCTGAACCAAAGCGGCTGTGGTCGTCATTGCGCACGCCCGCCGTAAGCGTCAGCCCGTCAAACGGCTTTAGCTCATAGAGTGCGAATAACCCGTTTACGGATGTCTTGTCGTTATTGGCTTCGTTCTCCTCGCGCTCGGCGCCAAAGGCGAGGCGATGGCGCGCGCTGATGTTAAGCGTGCCTTGATAGCGCAAGATTAACCGGTCGCCTTTGTCGAGCGTCGCAAATCCGCCAAAATTCCCGGTGCGTTTAATGTCGGTGAAGCCGGCCATGAAGCTGTTTTCAAGACGGTCGTCGAACAGCGGCGCGAACAACGTTGCGGCGATGGTGAATTGTTCGGTTTTGGAATTATCGCTGGTGTCGGCGAGCGAAAAGTTTGGCGGCGGAAAGCCGTCGATCTCGGTCTCGCCTTCCATGTAGCGCGCGCGCGCCTCAAGATGCATCCCATGCGGCAAGTTGAGACCGCCACGCGCCGCAAATGTTCGCCCGTCATAGTCGTCAGCCTCGCCATTGCCGTCATTGGCGTCGGCTTTGGATATGCCATCGCTGGTAATGCCGGATGCGGCGAGACGAAAATCTCCGGTATCGTTTGCGCCAAAAACCGCCGCGCCGCCGCGATAGGTTTTAAACGAGCCGCCTTCGGCAAACAGCCGCGCGCCAATCCCGGCCTGCGGGCGCTTGGTGATGATGTTGACTACGCCGCCGACAGCATCCGATCCCCAAAGCGTCGATTGCGGGCCTTTTAAAACCTCTATGCGCTCAATATCGGCAGCGTCGAGGAGCGAAAAATCATAGCCGCCGCCGACCGCCGTCGGATCGCCTAGTGGCACGCCGTCCAACAGCACCAGCGTCTGGTCGCTGGCGGCGCCGCGAATACGCACGGTGGCAAGGCCTCCAAAGGCGCCGTTCTGATTGACGGTGACGCCCGGCGCAGAAGCCAGCGCATCGAGCGCGAATGCGTAGCCGCGCAATTCAATATCTTCCGCGGTGATAATCGAGACGGATGAACCGGTCTCGCTGGCCGGCGTCGCAAGACGCAACCCCTCGACAATGATTTCGTCGTGGTTGCTTTCAGCGTTGGGGGCAGGTGATTGCGCGCCGGCGCCAACCGGCGCGACGCACAATAGCGCCGCTGCTGCGCAGGCAGTTCCATATTTGATCGTCATTCATAAACTCCTCGACCCGGAATTCATCCGGGCACTGATAGCTGACAAAACCCGCCTTGCGGGCGGGGGTTTTAGATTGTCGCTTCTGAGGAATTCAGACCCTGTCCTTACGGCTATCCCGGCCGGGAACGAGCGACGCGATGGCAGGTCTCCTGACTTCGCGGGTCATCGCCGACAGCCTCCTTCCCGGAGCAGGCAGCTCCAGTGGTTCGTGGCTGACGGCTAACCGCTTACAGTTGCGGGAACAGTTCCGGATTAAAACCGGATTCCCTTTTAAGCCCGGTTAGGGGCGCCATCTAATGTCAAAATGCCCATGCGTGTTTTCGATTGTCAACTAGACTGCGTTCACTTTTTTCCGAATCAAGAACGCAGCCTAGATTCTTTACTGGTCGCGTTCGGCGCTTTCTCGCCTCACTCGAACCCAAAAACCGCATACACTTTTTGTGAACACTCTCTAAAAAGCAAGTTGCACCCAGCGCCATAACAGCCGGATGGCGACATAGAGGATTAAAGCCGCGGTCAGGCGCTTGACGGTGGCCGGGCTTAGCTTGGACGCGCCAAGGCGCGAGCCGATTTGCCCGCCGATCAGCACGGCGGGAAACAGCATCCAGTATTCGCCGAGCATGGAAACGCCGCCAACGTCGCCCAGCTTCATCGCCTGGCCGGCAAGGCCAGAAAGTGAGTTCGCCAGGATAAACAAGCTGCAGGCGGCGGCGATTTTTCGCGGGGGGGCCCAGCGCAAAAAATACAGCACCGGCGCCAGAAAAATCCCGCCGCCAATGCCAACCAGGCCTGAGATGAAACCAAGCGCGGCGCCAATAGCAATTGTGAGCGTTGCGGGGGGAGGGTGAAAATGGCCGTCCGGCGCCGCCGGGTCTCGCCCAAAGGCAAGCCGCAAGCCCGCAATGAGCAAAGTCAGCCCGAGGGCGGCGATGAAAAAAGTCTCGGACACGGGAATGCGCCCGCCAATCCAGGCGGCGGGAACGGATGCGGCAATCCATGGCGCCAGCGCTCGCCAATCGAGATGACCGGCGCGCGAGAATCTGAACGCGCCGCCGGCGACAACGATGATGTTGCAGATCAGCGCAACCGACGGAAGGATACGATAATCCGCACCATGAAGAACAAGAAGCGCATTATAAGTTGAACCACCGCCGAAGCCGACCGAGGCGTATAGCACCGCCGTGATAAAAAAGAGCAAGACGAGAACGGGCATGTGCTTGTCGTGGTCACTTCATGTTGAGCGGGCTGGCGCCCGGATGCGAGCGATCTTCATACAACCGGGAAGGAGACAGGTCGAGGTCACGCGGTATGCTTGTGGTTTTTTACGCACTGTGCATGAGGATTAGCCATGCCGACAATGCTGCATCAGCGATTTTAAGAATAGAGAGTGTCCAAAAAACCGCCAGAATCGGCTAGCGCAAAAAATTGTCCTTGATCTGGAATTTCAATCATGCGGACTTGTGGAAACAGGTTTTAAAACTTCTGCGCGCGGGCGTAGGGATTATATATCCTCGGCGCCAAACACGGCAGTAATTGTTACGTTATTATAGGCTTGATAATCATGTTCGAACGGCTTTTTACAATTTAAAAATTCGAAGGTTTGCGGACCGCCACCCTGACGGCCGACGATCATAGCGGTGTCAACCATAAAATCCCGAAACTCTTGATTATCCATATCACGGACATCAGCAGGCACGTCCCTATAGGCTTTTTTTTTGGCGCATTCGATTAAGGGCTTGGATTTAATCCGCGCCATAACTTTCCATATCGCGCTGATTATATGTGGGTTTGTCCGCAAACGATAGTTTTAATGTTGCCGCCAGGCGAACGCGTGACGGCGTATCGCCTGGCGGATATCGTTGCGTGTCTTCAATTGCTATACGCGACCTCTGATTTTATTGCATGTGGACGCGGCGTTTCCATAACAAAAATGCAGCGGGAATGACCAGCAACGTCAACACTGTCGCGCTGACCATGCCGCCGACCATGGGGGCGGCGATGCGGCGCATAACTTCCGAACCGGTTCCGGTTCCGAGCATTATCGGCAACAGGCCTGCGATAATCACCGCGACGGTCATGATGATCGGGCGCACCCGCATGAGAGCGCCGTTGATGACAGCGCTCCTCATATCAGCCTCTGTTAATGTTCGGTTTTCCTCGCGCGCATCAGACAATACTTTGTTGAGCGCTTGGTTGAGGTATACAATCATCAGAACACTAATTTCAACGGCAACGCCGGCGAGTGCGATGAAGCCGACGCCGACCGCGACGGACATGTTGTATCCAAGAAAATATAGAAGCCACAAACCACCCACAAGCGAGAGGGGGAGGGCGCCCATAATGATAAGAACGGAAGTGATGTTGCGAAAATTGAGATATAACAAAAGCAGAATGATAATCAGCGTCACCGGGACGACGACGCCGAGCTTTTCTTTCGCGCGCTCCATATATTCATATTGGCCTGACCAGGCGATGGAGTATCCGGACGGCAAGTCGAGATTGTCTTCAACCGCGCGGCGCGCATTTGCAACATAGGAACCAATATCACGGCCGGCGATATCGATATAGATCCAGCCATTAAGGCGCGCATTTTCACTGCGGATAACGCCCGGCCCTTCAGAGGTGGAGATGTTTGCAACCCGGCCGAGGGGAATTTGCGCGCCGGCGGGCGTAACGATCGCCAGATTGCGCAATTGCTCCAGGCTATCGCGATATTCGCGCGGATAGCGCAAGTTCACAGGGTAGCGCTCTAACCCTTCGACGCTTTGCGTCACTGTCATGCCGCCAATTGCAGTTTGCACTACGGCTTGCACATCGGCGATGTTCAACCCAAAACGCGCAGCCTCGCGGCGATCAATGTCGATATCAATAAACCGTCCGCCGGTGACGCGTTCTGCATAAACCGATGATGTGCCCGGTACGGTTTTTATAATATCTTCGATTTGGATGCCGATATTGGCAATGACTGCCAGATCAGGCCCGGCGACTTTCACGCCAACCGGCGTTTTAATGCCGGTCGCCAACATATCGATGCGGTTCTTGATCGGCATGATCCAGACATTAGTGAGGCTGGGAATATCAATCAGCGCATTCATCTCGGCTTTGAGCTTTTCCATGGTCATGCCCGGTCGCCATTCCTGTTTGGGCTTGAGGCGAATGGTGGTCTCAACCATAGTCAGGGGCGCTGGATCGGTCGCGCTTTCTGCACGACCGGCTTTGCCGTAAACGGTCTCAACTTCGGGAATTGTTTTGATTAACCGGTTTGTCTGCTGAAGAATTTCCGTCATTTTGCCGGCGGATGCTGCAGGAAAGGCGCTTGGCATATATAATAAATCGCCTTCATCGAGGTCAGGCATAAACTCACTGCCAATCTGGCTCAACGGAAAGGCAGCCGTAGCGACGAACAGAGCGGCGATGCCTAACATCACGCCGGGGCGCAATAGAACGCTGTTGATGAATGGCCGGTAGCCGGCAATCAACAGTCTGTTGACAGGGTTTTTATGCTCCGGTGCGATGCGCCCACGGATAAAATACCCCATTAAAACCGGAACCAGAGTGATGGAGAGACCGGCGGCGGCGGCCATGGCATATGTCTTTGTGAAGGCGAGGGGGTGAAACAACCGCCCTTCCTGGGCTTCAAGCGCGAAGATTGGCGTGAAGCTGAGGGTGATGATGAGCAATGAGAAAAACAATGGTGGTCCAACCTCGCACGCCGCCTCGCTGATAATGCGCCATCGGTTATCGGGCGTTACCTCGGTGCGCTCCATATGTTTGTGAACATTTTCAATCATCACAATGGCGCCGTCTACCATGGCGCCAATGGCAATGGCGATGCCTCCAAGCGACATGATGTTGGCGTTTAGCCCTTGCGAATTCATAATCATAACAGCGGCGCCAATGCCGAGCGGCAAGCTGAAGATCACCACTAGGGCGGAGCGAAAATGAAACAGGAAAATGGCACAGACGAGAGCGACGATGATAAATTCTTCGATCAGTTTTTCTGTCAGCGTATCGACCGCGCGTTCAATCAGCGCTGACCGGTCATAGGTTGGCACGATTTCAACGCCATCCGGCAGGCTGTCTTTTAAAGTTTCAAGCTTCTCCTTAACGGCCTCAATTACCGAGAGCGCATTTTCGCCGTAGCGCATAATAATAACGCCGCCGACGGCCTCGCCTTCGCCGTTAAGTTCGCCAATCCCCCGGCGCAATTCAGGCCCCAGCCTGATATCGGCGACGTCTTTTAACAGAATGGGCGTGCCTTCGGGGGTTGTTCCAAGTGGAATGAGCGCCAAGTCCTCTTCATTTTCAATATAGCCCGAGGCGCGCACCATATACTCCGCCTCCGCCATCTCGATTACGCGCCCGCCAGTTTCCTGGTTGCCGCGCTGAATGGCTTTGCGTACGACGCTTAGCGACATGTTGTAGGCGCGCAGACGGTTTGGATTAACGACAACTTGATACTGCTTGACCATGCCGCCGATTGTGGCGACCTCCGAGATGCCTTCGATTGTTTGCAACTCGTATTTTAAAAACCAGTCCTGAATACTGCGCAGTTGCGATAAATCATGACCGCCGGTGCGATCAACCAGGGCGTATTGATAGACCCAACCAACACCGGTTGCGTCTGGCCCGAGAGCCGCACGCGCGCCTGCAGGCAAAGTTGGAGCGACTTGGCTTAGTGTCTATCCGGGAATAAGAGTTGAGTGAAAGGTCCAAATCAGATTCACCGTATTTTGTTGACAAATATGGAGATCATAGATGGTTTGGACACCTTCCACTCGGGCTGAACATGACAGAAGCCGGCTCAGCTTTGCA
>JAJFFZ010000234.1 GCA_021776395.1 Hyphococcus sp. | reverse complement strand
CCAACCATCCTGCGCCGCGGTTCCGGCTGGTTCCAGAAATTTGGCCGCGACAATAACAAAGGCACGAAAGTGTTTTGCATTTCCGGTCATGTGGAACGGCCATGCAATGTCGAAGAGGCGATGTCTATTCCGCTGCGGCAGTTGATTGATACTCATTGCGGCGGCGTCAGGGGCGGCTGGGACAATCTCAAAGCGGTGATCCCCGGCGGCTCGTCGGTGCCGTTATTGCCGCGCGAAATTTGCGACGATGTGCTGATGGATTTTGACGCGCTCAAAGATGTGCGCTCCGGGCTCGGCACGGCGGCGGTGATCGTGATGGACAAATCCACCGACATTGTGCGCGCGATTGCGCGGATCAGCTATTTCTACAAACACGAAAGCTGCGGCCAGTGCACGCCCTGCCGAGAGGGCACGGGCTGGATGTGGCGCGTGCTGGAACGCATGGCGACAGGCGATTCGACGACGGAAGAAATCGACAAGCTGCTGGAAGTTTCAACCCAGATAGAAGGCCACACAATTTGCGCGCTTGGCGACGCCGCCGCCTGGCCGGTGCAGGGGCTGATCCGTCACTTCCGACACGAAATAGAAGAGCGCATCAACGACTATCGCGCCGACCGCGGCGCCGTCGCGATGGCGAGCGTTGCGGCGGAGTAAGTATTAAATTTGCACTTCGACGCGGAATCTGCTTTGTGCCAGAACGCAAAAGTGCTTGTGCCGCAGCGATTCTCGTGATTCTGTCGGCGTCTGGCGTTTATTGAGTCGAAATCAAAAAGGATCGAGTAATGGCCGTAAAACGTAAAACTGCTAAGAAGAAAGCCCCGGCGAAGAAAAAAGCGCCTGCCAAGCGCGCCGCTGCGAAGAAGGCGCCCGCTAAAAGAGCGGCTGCGAAAAAGGCGCCGGCCCGCAAGGCTCCAGCGAAAAAAGCAGCTGCTAAAAAAGCGCTGCCCGATACGCTGACGCTGAAACATTTGGCGGCGGAGCTTTCCGAAGCCTTTGAAATGCCGAAAAAGCAGACCGAAGAATTCCTCAGCAGTTTCATCGACCGCATGGGCGGGCACCTCAAAAAAGGCAAAAAGCTGCGCATTCCTGGCCTTGGCATCATGCAGGTCAAAAAACGCGCCGCCCGCTGGGGTCGCAACCCGGCAACTGGCGAGCGCATCCGCATTAAAGCAGCGAAAAAAGTCGCTTTCCGCGTTGCTAAGGACCTGAAAGAACGCGTTCTTTAAGCAAGCCTTGTTTCCAAAGTTTAATTCCCAACGCCCAGCGGCAATGACGCTGGGCGTTGTTTTATATAGGGGTTCGGGCTTATCGTGAGGTGGTGAGCAATACCCTTGTCGCCGTGCTATAAGTAACAGTGGCGTTGTTTGTTGGTAGGGGAAGTGTGCGACGATGAAGACGGCCTGCGAGACGATATCCATCGCCGAGGTGACTGACCCAGCGCTTGCTGCAACGCTGGCCGATTTTAGCGCTGCAACATTTACGCAAACCTTCGGCCATCTTTATAAGCCCGAAGACATCCGTGCGTTTCTGACCGAGAAACACGCCGTAGAAACCTATCGCGATTTCATTACCGACACTCAAAGCGGAGTATGGCTCGCGCGCGACGAGGCCGGGGCGGCGATAGGCTATGCGGTCGCTGGTCCGTGTCGGCTGCCGGCGCCGGATATGCCGGACAATTCCGGCGAGCTATCGCGGCTTTATGTGAGCGAGGCCGCCCGCGGCGCCGGGCTCGGACAGCGGATGCTGGCTTATGTGTTTGCATGGCTCGAGGCGCGATACGATCCTGTTTATCTCAGCGTCTATTCACAAAACCATGGCGCGCAACGGCTCTATAAACGCTACGGTTTTGAAAAAGTGCATGATTATTTTTTTATGGTCGGCAACCATGCCGACGCCGAATTCATCATGAAGCGAAGTCGTCAAAGCTCGCGAGAATTCACATGAGGCAGACTGGATACAGGCAAAAATCATGACGGCAGTAACAGGGGTGAGTTTGGAATGACCGATAAAACACCATCGCTAGAACGGCGGCTGGACCGGCTGGAGCTGGGCCAGGCGAAGATGCTAGCGTCACTGAGCGCGATCGAAAGCCGGATTGAAATCCTGCATCAGGAATTCCAGCGCACCGCAACCACGGTGTCGCGGTTTAGCCTGGCGCAGGAGAGTGCGCGGCTGCACAGCCAAAGGCTGGAAAGCTTTGTTGGCGAGGTGCGCGGCCAATTGACGAAGGTCGAGGCGGCGTTAGGCAAAGAGCCATAACGTAAAATCAGCGAAGCGTTGAGGCGTTGTAATTCAGCCAATGCGGCCTCGCTTTTTGTTTATGTATGGCATTTCCAGTGCGCATCAACCCAGCTATTGGGAAGGCATGACAACATCGCCTCAACCTTTGCGCCTTGACAATATTCAGGCTTTGCGTGGCGCAGCTGTGCTGGCGGTGGCGGGCTCGCATTTGATGACCATCGAGCGCAAATATGCGGGAGACAGGTTGCTCGGCGATTTTCTCAATATCGGGTTTTCCGGGGTCGATCTTTTTTTTGCCATTTCCGGTTTTGTGATGGTTTATGTCGCGTGGAATAAACCGGGCGGATGGCGTAGCGCGGCGTCTTTTCTCTTTGCGCGCGGCGCGCGTATCTATCCGCTTTACTGGCTCGTCAGTTTGGCGGTTCTTTCCGTATGGATATTACGTCCGGAATTGGTTTTTTCCAGTAACTCGAATGTCTCCATCATGCGTTCATTTGCCTTATGGCCGGCGCAATCGCCCCCTTTGCTTGCGGTGGGTTGGACGTTGATCCACGAAATGTATTTTTATCTGATTTTCACCGTGCTGGTGTTTTCGCCGGCGAGATTTCGTTTATGGGGATTGATGGCGTGGGGCGCGCTGGTGCTTGCCGCGTTTTTTGCCGGGGCTGGCGTGCATGGACCGGTGCTGCGGGTTCTGTCTCATCCGCTTAGTTTTGAGTTTCTGGGCGGTGCTTTGGCTGCGTTGGCCTTGCGTCGTTTTGCTGGCCAGTATTGGCGATGGGCCTTGTTGACGGGTTTCGCGCTTTTTGTCGCAGCGTGTCTTATGTCGTTGCAGATAGGGCTCGAATTTTGGGAAAGTTGGCCAAGGGCGGCAAGTTTTACGCCTGCGGTATCGCTGATTGTCTATGGCGCGGCCGGCGCTGAACGGGCGGGCAATACCTTTAACCGGGTATTGGTTTGGGTGGGCGATCAATCCTATGCGCTCTATCTCACACATGTTTTAAGCCTTAGTGTGGCGGGGAGGATTTGGGCGATGTTGGCGCAGGATGGCCCGCTGGATAATATCGTGATGGCGCCGCTCTTGCTGGCGATTGCTCTGCTTGCCGGCGAAGCGACGCACCGGCTTATTGAAAAGCCTCTGCTGCATTCCACAAAGCAATTGCGTCGCCGGTTGTTCTGACAAAATAGGATTTTGTAGATATTGGGCTAAAATGTATTTTCATGAATACACGCTGGTCTGTCGGGGCCGAAGGGGCGCTATGGTCAAGGCTTTTAGCGTGCGCGGGGCAATCTAAAAAATCTCCGTCCCGCCCTGTGCAAGCTCTGGAAAGCGCCGGAAAATAGCGCTAAGGAGAGCCGCTCGCGCCGGCGACCAGCGCCCACAATACCTACCGGCGAAAACCCAAGGAAGAGCCGTAGCAATGAGCGATAAACGCGTCATCAAGGTCAATGACCGGGAAATCGAAGTCCCCTCCAATTTGACGCTGTTGCAGGCATGCGAAGCGGCCGGCGAGGAGATCCCGCGATTTTGTTATCACGAGCGCCTGTCGGTCGCCGGCAATTGCCGCATGTGCCTGATTGAGGTGAAGGGCGGGCCGCCCAAACCGGTCGCGTCTTGCGCGCAAAATGTTCGCGATTTGCGTCCCGGCCCTGACGGCCAGCCGCCGGAATTGTTTACCAACACGCCCATGGTGAAAAAAGCCCGCGAAGGGGTGATGGAGTTTTTGCTGATCAACCATCCGCTAGATTGCCCGATTTGCGATCAGGGCGGCGAGTGTGATTTGCAGGACCAGGCGATGGCCTATGGCCGCGATGGTTCGCGCTATGAGGAAAACAAACGCGCGGTCGAAGAAAAACATATGGGCCCGCTGATCAAAACCGTCATGACACGGTGTATTCAATGCACGCGCTGTGTCCGGTTTGCGACAGAAATTGCCGGCGTTGACGATTTGGGTCTGGTCAATCGCGGCGAGAATGCGGAGATTACGACTTATCTCGAAAAAGCGGTGATGAGCGAGCTCACCGGCAATCTCATCGATGTGTGTCCGGTGGGCGCGCTGACCTCAAAGCCTTATGCGTTTAATGCGCGGCCATGGGAGTTGCGCAAGACGCAATCGATTGATGTGATGGACGCGGTAGGATCGAACATCCGCGTTGATGCGCGCGGGCGCGAAGTGTTGCGCATTCTCCCCGTGCTGCATGAGCAAATTAATGAAGAATGGATTGCCGATAAAACCCGTTTCGTCTGGGACGGGTTGAAGCGTCAACGCCTTGACCGCCCTTATTTGCGCAAGGACGGCAAGCTACAGCCGGTGAGCTGGCAAGAGGCTTTTGCGGCGGCGGCGGATAAGCTGAAGGCTGCGCGCGGTGACAAAATCGCCGCGCTGGTCGGCGATCTGGCGCCGACCGAAGCGGTCAAAGCGCTGAAGGATTTGATGGGCGCTATCGGCGCGCCGCATATGGATTGCCGTCAGGGCGGCGCCAGAATCGGTGGGGGCGATCGGCGCTCTTATCTGTTCAACACCGGCATCGCCAATCTTGAGCGCGCCGACGCCATCCTCCTGGTGGGGACCAATCCGCGCAAAGAAGCGCCGATGGTCAATGCGCGCATCCGCAAAGCCTGGCTTGCCAACCTCGATATCAAAATCGGCCTGCTCGGCGAGCAGGCGGACCTTACATTTGAGTATGATTACCTTGGCGCCGGCCCGGCGACGCTTGCGGCGCTGGCTAAGGGTGAGGGCGAATTTTTCCAAACGTTGAAATCCGCCAGGCGCCCGGTGATTATTATCGGCGCCGGCGCGCTCGCGCGCGATGACGGTGCGGCGGTGTTGCGCGCGGCGGCGAAACTGGCGGACGCGGTCGGCGCGGTCAGTGCGGACTGGAACGGGTTTAATGTTCTCCACACTGCCGCCTCGCGGGTCGGCGCGCTCGATCTGGGGTTTTTACCCGCTGAGGGCGGCAAGGATTTTGCCGGCATCATCGAGGCTTGCGGCACGCGCGAAATTGACGTCGTCTATAATCTCGGCGCTGATGAGTTTGACGCCAAACAGCTCAACGGCGCGTTTGTTATCTACCAGGGCAGCCACGGCGACGCCGGTGCGCGCCATGCGGATGTGATCTTCCCGGGCGCGGCCTATACCGAGCAGAGCGCGATTTTCGTCAACACCGAAGGCCGCGCGCAAATCGCCAATCGCGCCTCGTTTCCGCCGGGCCAGGCGCGCGAGGATTGGGCGATCCTTCGCGCCCTGTCGGACTATATCGGACATCGCTTGCCATATGACGATTTGTTCGCGCTGCGCCGGGCGATGATCGCCGATGCGCCGTCGCTCGGCTCTCTCGACCAGATCGGCGGCGAGGAGGGCGGGTTTGATCTTGCCGCTGTCGGGGCTGAGGCGGCGATGAGCGAGGCTGGGTTTATCTCTCCGATTACGGATTATTACCTCACCAACCCGATCGCACGCGCTTCACAGACGATGGCGGAATGTTCTGCGATGGTTGCCGGCGTGAACAAGCTCGCGGCTGAATAGGGTCTATTGCCCCTTATGGAAAAAGACCCCGCGCATTTCGTTGAGGAAATCCGCGCCAATGTCGCGTTTGAACATCTGGTGGCGGCGATTGTCAGCGGCGCGGCGCTTGCGGCGGCGATCTTTTTTGTGCTGGCTTTTGCCGGGCTGACGTTTGCCGGTGCGCTTTCTGCGCCAAACCTGCTGGCGCTGATTTTAAAATCATTCACACTGTGCATCATGGTGTTTCTGATCGGGTTTCTGGCCGGCGCGCTGATTGTGACCTCGCTGTTTAAGACGCTCGAAAAAGCCAAACGCCGCAGCGTCTGGCCCTATATGGCGGCCTCTATCGGCGTCACTGGAATTTCATTGATTACGCTTGCCAGCCTGCCAAACGCTGGCGCGCCGGAGATGGCGCTGATTATTGCGGTCATCACGGCGGGGCTTTTTATCGCCTTCGATTTTGGCCGCCGGATGTCACCCTTATGGCGGGCGAGCGAACGCGCCGAGGAGCAGGCTGTCGGGAACGTGCGCCGCCTTCACTGATATCAGGGGCTTAAAGCGACAGGCCGCAGTATGTTTGCGGTGGGCTGGCTTATCAGTCCTCCCTAATAATGTTACAAACGTAGCATAATAATGGAGGCGACTATGCAAAAATTTGCAGCGACGAGATATGCGGTTATGGGCGCTGGTGTTTTGGTGCTTGCCGCCGCCGGTGCGGCGTTGGCGAAAGATGAGCAGGATATTGTCACGAAAGAGTATGATTTCGTCGGCTTTGACCGGATTGATATTTCCGGCGTTTATGAGATCGAAGTTCGTGTCGGCGAAGGTTTCTACATTGAACTTTCCGGCCTTGCCGATGAAATGGCGCCCGTGAAGGCGACGGTTGAAAGTGGCGTCCTCCATCTTGATCGACACAAAACCAAACGCAAAAAGCACCGCAAGTACAAAAATCACCATGGCGTCAAGGCGAAGATTACCTTGCCGAGTCTTGTCGGGCTTGAGGTTTCAGGCGTTGTTGAGGGGTCTGTTACAGACATAGATGCGGAAAATTTTGCGCTTGCAATTTCTGGTGTTGGCGATGTGGAACTATCGGGAGAGTGCGGCGCCTTTGACGCGAAAGTTTCCGGCGTTGGCGATCTTGACGCTAAGGCGCTGGAATGCCGGTCGGTCGATATTGCGGTCTCGGGCGTTGGCGACGCTTCGGTGTTTGCGCGCGATGAGGTTGATGCGCGGGTTTCCGGCATGGGCGATATTGATGTTTATGGTTCGCCGAAGGATGTGCAAAAATCCTCCAGCATGTTCGCCGAAATTACCGTGCACTGACGGGGCTATAGCAAATGCGTTCAATATGAATCGTTGTATTTTGCTTTATCCGGCATAATCCTTCGCGACGCGGCTTCGCCGCTCCTCAGGACGAGGGTGCTTTGCTATCAGCAAAAAAACCCCATCCTGAGGAGCAAATAACAATCTCAGTGCAGTCGCACAGATTGCGATCTGGCGCCCCAAAAATACGACCGTCCGCCTTCGCCTTGCGACCGGGAACATTTGCGCCATCGGGGCTATTTGCTAGGGTTTGCCTGGGAAAGATGGGAGGCGAGACATGAAACTTTTCTTTGGTATTTTAATCGGGCTGGTGCTTGCGGTGGGGATTGCCGGCGGCGCGGCGTATATGGCGTTTGGCGACATCACCGCTATTGGCGAGCGCGATAAGACGAACGACATCACGCGGAGCTTTGAGGTTGCCGGTTTCAACGAAATCGATATTGGCGGAGTTTATGAAGTTGATATCCGCGTCGGTCCGGATTTTTCCGTGACGCTTTCGGGCGCGGCGGATGAAATGGCGCGGGCCGATGTTGCGGTGGAGCGCGGGGTTTTGCATCTGACGCAAGAAGAGCCGCGGCGCGGCAAACGCCGCTGGCGCGATATAGGCCTGACGGCGCAAATCAGCCTGCCGGCGCTGAACGCGATTGAAGTCGCCGGCGTTGCTGATGTCGATGTTGAGGGCGTCGCGGCGGACGACTTCACCGTGCGTCTGGCGGGGGTCGGTGAAATCGATGTCGCCGGGACCTGCAATGCGCTCACCGCCAGTCTCTCCGGGGTTGGCGAGCTTGATGCGGCAGACCTTGAATGCGCCGATGTTGAGGTGCGCATTTCCGGCGTCGGCGAGGCGACGGTCTATGCCTCGCGCTCGGTAGACGCCAGCGTTGGCGGCATCGGCGCGATCACCGTTTACGGCTCACCCGCGCGGGTCGAGAAAAACAGCAGCTTTCTGGCCGACATCAAGGTCAAATAAGCGCACCCGCCGCCGCCTCGGCGATAGCGGTCGCAATTCACACTGAAATTGCGGCCGTTTTGTACCATAACCCCCGTGACTAGCGCGGCGATCCCCGTTATGACGCGGGACATGAGCGAAGTGTGGACCTATCTTTCGACCCGTCCGAGCGATGCCGGCTGGCTTGCCTGGCTGATCCCGACCGTCTTGCAGACCCTTGCGCTGGTTGTGGTTTTGCTGGTGGCGCTGGCCTTTCTGCTGTTGTTTGACCGCAAGGTGTGGGCGGCGGTGCAGATGCGCAAAGGGCCGAATGTGGTCGGTGCCTTTGGCCTGCTGCAATCCTTCGCCGACTTCTTCAAATTCGTGTTCAAGGAAATTGTCATCCCGGCCGGCACGGACCGCACTATCTTTATCCTCGCGCCGATTATTTCCTTTGTCCTCGCCTTCATCGGCTGGGCGGTCATTCCGGTCGGGCCGGGGCTGGTGGTCTCCGATATCAATGTCGGGATTTTGTACCTGTTCGCGGTCTCCTCGCTCGGCGTTTACGGCATCATCATGGGCGGCTGGGCGTCGAACTCGAAATATTCGTTTTTGGGCGCGCTGCGCTCGGCCGCGCAGATGGTTTCCTATGAAGTCTCAATCGGCTTTGTCATCATCACCGTCCTGTTGCTGGTCGGCTCGGCGAACCTCACCGACATTGTCTCCAGCCAGTCCCGCGGCGCGGGGATTTTGAACTGGCATTTCATTCCGCTATTCCCGATGTTCGTGGTCTTCTTCATCTCGGCGCTGGCGGAAACCAACCGGCCGCCGTTTGATTTGCCGGAAGCCGAATCGGAACTGGTCGCCGGCTATCAGGTTGAATATTCATCAACGCTCTATCTCCTGTTTATGATCGGCGAATATCTCAACATCGTCTTGATGTGCGCGATGTTGACGATCTTGTTCTTCGGCGGCTGGCATTCGCCGATCCCCTGGGCGCCGCTGGACAGCGTGCCGGTGTTCTGGTTTGGCGCGAAGATTGTGTTCTTCTTCTTCCTGTTCGCGAGGGTGAAGGCGATTGTGCCGCGCTATCGCTATGACCAGCTGATGCGCATTGGCTGGAAGTTCTTTTTGCCGCTGTCGCTGTTCTGGGTGATGCTGGTGGCCGGCGTTTTGATTATGGCGCCTGACCTTGCCGCCCATTTCCAGAGCTGGAGAAACTAGATGGCGCGCATAGCACAAGCGCTGAATGGCTTCATGCTGAAGGATTTCCTCGCGGCGTTTTTCCTGGCGCTGAAATATTTCATTCGCCCGAAATCGACCTTGAACTATCCGTTTGAGAAGGGGCCGTTGTCGCCGCGCTTTCGCGGCGAACATGCGCTGCGGCGTTATCCCAATGGCGAGGAACGCTGCATCGCCTGCAAGCTTTGCGAAGCGATATGCCCGGCGCAGGCAATCACGATTGAGGCCGAACCGCGCGACGATGGCTCGCGCCGCACCACCCGCTACGACATCGACATGACGAAATGCATCTATTGCGGCTTCTGCCAGGAGGCCTGTCCGGTCGATGCAATTGTCGAAGGCCCGAACTTTGAATATGCGACCGAGACCCGCGAGGAGCTGTTCTACAACAAGGACCGCCTGCTCGAAAACGGCGACCGCTGGGAGCGGGAGATCGCCAAGAACCTCGAGCTTGATGCGCCTTATCGGTAGAGCGGTTAGAGCGAAACCTATCTCACACCGCCGTCATCCCGGATGCGATGCAACACGAAGTGTTGCTTCGCTGGTCCGGGACTGCTCACAGTAGGTTGAACACGCCGATAGCGATCCCGTGCTAGCAGCGCAACACCCCGACCGCGAAGGCGGTCGCATCATGGTTTGCGCGCATTCGCGCGCGGGGCTGCGCGGCACACGGGATGACGAACTGTTTCTCTCATAACTTCCAACAGCAGCAAAACGCCGGCCCAAAAATTGGCCGCAGTTTTTGGGCCGGGCGTTTCACTCTGTTGAGCGCCGGGGGCGAGAGGTTCGGCGCCGCGACAGCCAACTGAATGGGACCGACGGCGGCGCAAGGATTCACAATGTCAAACAGCCCGAGCGCGAAGGCGCTCAAACTAAGCCTGTGCGAGCAAGCTTGACGCTTCCCGCGCATGAACGCCGTAAGGGCCTTTAGGGGTTGCGATGTCCCGTTGGGGAGCCAATCGCCTATGGGGTTGGCCGCATCTCGACGTTGGGGAGAGTGTAAGGCCGCTGGAATCGGTGAGGATAACTTTTCACCAAATATAGGTTTTATGGCCAACTACCCTCCTGGAGTTGTAAAATCGACGAATCGATTCGTGTGGCGGTTGTGTGGGTTTGCGCCGTTTGGTCTGGATGCAAGAGCCCCCTCCGTCGGCTCCGCCGACACCTCCCCCGTTTGCACGGGGGAGGAATGTAGGTCGTGCTCTTTTCTTCCCCCATTTATGGGGGAAGTGGCCGCGAAGCGGTCGAAGGGGGCCTGCGACGCCATCTAAAAAGCATCACCGCCAAGCGCTCGCCGCCCCCCTCCAAACCCCCCGAAATATCCCTGAAATAACCCGTCTCAACCCTTTGCAATGCCTCGCCAAGGCGGTTAAAACGCAGCGGATTTCGTGCGTGCGTGTGAGTCGCATTGCAGGCCGTGCGAATGCCCGTCATGCAACGTCATCCGGCGCTGTTCCCGCCTGTTTTGTTCCAGCCTAGTCAAGTTCCCCCGAGTATCGAAGTTTTCAAAGGTCAAGCGAAGCGCTCTTATGTCGGTAGCCGTTATCGCCTTTTATGTCTTTTCTTTCGCCATCCTCGCGTCGGCGTTGATGGTGGTGGCGTCGAAGAACCCGGTGCATTCGGTGCTGTTCCTGATATCCACCTTCATCGCTGCGGCCGGTCTGTTCGTGCTGATGGGGGCTGAATATCTGGCGATGGTCTTGGTGGTGGTTTATGTCGGCGCGGTTGCGGTTTTGTTTTTGTTCGTGGTGATGATGCTCGATGTCGACTTCGTCGAGCTGAAACAGGGCTTCTTGCAATATCTGCCGTTTGGCGGCGCCATAGCGGTGCTGGTGGTTGTCGAGCTCATCATGGTGGTCTCGGTGTGGGCGTTTCCGACGGACGCGGATCTGGCGCTCGCGCATCCTTCGCCGACCGCGGCGCAGACGGTCGCCGATCCCAACGGGCCGACCAATATCGAGGCTATCGGCCTCATTCTTTACACCGACTACGTGCATTATTTTCAGATCGCCGGGGTCATCCTTCTGGTGGCGATGATCGGCGCGATTGTCCTGACTTTCCGGACGCGCGAAGGCATTAAAAAGCAGGATGCGGCAGCGCAAGTTGGGCGCAAGCGCGAAGACGGGGTTGAGCTTGTCGATCTTCCTACCGGCCAGGGGCTTTCGTAAAATGGGGCTTTCATGAAAATGGGACGTTCATAAGATGCTGGATATCGGCCTTGGGCATTACCTTTCTGTCGCGGCGGTCCTGTTCGCGATTGGCATGGCGGGGATTTTTCTCAACCGCAAAAACGTCATCGTCATCTTGATGTCGATTGAGTTGATGCTGCTCGCGGTGAACATCAACCTGGTTGCGTTCTCGCAATTTCTTGGCGACCTCACTGGTCAGGTCTTCGCCTTTATGGTGTTGACGGTGGCGGCGGCGGAAGCGGCCGTCGGGCTTGCCATTCTTGTTGCGTTCTTCCGCACGCGCGGCGACATCGCCGTTGACGACGCCAGCTTGATGAAGAACTAGGGCCCCGCATCAATGGAATCATTTGTCGTCTTACTGCCCCTGTTCGGCGCGCTGCTGGCGATGCCGGTCGGGCGCGCTATTGGGCCGCGCGCGGCGGAGCTGTTGACGACGGGACTGTTGCTGCTGGCGGCGGTGATCGCATGGGTTTTGTTGTTCGATGTCACCTCGCTGATGGGGAACGATGGCGGCGGCGTGCGGACCATAGAGCTGTTCACCTGGATTACGTCGGGCGGCTTCAAAGCGGTCGGGGCGGTGCGGCTTGATGCGTTGTCGGCGGTGATGCTGGTGGTGGTGAACTCGGTCTCGTTCCTCGTCCACTGGTATTCCATGGGCTACATGAAAGACTATGGCGAGCAGTCGCGGTTTTTCGCTTACCTGTCGCTGTTCACCTTCGCGATGTTGACGCTGGTGACGGCGGATAACTTCCTGCAATTGTTTTTCGGCTGGGAAGGCGTCGGGCTCGCGTCTTATTTGCTGATCGGTTTCTGGTTCAAGAAAAAGTCCGCCAATGATGCGGCGATCAAGGCGTTTATCGTCAACCGGGTCGGCGATTTCGGTTTCGCGCTCGGCATTGTCGCGGTGTTTTATGTGTTCGGTTCTGTCGAGTTCGATACGGTGTTCAACGCGGTCGCCGCCAACGCAGACATTACCCCCTTCGGACAGAGCGCCGGCGCGCCTATTCAGGAACTGACCATCAATTTCCTTGGCCAGAACTGGCATGCGCGGACGGTGATCGGCGTGTTGTTGTTCATCGGCGCCATGGGCAAGTCGGCGCAGTTCTTCCTCCACACCTGGCTGCCGGACGCCATGGAAGGCCCGACGCCGGTGTCGGCGCTGATCCACGCCGCGACCATGGTCACGGCCGGCGTTTATCTGGTCTCGCGCTGCTCGGTGATTTACGAATATGCGCCGGGCGCCGCCGCGATGGTGACGCTGGTCGGTGCGGTGACGGCGTTTTTTGCAGCCACTGTGGCGCTGCTTCAGGACGACATTAAAAAAGTCATCGCCTATTCCACCTGCTCGCAGCTCGGCTATATGTTTTTCGCCGCCGGCGTCGGCGCCTATGACGCGGCGATGTTTCATCTGTTTACCCATGCGTTCTTTAAAGCGCTGTTGTTCCTCGGTTCCGGCGCGGTAATCATCGCCATGCATCACGAGCAGGACATCAAGAAAATGGGCGGGGTGCGGGACGTCCTGCCGTTCACGCATATTTTGATGGTGATCGGCACGATTGCGATTACCGGGGTCGGCATTCCGGGGCTGTATCTTTTTGGCGCGCCGTTTGGCGCCGCCGGGTTCGTCTCTAAGGACATGATCCTTGAAGGCGCGTTTGCCGCTGGCGAGGTCGGGCGGACATTTGGGTATTTCGCTTTCATCCTCGGACTGCTCGCCGCGGTGATGACCGCGTTTTATTCCTGGCGGCTTATTTTCCTCACCTTCTGGGGGCCGAGCCGGGCGCCGGAGGCGGTCCGCAAACACCCCCATGCGGTGCCTGATGCGATGATGGCGCCACTAATCCCGCTGGCGATCGGCGCGCTGGTCGCCGGCATGGCGTTTTACGGCCAGTTTGTCGGCGACAATAGCCGAGAGTTCTGGGGCGACGCGCTGTATTTCAAAACCGCAGAGCATGTTGAAGCCGCGCCAAGCGCTGGCCATGCGGCTACGGATGAAACGGTGCATGGCGCGCCAGTTGAAGCGTCGGCGCAAGAAGACGCGGGCGTCGAAGGCGAGGGCCATCATGTTCCGACCTGGGTTCTCTGGGCGCCGTTCCTGGCGATGTTGTCTGGCGCTCTTATCGCCGCCAATCATTATCTGCGCGGCGATCCGTTGAAACCGGGCCTGTTGCGCGAGGGCGGGATGATTTACGGCTTCCTCAAGAACAAATGGTATTTCGATGAGATCTACGACTTCCTGCTGGTCAAACCGGCGTTCCGGATTGGCCGGCTGTTCTGGCTTGAGGGCGACGGCAAAACCATTGACGCGGTCGGCCCCGACGGCATCGCCGCCGGCGTTGCGGCGGGCGCGCGGCGCATCGTCAAAATCCAGAGCGGTTATCTCTATCACTACGCCTTCGCCATGCTGATCGGCATCGCGGTGTTTATCACCTTTGTCTTAATCCGGGCGGGGGGCTGACCATGATCGAGAGTTTTGCAGCCCAGCCCTGGCTTACCCTTTTAACCTTCGCGCCGCTGATTGGCGCCCTGTTCATCGTCGCCTCGCGGATGATGGCCAAGAAGAATGATGACGGCGTCATCGACGGGCCGGACCTTGAACAGGTTGAGCGCAATGCGCGCATCATCGCGCTCGCCTTTACCGTTGGCGCCTTCCTGATCTCACTCGGCGTGTTTGCCCTATACGACCGCTCGCTGGCCGGCTTCCAGCTGGTGGAAGAAACCGCCTGGCTCGGCGGCGGCATCTCCTACAAGCTCGGCGTTGACGGGATTTCCATTCTGTTCGTCTTGCTGACGACGTTCATCATGCCGATCTGCATTCTCGCCTCATGGGATTCCATCAAGTCGCGCGTCGCCGATTACATGATTGCGTTCCTGGTTTTGGAAACCTTGATGATCGGCGTGTTCGTGTCGCTGGATCTGTTTCTATTTTACGTCTTCTTCGAGGGCAGCCTGATCCCGATGTTTTTAATCATCGGCGTCTGGGGCTCGAAAGGCACAAAAGAATTTGCCGGCTTCACATTACCAAGCCGGGTCTATGCGGCGCTGAAGTTTTTCCTCTACACGCTAATCGGCTCGCTGTTCCTGCTGGTGGCGATGGCGTGGATGTATGCGCAAGCCGGCACCACCGACATTGTCGCCTTGCAGCAGTTTGATTTCCCCGCCGGCGCGCAGAAATGGTTGTGGTTCGCCTTTTTTGCGTCCTTTGCGGTGAAGATGCCGATGTGGCCGTTCCACACATGGCTGCCTGATGCGCATGTTCAGGCGCCGACCGCGGGCTCGATTGTTCTGGCGGCGATCCTGTTGAAAATGGGCGGCTACGGATTTTTGCGGTTCTCGCTGCCGATGTTCCCGCTCGCCAGCGCCGATTTTGCGCCGTTCATTTACGCCCTGTCGATCATCGCGATCATTTACACCTCCCTCGTTGCGCTGGCGCAGGAAGATATGAAAAAGCTCATCGCCTATTCTTCGGTGGCGCATATGGGTTTTGTCACCATGGGGATTTTCACCGCCACCAAGCAGGGGATTGAGGGCGGCCTGTTCCAGATGCTGAGCCATGGCTTCATCTCCGGCGCGCTCTTCTTATGCGTTGGTGTTGTCTATAAACGCATGCACACGCGCGAGATCGCAGCCTATGGCGGGCTGGTGCATCGCATGCCGCTTTATGCATTTTTGTTTTTGTTCTTCACGCTCGCCAATGTCGGGCTGCCGGGCACCAGCGGTTTCATCGGTGAGATCCTCACTCTTGTCGGCGCGTTCAAGGTCAATAGCTGGATTGCGTTCTTCGCAACCTTCGGCGTTATTCTGTCGGCGTCTTACGCGTTGCGGCTGTACCGCGAGGTGATGTATGGCGAGTTGGTGAAGCCAGCCTTGATGTCGATCCCCGATGTCGATCGGCGCGAGCTTTTATCTCTCGGTGCGTTGATGGCGTTTGCGCTTTATCTCGGTATTAATCCGAGCCCGGCGCTGGATGTGTTCTCGCCCTCGGTCGATTTGCTGATGGAAAATTATGATGCTGCGCTGGCGGCGGGAGCGTTGCGGTAATGGGCATATTCGAGACCCTTTCTTTCGCCGCGCCGGAGCTTGTGCTGGTGCTCGGCGCGATGACGCTGCTGATTACTGGCGTGTTTATTGGCGATAAGTCCGCCAAGCAGATTGGCTATGCTTGCGTCGGGCTGTTGCTGGTCGCCGTCTTCGCGGTGTTGTTCTCGCCAACCGCGCCGACGGCGTCATTGTTTAACGGCGCCTTCCGCATCGATGCGTTCTCGACCTTCGCCAAGGTGATTATTTATCTCGCCGCGGCGGTCGCCATTTTGATGTCCGACCAATATTTCGCAGGCGAGAAACTGCGCCGGTTTGAATATCCGGTGCTGATTGTGCTCGCCGCCTTCGGCATGTCGCTGATGGTGTCGGCGACCGATCTCATCTCGCTCTATATGGGCATCGAGACCCAGAGCCTGGCGCTTTATATTCTCGCCGCGTTTAAGCGTGACAGCCGCCGCTCAACCGAGGCGGGGCTTAAATATTTCGTCCTCGGCGCTTTGTCGACTTGTCTATTGTTATATGGCGCATCACTGATTTACGGCTTCACCGGCTCGACCTCGTTTGAGGAGATTGCCCGCATCGCGTCACTGGAAGGCGCCAATGTCGGGCTTATCTTTGGCCTGGTGTTTTTAATTTCCGGCCTCGCTTTTAAAGTCTCCGCCGCGCCGTTCCATATGTGGACGCCGGACGTTTATGAAGGCGCGCCGACGCCGGTGGCGGCGTTTTTCTCCGCCGCGCCCAAGCTTGCGGGCATGGCGTTGTTCGCGCGCGTGTTGGTGTCGTCTTTCCACGGCGCTCTGGATGACTGGCAGCCGGTGCTTGCGATGATCGCCGTCGCCTCAATGGCGATCGGCGCGTTCTCGGCGATCCCGCAATCCAATATCAAACGGCTGATGGCTTATTCCTCGATTGGCCATATGGGATACGCGCTGATCGGTCTGTCGGCGGGGACGGCGCAGGGCGTCAAATCCGTACTCATCTATATGACGATTTATGTGGCGATGACGATTGGCGCCTTTGCCTGCATCTTGATGATGCGCCGGCGCGGCGGGATGACGGAAAATATCGCTGATCTTTCCGGGCTGACGAAAACCAATATGCCGCTGGCGATTATTTTAACGGTGTTGTTGTTCTCGCTTGCGGGCGTGCCGCCAACCGCCGGGTTCTTCGGTAAATGGTATGTGTTCTTCGCTGCGGTCGATGCGGGACTGGTCTGGCTGGCTATAGTCGGTGTCTTCGCCAGCGCGGTGTCGGCCTATTATTATCTGCGCATTGTCTGGTTCATGTGGTTCGATGAACCCGCCGAGCCGTTTGAGCGCGACGCCGGTCCGGCGTTAAAATTCGCCGCCTGGGGCTCGGCGCTGTTAATGTTCCCGGTGCTGACCGTTTTCATGGGACGCCTCACTGAGTTTGCCGGCCGCGCGGCGGCGGCGCTGTTTTAGCGCGTGGCGAGACTTCCCTCAGGCGCCTATCTCGACATCTTCGAAATACTTGATTCCACCAGCCTGGAGGCGCGCCGGCGGGCGCCGCTTGGCGAGCCGGGGCCGCGCTGGTTTATCGCGCTCCGCCAGACCTCGGGCTACGGCCGTCAGGGCCGCGCCTGGCGCCAGGCGACCGGTGATTTTGCCGGCACGCTGGCGTTCAAGCCGCAAGCCGCCGCCAGCGCGCTCGGACAGATATCATTCATCGCCGCACTCGCCGTCGCCTCGGCGCTGGATGAAATTGTCGCGCCT
>JAJFFZ010000233.1 GCA_021776395.1 Hyphococcus sp. | reverse complement strand
CATATAATCTCATGCCATACATTCCCGGGGCTTGCTCCTTGCAAATCCCGGAAACCTATCCCGGCAACGCTCAAAGTGGCCCACTTTTACGCCGCCCAAATCAGGCGGCCAACTGGAACACTTTTCCACCGATATTCACATATCACCGACGAAAGGCGCGCCTTTCATCGTTAGGATCCGCGTTGCCGGGAACGGCGATAATGACACTTGCTGGGCGGACAATATTCGCATCACTGCGCGGCCTCAACAATCATCACACGATCAATCCGGACCGCGACAACAACTTTCTTTGGCGTTTTTGCTCGGCGACGACAGGCTGCAAAGCCCTGTCGCCATGCAGGCATATACCCAGGCCGGTGACGCGCAGACGCCGGTCGGGCGCTTTGAGGGCCGGATAAAGTTTGAAATCAATCCAGATCAAGGCGCCATCAAAATATTGCGTGATAATTTCAACTTCATGGTTGACCCTCTTCCAGGCATCAAGCACCCACCGAGTTTTGAGTTGGATTTTGTTCAGTCAGAAAATACTTTGATTCCCGTAACCAGAGGTCTTATTCGAACAGACAATGAAGCCTGGGATCTAATCGTTGAGCCTGGGCGTGTGTGGAGCGAACCGGGCGATAATGGCTACACGCGCGCAGCAGTCCCGTTTGCGTTGCAAGAACGCAATGCGAACTGCACCCATAACGGTGTTTTGACTTTCCTATTCAAACCCGGCGGAGATATCTCTCGGGCGGCATATCAAATCGCATCGGAAACCTGTTTTTATTTTCAGTATGATATGTGGGGCGTAGCGGAGGCAAGTTATACGCCTCGGCGTGTGGCCAACGCGAATGCAATCCTAGCAGCCTATAAACAAGAGATGGGCGGCAAGCTGCCGGTCAAACCCATCGCTGAGCTTGGCGCAGATTACCCTGCGATTGATCCAGATGCGTTCGCTGCTCCGATGGATGTAACACCGGAATACCTGACCACCTATGGTGTTGTTATTGAAGGCGTCCATTATCGCGGCGGCTGCTTGACACGCTATGGCCCCTACCCTTTTTGCGAGAGCGTTGCTCTGCCGTCTTATTCCACAGCAAAATCAATTTTTGCCGGTCTCGGCATGATGCGACTGGAACAGCTCTATCCCGGCGCGATGAATGCGTTGATTGATCAGTATGTGCCGGAATGCGCCGCCGCCGGCTGGCGCGATGTGACATTTGGCAATGCTCTCGACATGGCGACCGGGAGATATAATTCTCGTGCACGCGAAGCCGATGAGAATGCTTCCGTTCTGGACGGGTTCTTTATCGTTGCATCCCATGCGGATAAAATCAACCGCGCTTGCACATCATACCCAAAAAAGTCTGCCCCTGGACAGCAGTGGGTTTATCACACATCGGATCATTATATTCTGGGAACGGCAATGCAATCCTTTCTGCGCGAGCGCATTGGAGATGAAGGCGACATATATAAAGACTTATTAGTCGATCCTATCTGGAGAAATATTGGCCTTTCGCCCGTGACATACACAACGCGTAGAACGCGCGACAGCGTTCGCCAACCATTTGTCGGCTGGGGGCTGACCTATTTGCCTGATGACATTGCCAAGCTTGCTCAATTTATCGCTGTTGACGGCGGCATTCACGATGGTGTGCCGTTAGTCAATACTGGCCTGTTAGCGTCCGCATTGCAGGAAAACAAATCTGACCCTGGACTGCCCGCACCAGATAAGAACTTCCGCTACAATAACGGTTTTTGGGCATGGAATGCCGGCGGCGTGCTGCAATGTGACAGCCCTGTCTGGATGCCGTTCATGTCAGGTTTCGGCGGCGTTTCCGTCGTGCTGATGCCCAATGACGTTATCTATTATTACGTGAGTGATAATCAGGAATTTGCATGGGCGCGCGGCGTTCAGGCTGCAGACAAGCACAAACCAATGTGCGGCACAGGGGATGACCATGGTTGAAACCTCCGACCACGCCGCAGAACGGAGCATATTTCCCAAAGCTTCCCCCGATAGCCTCATCGCTGCAATCATGCTTGCTTTTCTAGCAACGGCGGGCCTTTTCTATGTCAATATAATGGCGGCGATCGTTGATGGGCTTGTCTCCGGCATGGGCGTCAGCGAAAGCGCGGCGGGCAACATTGGCTCGGCGAACATTTATGGCGCAGCGTTGGGCGCGCTGTTTGCTGTGACGGTTGTTAAGCGTTTCCCCTGGCGGCCCATGGCGCTTGCAGCGCTTTTTGGCCTTATCGCGCTAGACCTCGGATCGATACCGGTCACGTCTGCCGACGCATTACTAGGAATGCGCCTGGTCCATGGCTTGTTTGGCGGTTTTCTGGTTGGCGTTGCTTTTTCCATCATTGCACGAACGAAATCACCCGACAGAACATTTGGAACACTCCTGTTTGTACAGTTCGGCCTCGGCGGTTTAGGCGTGATGTTCTTGCCGCGGCTCGTACCAATATACGGCACACAAGCGCTTTTCCTTTCACTTGCCGCATTTAGCTTGGCGACGCTCTTAATGGTGCCTTTCCTGCACCGATACCCTGTAGATCGTCATACACGTACAATGATATCCCAAGGCCGTGTGAAGACATTTCCACTTTCCATGACCTTACTAGCTATCTTCATATTTCAAGCAGCAAATATGGCGCTGCTTGCGTTCATCATTCGCCTCGGCCTCAATTATGGGCTCGACCGAAATTATGTCAGCATGGCGCTCGGTCTTGCAACATGGGTGGCGCTGCTTGGACCTTTGGTTGTGATGGTTATTGGCATTCGCTTTGGACGATTTTGGCCGTTGCTTTTTGGGATGGCTTTGACTTTAGGCGGAACGGGCTTTTTCCATTTAAGTGGACAGGCATGGGCGTATTTGTTTGCAAACTGTGCAACGGGAATTACCTGGGGCATGGTGATTGCCTACCTGCTTGGCATGACGGCAGAGTTCGACAAAGCCGGAAGGCTGTCAGCGTTCGGCGGGTTTATTTCAAAACTTGGGCTTGCCACAGGACCCCTTATCGCCGGGCGCATACTTGATGCAGGTTTTGGTTTTGCTTCTCTCATCAATTTTGCACTGATCGGTCTTGGGCTGAGCACTATAGTGATGCTCCTTCCCGCATTGAACTTGGATCGCACCGCGAAATCTCAAAGTTAAGCGGCGGCGCGCCCATAGCCAAAAACGAAGGACGTAAGAGGGTATTCGATATGTCGACAAATGATGATCTATTAAACCGGCGATACAACGCTGTGCCGCGCGGCGTTGCTACAGCGGCGCCTATTTTCATTGACCATGCTGAGAATGCAGAAATGTGGGATGTTGAGGGGCGTCGCTACATTGATTTCGCCAGCGGCATTGCGGTCCTCAATACGGGGCATTGTCATCCCAAGGTTATTGCCGCCGCGCATGCGCAAATTGACAAAGTCACCCATACGGCGTTTCAGGTGGCGGGTTATGAAGCGTATATCGAACTGGCGGAGCGGCTAAATGTACGCGCGCCAATCCGCGAAGCCAAGACCATATTCTTCTCAACCGGCGCTGAAGCGGTTGAGAATGCAGTGAAAATTGCACGCGCGGCGACTGGTCGCTCCGGCGTCCTCGCCTTTTCTGGCGGTTTTCATGGGCGCACGATGATGACAATGGCAATGACCGGAAAAGTTGTTCCCTATAAGGATTCTTTCGGGCCAATGATTGCGGACGTCTATCATGCGCCGTTCCCCATCTCACGCTACGGCATTGATGTTCCGGCGACGTTAAACGCTTTAGAGCACATATTCAGAGCTGATATCGCCCCTTCCCGTCTGGCCGCAATTGTCATTGAGCCCGTTCAGGGTGAAGGCGGGTTTCATGTTGCACCAGTTGAGCTACTACAAAAGTTACGGTCTCTATGCGACGAATACGGAATTATGCTGATTGCAGACGAGGTTCAATCTGGATTTGCCAGAACAGGTAAGTTATTCGCTATTGAACATTCAGGCGTTGAACCTGATTTCATTACATCAGCGAAATCTCTGGCTGGCGGCTTTCCTTTATCCGCTGTCATCGGCAAAGCGGATATTATGGACAGCGTTGGTCCGGGCGGTCTTGGGGGCACCTATGCCGGCTCTCCTGTCGCCTGCGCAGCGGCGCTCGCTGTGATAGATGTGATCGACGAGGAAGGTCTGCTTGATCGCTCTGTAGCACTCGGCGCGCATCTCACCGAACGGCTTGAGAAATTTTCACGCCGCGATGACCTTTTGCCAATCGACGCCATTCGCGGGCTAGGCTCTATGGTTGCATTCGATCTTGTCACAACGCGCGGCGGCGAAAATCCCGATGGCGCGGCGGCGAAACGTGTAACCACAAAAGCGCTCGACCATGGGCTCGTTTTATTAAGTTGCGGCGTTTCAGGTGAGACAATCAGATTTCTTTATCCATTAACGATCTCTGACGCCCTCCTTGATGAAGGGCTCGATGTTCTTGAAAAAGCATTGGCTGCATAAAGTCATGAATTTAAAACTACTGGTTTGCATCGCTCTAATTTTTGTTACTAGCTGCGCCGAAGGGCGACACCCAGCTGGTCTCATCATATATAACGGCCCTATTTTTTCTGCGAATGACAAACATGACTTCTATCGAACCATTGTCATATCCGATGGAACAATTATTGCGACCGGTGGTGATGATCTTCTTGAAAAATACAAAGCTGATCAAACAATTAATCTTGAGGGCCGGTTAGCGCTTCCAGGATTTAACGATGCGCATACGCATCTTCGCGGCAGGCCTGATCGTTGGATCAGCCTATCTGAAACTAGGTCAATCACCGCACTCCAAAACCTGGTGCGACAGAAGGCTGAAGCACTAGGGGCCGGCGCCTGGATCACCGGCTATGGGTGGTCCGAAGACCGTCTGGAGGATGCGCGCAAACCTTCACGGCTTGATTTGGATGCTGTAGCGCCCAACAATCCTGTCTTTCTTACACGCGAAGGAGGCCATAGCGGCGTTGCGAACTCTCTTGCTTTGGAAATCGCGGCATTAAGTGCGGCCTCCCCCAATCCAGATGGCGGCGTGTTGGAGCGTTTCGATGACGGCGCGCTTTCAGGTGTGATTCGCGAACGTCGCGACCTTATCAACAGGCATATTCCTGATGGAAGTCCGGCAGAAATAAAAGCAGACTTGGAACAACGGTTAGGAGATCAGTTCCGGTTAGGAATTACGAGCCTCACCGATGCATCGACCAGCATTTCTGATTATCGGAAAATCTGGAGCGCGGTATATGAACAATCACGCAGCCCTCTGCCGCGCGCAACAGTGCAAATTAATTCTGGCTTCGGAAATTTATCCGCCGTCGATGCATTCGCGCAACTTACAGAGTTTGGGTTGCAAACAGGCGATGGCGATGAGCGGCTCAAGGTTGGGCCGCTCAAAGTTTTTGTAGATGGCGGGTTCACAGGTCCCGCAGCCTGGACGCGCGAGCCGTATAAAGACGACCCCGATTATTTTGGGTCCCTTTCCGTATCGCTCGATGAACTGGCTGTTTTTGCAGCTGAAGCGCATGAGGCAGGTTGGCAGCTAGGGTTTCACACGATTGGCGATGCGGCAATTGAAGAAACTGTTGATATTTTTAGCGGCATCCTTGAGCGCGCGCCCCGCGCCGACCATCGGCACTTTCTCAACCATTTCACAGTCATGCCGACGAGACGAACTATGAAGTTCATGGCCGATCATGGCATCGGCATTATTCAGCAGCCAAATTTCACCTATAGTCTTGAAGGCCGCTACACGGCGTATTTATCGGGGCCGCGACTGGCCCATAATAACTCCATTGCGACGCCGATAGGTTATGGAATTAAAATGGCTTTTTCGTCGGACATTATCCCAATGGGCCCGCTTGTTGGTGTTTATGCTGCGGTTACGCGCAAGGGCGATTCCGGCGCTGTCTATGGTTCCGAAGAACGTGTTGATGTGCTTGAGGCGTTGAGAATGTATACGGCCGGCGGCGCCTATTTCACATTTGAAGAACACAAGAAAGGACAGATTTCGCTAGGCATGATGGCCGATATCGTTATTCTTGATCGCGACATCACCAGAACGCGACCGAAGCAAATACTCGATGCGAAAGTTGATATCACCATCCTCAACGGTGAAGTCGTCTATGAGCGCGGCGTTGATTAAAACTTGATACAGAAGATTGAGCCGCGAGAGATCTAATGAACAAGCCAACCGATAAAAAGACCAGTCTGAAACGCGTCCTTGGACGTTTTGATGTTGTCTCGCTGGGGTTTGGCGCCATGATCGGGTGGGGCTGGGTTATCCTGGCGGGGCTATGGATATCCCAAGCGGGTGTTTTAGGCGCAAGCCTCGCCTTTTTCCTCGGCAGCATCGCGATCATTGTAATTGGATTAACTTACGCCGAACTTGCTTCGGCATTGCCTTTCGCTGGCGGTGAGCACGCCTATACCGAACGCGCCTTTGGCAAGACGGTTTCTTTCATTTGCACGTGGTCGATTATTTTCGGTTATGTGTCGGTGGTCGCATTCGAAGCCATCGCTCTGCCTGTGGCGGTTGTTTACCTCTTTCCGGAATTCAAGATAGCGCCTTTGTGGGTGGTTGCCGGTTACACGGTTCACGCCAGCGAAGTGGCGCTGGGCGCCGGCGGCGCCATCCTTATCACAATGATAAATATCCTCGGCGTGCGTGTTGCGGCGCGTGTTCAGTCGGTGGTGTTAGTTTTAATACTTCTTGCGGGACTAGTTTTACTGAGCGGCGGTGTGACCAGTATGAACGCGATGCACTTTGATCAGCCTGCCTGGAAAGGGCTTGCGGGCGTCTTCTCTGTTATTGTCATGGTTCCGTTTCTATTCGTTGGGTTTGATGTCATTCCGCAATCGGCAGAAGAGATCGACGCACCGAAACGTGAAATCGGACGCGCCCTTGTTCAATCAATCATATTTGCGGTGATATTTTATCTGCTGATTGTTTTCGCTGTCGGCCTGGCGCCGGCGTCAAATGATAGCTTTGACCTGGCGGCGGCGGATGCGGCCGGCGCGTACTGGAATTCGCGAACCGCAGCGCAATTCATAGTCATCGCCGGGATCGGCGGCATTTTGACAAGCTGGAATGCATTCCTGATTGGCGGCAGCCGGGCGGTATTTGCATTGGCGCGTTCCGGACAGTTACCCGCCTTTTTGGGCAAGGTGCACCCCAACTTTGGCACGCCATGGCCAGCGATCTTGCTAATTGGAATGCTCTCTGTTTTTGCCCCGATGCTTGGACGCAACGCCTTGGTGTGGATCGTAAATGCTGGCGGCTTTAGCATTGTTGTTGCTTACCTATTCGTCGCTGCGGCGTTTTTGAAATTGCGGCGCAGCGAGCCGTTGCTGGAACGGCCCTATAAAACGCCGGGCGGCGTATTGACCGGCGTTGCAGCGCTCATTTTCAGCATCGCTTTGTTGGCGCTTTACCTGCCCGGCTCGCCAGCGGCCCTTCAATGGCCCCATGAATGGGGACTGCTGGCAGTCTGGTTTGGGTCAGGGCTCTTGTTCTTACTCATGGCGCGAAACAAAAGTGAATCTAAAAAGTAAAGGAGCGAGCGGTGGTTGCGCATCTGATTAATGACAAGGCTTATATTGGCGGTGAATGGCGCGGCGCCGATGATGGTGCGACGTTTGACGTCAGCAATCCCTCGACCGGAGAGTTCATCGCCAGCGTTCCCAATATGGGCGCCGTTGAGGCCCGCGCAGCCATCACCGAGGCTGGCTCCGCATACGAACAATGGCGTGAGCAAACAGGGAAAGAACGAAGCGTAATCCTTCGGCGTTGGTTTGAGTTGATCATGGCCGAGCAGGAAGACCTGGCGCGCCTTTTAACGCTTGAGCAGGGAAAGCCACTCGCAGAAGCGCGCGGAGAGATCGCCTATGGCGCTTCTTTCATTGAATGGTTTGCGGAGGAGGCAAAACGCACTTACGGAGAAACAATCCCAGGCCATATGCGTGACAAAAGACTGATCACAATCAAACAGCCTGTGGGCATTACAGCGGCGATTACGCCGTGGAATTTTCCCAATGCGATGATTACGCGAAAGGCCGGCGCCGCGCTTGCTGCGGGGTGTGCGATGATTGTGAAGCCTGCAGAGCAAACGCCGCTGTCTGCGCTTGCGCTGGCTTCACTCGGCGACAAAGCGGGGCTGCCGCCAGGCGTTTTTTCAGTAATTACTGGTGATGCAGAAATGATCGGCGGTGAGCTTACGGCCAATGAAGCCGTTCGAAAGCTGACTTTTACAGGCTCGACGGAAGTTGGCCGGCTGTTGATGCGCCAGTGTGCGGACACGATCAAAAAACTATCTTTAGAACTTGGCGGTAATGCGCCTTTTGTGGTTCTTGATGACGCCGATTTAGACAAAGCCGCCGCTGCGGCAATTTTATGCAAATTTCGAAATGCAGGCCAGACATGCGTCAGCGCTAATCGCATCTATGTTCAAGAAGGCGCATATGATGGGTTTGTTGAAAGGCTATCGCGGCTTGCATCGACGTTGAATGTTGGCGATGGCATGGATGACGGCGTACAAATCGGCCCGCTGATTGATGTAGCTGCGGTTGACAAGGTCGAGGCGCATTTAGCCGACGCCTTAGATAAAGGCGCCTCGGTAACAACCGGCGGCAAACCGCATGCGCGCGGCGGTTTGTTCTTTGAGCCAACGGTTTTAACTGGCGCCGAGCAGTCTATGCAAATCGCTCATGAAGAGACCTTCGGACCGCTGGCCCCGGTCATAAAATTTAAAACTGATGATGAGGCCATTGCCCTTGCCAATGATACGCAGTTCGGCCTTGCGGCTTATTTGTTCACGCAAAATCTATCGCGCGCATTCAAAATAGCTGAAGCGATTGAAGCCGGCATGGTGGGGATCAACACCGGCATCATCTCAACAGAGGTCGCGCCGTTTGGCGGCGTCAAACAATCAGGCCTCGGAAGAGAGGGCGGCCGTCAGGGCGTCGAAGAATATCTCGAAACGAAATATCTTTGTCTTGAAGTCTAAGCATGCGGCGATCGCCGCGTAGGGCGAGCTTCAGCCCGCCATTTGTACGCGCATCGGCGTAATGGCGACGGTAGTTGAGCATGAAAAGATAGAACTACAATCGTTCCGCAGGGCCCCGGCGAGCCGTATTATCTGGCAGGCAAATGCCCGCCACAGTGCAAGGCGCTCTACTGACACGGTCAAATTTCGTGTCGGGAAAATGGTAGGCCCTAGGGGAATCGAACCCCTCTTTCCAGGTTGAAAACCTGGCGTCCTAACCGATAGACGAAGGGCCCGTACCGGCTCGCCGATGCGGCGAAGGCGCTGTATATGCGAGGGATGCGGGGGCTTGCAAGCCCCTAACCGCTCCCAGCTCGCAAAATCATGACGCGGACGCTGCATCGCTGATCTGGAGCTGGCCGGCGTCGCCGCCGCGCCAGTCGTCGGCTTTGACCCTGCCGGCGATATGGAGCCGCCCGCCGGCGCGCAAAACCTCGCCCAGCGGCTCGCCTTCAGCCCGGAAGGCGATCGCCCGCACGCTCTGGCCGGCGTCTCCTTTCAGCGTCAGTGCGATATGGTTTTGCCCGACGGTTTTGACGTAATCGGCGCGCATATCGGTCAGCGCAAAAACCGGCTCCGGATTGCCCGGACCATAGGGCCCGGCCTGGGCGATCATTTCCGCGAAAGTTTTGGTGACCGCGCCGGGGGCGATCACCGCATCGATATCGAGCGTGCGGTTCTCGCGCGCCGCCGCCACATCCGCCTCCAGCGTATCGATCAGCCGTTGGCGCAGGGCGGCGATTTTATCCGGCGCAATCGTCAGCCCCGCCGCCATCGCATGGCCGCCGCCGGCGATTAATAATCCGTCATTTTTTGCAGCGCTTATGGCGCCGCCGAGATCGACGCCGGTGATGGAGCGGCCCGAGCCTTTGCCGGCGCCGTCATTAACGCCGATGACCACCACCGGCCGGTCATACTTTTCTTTGAGGCGTCCGGCGACAATGCCGACGACGCCCGGATGCCAGCCATCGCCGGCGACAATGATGGCGGCGTCCTCATAGAGCTTGTCTTTTTCAATCGCGCGCAACGCCTCACCCTGCACGTCGGCTTCAATCGCCTGGCGCTCGGCGTTCATGACATGGAGCTTTTCCGCGAGATATTGTCGGCGCGCATCGTCCGTGGTCGTCAGAAGTTCAAAGGCGAGGCGCGCATGGCCGATGCGCCCGGCGGCATTGATCCTCGGCCCCAGCAAAAACCCCAAATGATATGTCGATGGCGGGCCTTTCATGCCGGCGCGGGCGCCCAGCGCGGCGAGGCCCGGATTGCCGCCCTGCCCCAGCACTTTCAAACCTTGCGCCACCAGAACCCGCGTCAGGCCGGTGATTTGCATCACGTCGCAGACCAGCCCCAGCGCCGTCAGGTCAAGCAGCTGCAACACGTTCGGCTCGGCGCGGTCTTTAAAATAACCGGCCTCGCGCAGCGCCCGGTTGACCGCGATCACGGTCATGAAGGCGACGCCCGCCGCAGAGAGGTTTTCCAGCCCGGAAATATCGTCGGGCCGGTTCGGATTGACAGTCGCCACCGCGCCAGCTGGCGGCGGGCCGTTCATCATGTGGTGGTCGAGAATAACGATATCGAGGTTTTCGGCGGCGGCTTGTTCTATCGGCTGATGCGCCGCCGCGCCGCAATCGACGGTGATGATAACTTTGACACCTTGTTGTTTCAGCGTCAGAAATGCGTCAATGGACGGCCCATAGCCTTCGCTCATCCGGTCCGGCAGATAGATTTCGAGCGGCGCGCCGATGGCGTTGAAATATTGCTTTAAAATTGCCGCCGCCGATGTTCCGTCAACGTCATAATCGCCGAACACGCCAACTCGTTCGTCCGCGATAATGGCGCCGGTTATCCGAGAGGTCGCCGCCTCCATGTCTTTCAAACAATAGGGATCGGGCAGACTACCGCGCAGCGTCGGTTTGAGATAGGCCGCCGCATTTTCGCAACTCACGCCGCGCGCGACCAGCACCCGCGCCAGCAGCAGTTCAATCTCGCCCTGCTGCGCCATCGCCAACGCCTCGCGGCCATCAGCCTCACGCAAGCGCCAATGCCGCCCGGAGGCGGTTTGTGCAATGGCGGGCAAAGCTAAGTCGGCAAACGCCGCTGATTGTTCCGCCGGCGTTGTCAGCAACGCAGTCATATTACCCGCGCCCGCCTCATCGACATGTCCGCGCCCGGATATAGCGCACGGTTGAGGTTTTGGACCGCATCACCACGGTGTGCGTGTTGACAAAGCCGCGCTCCCATTTGACGCCGTCGAGCATAGTGCCGTCGGTAACGCCGGTGGCCGCGAAGATGACATCGCCGGAGGCCAGATCGAAGAGGTCGTATTTACGGTCCAGGTCAGTAATGCCGATGCGTTCGGCGCGCCCGCGCTCGTCGTCGGTGCGGAAATGCAGCCGGCCTTGCATCTGACCGCCAACGCATCTCAGCGCCGCCGCCGCCAGCACGCCTTCCGGCGCCCCGCCGCGCCCGACATAAAGGTCGATGCCAGTCGAGGCCTCTGTGGTGTGAAACACGCCCGCGACATCGCCGTCAGAAATCAGGAACACCCGCGCACCCATTTTGCGCGCGCCCTCAACCAACGGCTGATGGCGCTCGCGGTCGAGAATGCACAGCGTCACTTCCGCGGTCGGCTCGCCTTTTGCCTTGGCGATGGCGCTGATGTTGTCCTCAACCGATGCATCAAGGTCGATGGTTCCGGGCGCATAGCCGGGCCCGCAGGCGATTTTGTCCATATAGACGTCCGGCGCATGCAACAGCGTGCCGCCTTGCGCCATGGCGACGACCGCCAGCGCGTTTGACATCGCCTTTGCGGTCAGCGTCGTGCCTTCCAGCGGGTCGAGCGCGATATCGATTTTCGGGCCCTTGCCGGTGCCGACTTTCTCGCCAATGTATAACATCGGCGCCTCGTCGCGCTCGCCCTCGCCGATGACGACTGTGCCGTCCATCTCAAGCTTGTTGAACGCCTCGCGCAAAGCCGTCACCGCCGCCTGGTCGGCGCCTTCCTTGTCGCCGCGCCCGATCATCTTCGATGCAGCCACCGCCGCCGCCTCAGTACAGCGCCCGACTTCCATGGTCAGGACCCGGTCGAGATATGCTTCTTCAATTGCCATGCGTTCTTTCATCCCTTCAGACGGCCAGCGAGGCTCGCCGGCGCCAGTCAACGTCTCGTTATTTTTCTGCGCGTTCGTCGTTCACCGCGGTTTCGTCTTCGCCAACCTGCTCGGCCAATTGATCACCCGCAGCGATGATATCGCCGGCGGTTGCGCGCTCTTCATCGACTGCGGTCCGGTCTTGCGTCACCTCACCGGCGAGCGTGTCGCGCGCTGTAGCCAGCGCGTTCATCTCGGCGTTGAGTTCATCCTGGCTACGCTCAGTTGGGAGGTCGCTGCGCGACGGCGCCGCCGAGAGGTTCGGAAAGCGCGTCTTTTCGCCGTCTTTGCGCTGGGCGATTTCCTCTTCAATCACTGGGTTGGGTGGTTTTTCGCTCGCCAGCTCCTCATATTTAAGGATGCCCGGCGGCGCCAGACGGCGCCATTGGTCACTTGAACACCCTATCACCAGGAGCGCGGCTGCGAACACAAAGAGGTCTTTTACCATTCGGTCTTACACCCGGCCCCAGAGCCGCCTATAGTCGGCCATCATCCCCCTTTAGAACCCCAACCGGCCCAATGAAGCAAGCAGAAGACAATCCCAAAGCGCCGAAAAAGCGCAAACACAAGCGGAAAAAGATGGCTAAGGCGAAAGCCGCCGCCGGGGCGCCGGCTGGCGCGCCCAAACTCAATGGCGCGGCCGCGCCCAAAGACAATAACGCGGCGGCGCCCGAAGCTACCTCGCTGTATGAGGATTTTGATGCACTGGCCGAACATCTCACGAAGATTTCGGGCAAAAGTCAGGAAGTGGTTCGGGCGTTTTTCGCCAATAATCCAGGGATCAAAAAGCTTGGCGGCGAGCGGCCTGCCGATCCGTTAAATGTCGGTGAGGCGTTTCAGGAGATGATGAAGGGCCTGGCGGCTGATCCCGGCGCGGTCATGCAGCGCCAGTTCCACCTCTGGGGCGATTACGCCAAGCTGATGGCCACCATGTCGCGGCGTCTCGCTGGAGAAGAGGTCGAGCCGGCGATCATGCCTGAGCCAGGCGACAAGCGCTTCACCCACCCGGCCTGGGACGAAAACCCGATGCTGGATTACGTCAAACAATCCTATCTGGTGTTCGCGCGTTGGCTGGAGACGACGACCGCGCAGCTCGACGGCATGGACCCGCATGAAAAAGCCAAGGCGGAGTTTTACACCAAACAATTTATCGACGCGCTGGCGCCGACCAACTTCGCCGTGCTCAACCCCGAAGTGGTCGAGGCGACCATCGCCAGCAAGGGCGAGAACCTTCTCAAAGGACTTGAGAACCTGCTTGAAGACATTGACCGCGGTCATGGCGAGCTATCGATCCGGCAGGCTGATCTGGACTATTTCACGCTCGGCGAGAATATCGCCACCACACCGGGCAAGGTGGTCTTTCAAAATGAAATCCTCCAGCTCATCCAATACCAGCCAACCACGGAGGAAGTCGCCAAACAGCCGATGCTGATTATCCCGCCCTGGATCAACAAGTACTACATCCTTGATTTGCAACCGCAAAACTCATTCATCAAATGGCTGGTCGATCAGGGCCGCACGGTCTTCATCGTCTCATGGGTTAATCCGAATTCTGATCTTAAAAACAAGAATTTCGAGGATTATATTCATCAAGGTGTTTATGAGGCGCTGGATGCAGTGAAAGCTGCGACCGGCGAGCCGCAAGCCGATGCCATAGGCTATTGCATCGGCGGCACGACGCTGGCGACGACGCTGGCGCTGATGGCTAAAAAAGATGACCGGAGGGTGAATTCCGCAACCTTCTTCACCGCTCAGGCGGACTTTTCCGAAGCTGGCGATCTCCTGCTATTTGTCGATGACGAACAACTGGACGCTATTGAAAAACAGATGGACGCGGCCGGCGGCGTGCTTGAAGGGCGCGCCATGGCCAACACCTTCAACATGCTGCGGTCGAATGATTTGATCTGGTCGTTCGTGATTGACAATTACATGAAGGGCAAAAGCCCGGCGAAGTTCGATTTGTTATACTGGAACTCCGACGCCACGCGGATGCCGAAAAACGTGCATCTTTTTTACTTGCGCGAGTTCTATCAAAAAAACGCTCTCGCCAAAGGCAAGATGACAATCGACGGCGAGGCCCTCGACCTCGGCGATGTCG
>JAJFFZ010000232.1 GCA_021776395.1 Hyphococcus sp. | reverse complement strand
CCAGCTTCATCAGCGGCGGCGAATGGCAATAGTTTCTGAGCGCGGATGGAGCGTCAAGCGCTGCGCCATCAAATCATCGCAAGCCGCGTCCGGCCGGGCGCATAAGCGCGATGGGGTGAGGCGAAATGGCGCTGTTCGCGCTACCAACGTCGCAGGCGAGCGCGCTGAGGCGGCTAGCGCGGCGCGCGTTTGGCGAGAATGCGTTGCAAGGTGCGCCGATGCATGCCGAGGCGTCGGGCGGTTTCTGAAACATTATGGTCGCAAAGTTCATAGACGCGCTGAATGTGTTCCCAGCGCACGCGATCCGCAGACATGGGATTGTCAGGGGGTCGGGGTTGTTGGCCTGGCTTGGCGAGCAGCGCTTTTTCGACATCGTCCGCGTCCGCCGGTTTCGGCAAGTAATCGATAGCGCCGGCTTTAACGGCGGCGACCGCGGTTGCGATATTGCCATAGCCGGTGAGCATGACGACGCGGCAGTCTTCGCGTTTGTCATGGATCTGATTGACCACCTGCAGGCCGTCGCCATCTTCCAGCCGCAAATCGACAACAGCAAAGGCCGGGGCGATTTGCTTCAAAACATCGGCCGCATCGGCAACGCCGGCGGCGAGAAGGGGCTGGAAGCCGCGCTTTTCCCTGGCGCGGCCGGGCCGGCTACGCAACGGCTCGTCATCATCGACGATCAACAAGGTCGCGTCTTCCGGCAGGGTGCGGTCTTCTGCGCGGGCGTCTTCGAGGCTCGTCATGAGAGTTTTCCAATCGGCTGGGTAAGCTTATAGACCCTAAATGCCCGTTTTTGCGGATAATTTCAAGCAAATGGGCCGGCGGATACGGCTTCAATCGGCCATCGTGCTGAAACACTAGCGCCGGTTTGCTTAGGCTTTTGCCCCCATTGGCGGTTATGGAACGCAATCTCGGCGCCGGCGCCTTCAAGCAGGGTTTTGGCGATGAAAAACCCCAGCCCCATGCCGTCCTTATGCCCGATAAGCGGGCGATTGCCGGCGCGGGCGCTGACATAGGGCTCGCCAAGGCGCGCTAAGATTTCGGGAGTAAAGCCCGGGCCATCGTCATTAATGGCGATAGACAACTCATCCGCGCTCCACTCCGCCGTCATGACAACCTCGCTATGGGCGAAGCCAGCGGCGTTCTCAACGAAGTTGCGAAGGCCGAAAATGATTTCCGGCCGTCGGCGCAGGATGGGTTCGGGCGCACCGTCCATGCTGTTTGTTTCTATACGGATTTCTGGGCCGTCTGGCATGTCGATAAACGGCGCGGCGGCCTCGCGCAGAAGCGCAACAACTTCGATACGGTCATGCATCGCATCGCCGCTATCGCCGCGTCGGGACAAGCGCCCTAATATATCGCGGCAGCGTTCGGCCTGGCTGACCAGCAGCGCTGCATCTTCATAAAGGTCGCTGTCTTCGGGGACTTCGCGCAGCATTTCCTTGGCTGTCAGTTGAATGGTGGCAAGCGGCGTGCCCAGCTCATGGGCGGCGGCGGCAAGCCCGCCCAGCGCGGAGAGTTTTTCTTCGCGGCCAAGCACCAGTTGCGTTGCCGCAAGCGCGCTGCGCATTTGTTGCGACTCTGCGGCAATGCGGTGGGCGTATGCGGCAAAGAACATCACCGAGAACGACAACGCCGCCCACACGCCGGCTGTGTAAGTTGGCGCCAAGGCCAGCGCTTCGCCTGGCCGCCATGGCAGGGGCATATGATATAGCGCGAGCAGGCTGATGCTGGCGAGCGCCAGCGAGCCGATTACCATCGTCAGGCGCAACGGCAGAAAGCTTGCGGCGATGGTGACCGGCGCGATGATCAGCGCCGAGAACGGATTGAAAAGCCCGCCGGTGAGCGCCAGGAGGGCGCTAAGCTGAATGATGTCAAAGGCGATATAAGCCGCTGCTTCATGGTCGCTTAAAAACCGCTGCGGCGAGAACCGCAATACCGTAAACAGGTTGAGCCAGGCGCTGGCGGCAATCACGCCGAGCGCCAGGCCCAGAGGCGTTGCAAAACCAAGCCCGAAATGCACCCCAAGGATAGCAGCGGTCTGTCCGCCGACCGCGAGCCATCTGATGCCGGTCAGCGTACGCAGCCGCACCGGTCCGCGAAGGGCGTTCAAGGCGGCCTGACTGTCAGCAAGCGCATGCGGCATTCCGCGCTTTTACCGCGACTGTCCCTATGATTGGAAGACGTCTAAACATAAGGCCTCAAAAATGTTCACTGGAGCGCCCGTCATGGTCCGCATGTCCGCCGTTATTCTCGCAAGCCTGGTCGTCCTTGGCTGTAGCCGCGAGGCGCCAACGCCAATCCCCCAGCAAGGGGTGGTGGCGTTATCGGAGCAGTTTACCGGCGATTTCGCGCTTATCGATACCAATGGCGAGGCGGCCAGCGACGAGGATTTCGCCGGCAAAGTGATGCTGGTCTATTTTGGCTTCACTCATTGTCCGGATGTTTGCCCCGGCGATGTCGGGGTGATGAGTGCGGCGCTGAACGAGCTGGGCGAGGACGCCGCCGAGATTGCACCGATCTTTATCAGCGTTGACCCTGAGCGTGATACGCCGGCCGTGATGGCGGAATATTTCGCCTTTGACGACCGGATTATTGCGCTTACCGGCAGCGTTGAAGCGGCCAAAGCGGCGCGCACCGGCTACAAGTTGTTTGCCCAGAAAGTCACCTTGCCGGACAGCGCGTTGGAATACACAGTAGAGCATGGGCGGTTTTTCTACATCGCCGACCGCGCCGGCCAGCCGCAATATGCCGTGGTTGGCGGCGTCTCACCGGCTGAACTTGCCGCAATTTTGCGCCGCAGCATCAAGGCGAAGCAGTAGAATTGAATTATTTGAATAAATTCAAATAGATGGTTGTTTTTGGCGACCTCATCACATTATTGCAAATGCGTTAGAAACGATTGATTTGCCGGGACGATTGGGCTCATAGTCCGCCTCCTTTAAGGTTTCGCACGGGTTTTGTGCTATGCAGCAAGGTCTCAAGTAGCGTAAGGACGGCAATCCTCCATGCTTTATTCAACCTATGAACTTGCCTATGCGGCGGTCTCGCCGGCGCGGATCGCGGCCGGGCTCGGCGCGCAATTCTGGCGTTCGCCCTTAAACCCCATGGCCGAGAGTTGGGCGGGACGGTCGGCGGCGGCGGCGTTTGATGTTTTGGAAAACGCCATGCGGCGTTACCCGAAACCGGAATGGGGTATTGATGGGACGACCACCGGCGGGGTCGATGTGCCGGTCGAAATCGAGGCGGCGGCGAAAAAAGATTTCTGCACCCTGTTGCATTTCAAGCGCGATAAAGCAGCGCTCAAAAAAGCCCGCGGCAAGGCCGGCTCGGACCCGGCGGTTTTGATTGTCGCGCCGATGTCGGGCCACTACGCAACGTTGTTGCGCGGCACGGTCGAGGCGATGTTGCCCGAGCATGATGTCTACATCACCGACTGGGTTGATGCGCGCGACGTGCCGGTCGCCAATGGGCGTTTCGATCTTAATGATTATATTGATTACCTGATCGACTTTATGCGGATGATAAATCAATCTTCGCCGAACGGCCCTGCTCATGCGATGGCGGTGTGCCAGCCCGGCCCGGCGCTGTTGGCGGCGGCGGCGGTAATGGCTGAGGACGACGATCCCTGCCGTCCGGCGTCAATCACGCTTATGGGCAGCCCCATCGACACCAGACTGTCGCCGACCACGCCAAACATTATTTCGCAAGAGCGGTCTTTTGCGTGGTTTGAACAGAACATGATTTACACCGTACCGCTGCCTTATGCGGGCGTGTTGCGACGGGTCTATCCGGGCTTTGTTCAGCTCTATTCGTTTCTGGCGATGAACTCCGACCGGCATGTCAACGCGCATTACGACTATTTCCAGCATCTGGTGGAAGACGATGGCGACAGCGCCGACAAGCACCGCGCGTTTTACGACGAATATCTCGCGGTGATGGATATGACCGAGGAGTTCTATCTGCAAACCATCCGCGAAGTGTTCCAGGACCACACACTCGCGGAAGGAAAGTTTATCCATCGCGGCCGGATGGTGAAGCCGGAAGCAATCACTGATATCGCGCTGATGACCGTTGAAGGCGAGAACGACGACATCTCCGGCATTGGCCAGACCCAGGCTGCGCACGCTCTGTGTGCGAATATTCCAGAAGACATGCAACTCGATTATGTTCAGCCCGCCGTCGGCCATTACGGCGTCTTCAACGGCTCGCGCTGGCGCAAGGAAATTCAGCCTAAAGTCGCGAACTTTATGGCGATGGCCGAGAACAAGGCGAAAAGGCGCGCGCCGCAAAAGATTGCGGCGGAGTAGGCGTTTTAAGCCTCGCCAGCCGCCCGCCTCACCCTGGCCGGCAAACAGCCCAGTGGAACAAGGCGCCGCGCGCCCGGTCGTGGGCGATGTCTTCAACGATCCAGCCGGCGGCGCCGAGCAGGGCTTCAACCTCCTCCAGCGAGCGAATGTGATAGACCGCTTGCGGTGAGTCCGAGACAAAGCGTTGGTCCTCTGACGAGCGAAAGCCGAGAACGAACCGTCCGTGCGGCGCAACGACGCGGTTTATTTCGCGCAGCTCTCTGACCGGATCATCCCAGAAATAAATCGTGTGCACGCTCATCGCCGCATCAAAAGCATCCGTCTCAAACGGCATGTCGCAGGCTTCGCCACGGACAATTTCGATTGTGCGCGAGCGGGCTTTCTTCTGCGCGACGCCGACCATCACCGCCGACGGGTCGAGCCCGGCGACACGGCCAGGTTTAACGCGCCGGGCTAGCTCTTTTAGTGAGGCGCCATGGCCGCAGCCGACATCAAGCACGGATTGGCCAGGTTTGAGGCCAAGTATGTCGATGGCTTTGTTGTTTTCCCATCCGGTCTCGCGGCTCATGATTTGTGCGACGATCCAGCCGAGAAGGCCTTTGGGATGTGAGGCTTGGCGAGCGATGAAGATAGGCTTTCCCATGAAACGACCCTTGGTTGCGTGATAATGCGCGCAAATTTGCGGATTTGTGCGCCGTGGTCTTGCCGATCTCGAAAAACCATCGATCGAATTTGAAATTCATCGGGCGGTTTTGAATTTTATCCGACTATTTTGAAAGCCGCGGCTGCGTGTGGGGTCTTTCGCTTTGGGCGCCAAGGCCATTGCTCTGATAGTCGAAACCTTTTTCCCCAGGTTTAAGCGCAAGGCGTTTCCCATCACCGGCGCCGGGCAGTTTACTAAGCGCGGTCCCTAGAACTTTGATCGCGTCTCTCCTATTCATGAGGGCCAGTCTGAGCAGGAAACGATTCTGAATGTCTGCAAAAGCCAAGTCCCCGATCCGCCTATATCTGGTTGACGGCTCCGCCTATATTTTCCGCGCCTATCATGCGCTGCCGCCGTTGACGCGTAAATCCGACGGCATGCCCATCGGTGCGGTTTCCGGTTTTTCCAACATGCTCTATAAATTGCTGACCGACATGGTCGATATGCATGACCCGACGCATTTTGCCGTGATTTTTGATTATTCATCGAAGACGTTCCGCAATGAGATATATTCCGAATACAAAGCAAACCGTCCGCCGCCGCCGGAGGATTTGCGCCCGCAATTTGCGCTGGTGCGCGAAGCAACACGCGCCTTCAATGCGCCCTGCATAGAAATGGAGGGCTATGAGGCCGACGATTTGATTGCGACCTATGCGCGTGAAGTGGAACGCCAGGGCGGCGAGACGGTGATTGTCTCGTCCGACAAAGACCTGATGCAGCTTGTCAGCGACAAGACGACGATGTTTGACCCGATGAAGAACAAGCTGATCGGCCCTGACGAGGTGGTCGAAAAATTCGGTCTTGGCCCCGACCATGTCATCGATATTCAGGCGTTGGCGGGGGATTCATCCGATAATGTCCCGGGCGTGCCGGGCATCGGCGTGAAGACCGCCGCGCAACTGATTTCTGAATATGGCGACCTTGAAGCGCTTCTCGCCCGCGCCGGCGAGATTAAACAGAACAAGCGCCGGGAAAACCTGATTGAATTTGCCGACCAGGCGCGGCTTTCAAAA
>JAJFFZ010000231.1 GCA_021776395.1 Hyphococcus sp. | reverse complement strand
AGCTCAGTTGGTTAGAGCGCTTGATTGTGGATCAAGAGGTCCCCCGTTCAATCCGGGGAGGCGGTACCATTAACAAATCCTTACAAAATAGGCTTCAAACTGGCGCAGGTCTCGCATGCGCGCGGCGTATGTCCTTTGGTGCTTTATGAAAATCGCTTTCCTCTCGCCGGCATGGCCCGTGGCGCAAGCTCAAAATGGTATTGCGACGTATGTCGATATCATGGCCAGAGCGTTGCGAAAGGCTGGCCATGAATGCGTTGTCATCACCCCGAGATTGATGGGAACTGAGAGTGAGCGCGATGTTTTTCAGATCGGTCCCATAAAACAGCCGATTTGGGAAAAAGCCGCCAACGCCGTTCGCCGCCGAATAAGCGGTGGGCAATTGTTCGACAACAAACCTTATGCGCGCTCCATGGCGGAGGCAATTGACAGAGCATCGCAAAATGCACCGTTTGATCTGATCGAAATCGAAGAGTCGTTTGGCCACTCTTACCACTTGCAAAAACTATTGACTGCGCCAGTCGTCACCCGTCTGCATGGCCCGCACTTTCTGGTTCATCAGGGAAAGATTGAGGAGCGCAATCGCCAACGTATCGATGCGGAAGGTGTTGCGATGCGCACGAGCCGGGCTGTGACTTGCCCATCGCGATCGGTTCTCGACAAGGTTGCGTCCTATTATGGTCTGCATGAAGGCTTTGGAACCGCGATTGCGAATCCGGTGGAAATTGCAGCTGAGGCTTGGCGTCTCGATGCGTGCAATCATAATTTGTTGTTGTTTGTCGGACGTTTTGATTCGATTAAAGGCGCTGACATCATGCTTTCTGCATTTTCCGGCTTGGCGGCCCGTCACGCGGATTTGAAACTGGTTATGATCGGGAAAGACTTTGGTATTGAGCGGGCGGATGGGCGTGTTCAGCACTTCGAAGAATATGCGCGCGCGCATCTGGGCGACGATGTTCTGGCGCGGGTTGATTTTCTGGGGCCGGTAAGCCGTGCGCGCGCTGATGAATTGCGCCGCCAGGCGTTGGTCTGTATCTCCTCCTCACGGTTTGAGTGTTTCCCCTATGCGGTTACCGAAGCGCTCGCGCTTGGGTGTCCTGTTGTGGCGTCGGCGACCGAAGGTCTGACAGAATATCTTCGCGCGGACGAGGACCTACTGCTTGCAAATGTCAACGACCCTGATGCTCTTGAGGCGCGTATTTCATCTTTGATTGAGCGTCCGGAAAGAGCGCGCCAGCTTGGCGCGACGGGGCGCCAATCGGCGATCGCGCAACTGTCGCCTGAAAAGGTCTCTATGAGAGCGTTGAATTTTTATCAGCATGTTATTGCGGGCGACCCAATGGGCGCCGCCGGGACAGTATTACAAAAATGAGTAAAGGGGCGGACTAAATAATGGGTAGCGGGCTGGTAAGCATCTTTTTTACCGCCATGTCAGCGTTGGCCGCCTTTGCGTCGGCGCCGCGTGGCGGCGCCTTTTGCCTTTATAGAATTCTCGCCGTATGGATGGCGGCGGCCGTCTTTGGGTTTTTAATTGGCAACAAATGGCTTGTGTTTGCACTGATTGGCGTCACGCTATTCATTGCAGCGCCAGCGCGACCGGCTGAAAGGGTTTACCTTTATATCGGTGCAATGGTTGCCATCCCGATTAGCCTAACTTTAGACCTGCCTTTCCCGGGGCTGAATTATCTTGTCAGCCTTGACTACGCCAAGATGACGACAATTATTTTGTTGGGCCCGGCTTTCGTTAAAAATATTATGTCGCCCCCTCCTCGGCAGTTAAAAATCATTGGTAGGCTGTTAATTATCTTTGTGTTGCTGACTGGCGTAATGTCTATTCGAGATTTGCCGTTTACCAGCATGTTAAGAGCCTTATTTGATCAGTTCTTGCTGGTGATTATACCCTATTTTGCCATCAGTCGATCGTTGACCACTCAGGCCGAAATAGACAACGCTGTCAGGGCGTTGTTTTTGAGTGCGATCATTCTGGCTGGTATAGGTGTTTTTTCTACGCTTTGGAGCTGGAATTATTATGTGCATCTAAGTGATAGAATTGTTGAAAAGTCGTTTACGGACTATCGCAACGGATTTCTAAGAATCAGCGCAACAACAGGAGCGACGCTTCTCGGGTTTGTGATGGGGGTCGCAATCATGACGGCATTTGTGTTTCAGGCTGCAAAGGAATACCCGAAAATCTTTGCACTTGCACAATCGTGCGTATTTGGTTTCATACTGTTCACCACCGGGGCTCGGGGCGGATGGCTGGCGGCTGCATTGATCCTTGGGTCATATTTTCTACTGTCAAAATTAAACAAATCCGGCCGTCGATTATTACTGGTCTCACTCTTTGCGGGTGTCGTAGCAGTCATTGTCCTAGTTTATCAGGACAGCGCATTCCTGAACGATGCATATGGTACTATTAATTATCGTGCAGACTTGTTGCGCACGAGTATGCGTCAAATTGCAGAACGGCCTTTTTTTGGTTCTGCGGACTTTTTAGACTCGGCGCGGTTTGCTCATTTGGTCCAGGGAGAAGGCATCATTGATCTGGTGAATGTCTATATCCAGCTTTCCTTACATTATGGGCTGGTTGGGTTTTCCCTTTTTGTCGGAGCGCATTTTTTGGCGTTGCATGGTGGTCTTGCTACGTTGAGCCGGCTGCCGTTTGGTCGTGATATTGGAGTTGAAGCCGCCGCCGTGCGCAGGACTGTAGTATTATTGGTCGCAAGTCATATCGGTTATCTCGCGATGATTGCGACGATCAGTTGGGTCTCATATGTCTGGCATTATGGGCTAGTCATTCTCGGGCTGATGGTGGCGCAGGTCCGGGTCGGCGCGCTCCCTGGCGCCGCGCCTGAACGCGATGTCGAAAATCCGCCAGCGCAAGAACCGTCACCGCCGCCGAGCACGTCTAATTCGCGCGCGCAATTACCCTATGGAGCCCGGTTTGTCCGCCGTTCCTGATCCCATCCGGCTTGTCTCACGCGTAAGGCCCTATTTGGGCGACGGGTCTAGCCTGTTGATCATCTTGCAGGTGGCAACCAACACCCTGCGCCTGGGCAGCAATCTGATTTTGACGCGGCTTCTGGTTCCAGAAGCCTTTGGCGTCGTCGCGATTGTGTCGTCGATCTGGTACGTCTTAGTGATGCTGTCCGACCTTGGCTTGCGGGCCTATATAACGCGGCACCCAACGGCAAGCGATGAACTTGTTCAGACAGTTTGGACGATACGGTTTATACGCAACATTGTTCTCGCGGCCATCATGTTCGTTGGCGCCAGTTTTTTTGCAGGCCTTTATTCGGCGCCGGAAGTGAGCCCGGCGATTAGGGTAGCGTCGATATTTATACTCATTGAAGGCATTACGTCACTGGCGTTTTTAACCAGCGAGCGTGAGCGTAGGGTTGTTCGGCTGACGCTGATCGATTTTAGTAAATTTCTTTTCACCAGCGTTGTTACGATTATCGCTGCATACTTTCTCAGAAATTTCTGGGCGATTATCATTTCTATGTTCGTAAGTTCTGTTTTTACTCTGGTGGTGAGTTATACGCTGGTGAAAGGCCCGCCTGTCCGGTTTCGGTTGCATCGCGAGCATGTTCTCGATCTGTGGCGGTTTTGTCGGATTGTTATCCCGTCAAGTATGATAAGCATTGTCCTGACACAGACGGATAAATTTTTTCTCGCAAAATTCTTTCCACTTGCCGAGCTTGGCAAATACATGCTGGCGTCGGCGCTCGCGATGACCATTTTCACTGTCATAGGCGAGTATGTTATGCGTGTTTTTTATCCTCGCTTTGCACAGGCCAACCGCGAGGCGCCGGAAAAAGCGGTGGATGTGTTCTATGCTTCGCGCAGGCAGATAATGCTTTTGCTGGCATTTGGCGCCGGCGGCGTTATTGGCGGCGCCGAACTCATTATCAGAATTCTTTTTAACGATAACTATCTCGGCGCCGGGTTTTATCTGGCGATTTTGTGCCTGCAGCCGCTCGCCAGACTGAGTTCGGCGCCCGCAGAGCAGGCGCTGGTTGCTATGGGCTTTATTCGCATCACGTTGATTGCAAATATATTACGACTGGTCTGGGTTTTGGTCGCCGCGCCGATAGCCTATTTTCAGATTGGGCCACTGGCCGTCATTGTGGTGATGAGCCTGACGGAAGTTGTGATGCTGCCGTTTTTCTGGTGGCAGTTGCACCGCAGGGGCCTTCTAAAAGTTTCTGAAGAATTGTTCATCTTTGGCGCGGCGGCGGTGGGATATCTCATTGGGTTTGTCGTGAACTGGGCGGCGCATGCAGCGATCGCCGCCGGGCTTATTCCGGCTTTCTGACGCCGTTTGCGGTAATTTGTCAGGAAAAACATACGGCTCGCCGGTGGATAAAAAACGTAACGCGCAAGGCATGAAACCAGCCAATAGCTATTGATACGAGACCGAAGCACTTTATTAAAAACTGTTTAAAAGCGTTGCGAGAATGTTTTAACAAAATTTCATGCCTCGCTTTAGCCTGAAACCGTTGACCAACCGGCCCGATTAAACCTTTGTCAGCGATAAATGCCTATTACTGGATTCGTTAATCTTAACGTATTCCCGCCACGGGCATGTGTCGTTTGGTTCAACCTGTAGTATGAGCAGTGGGTAGTTTATGGCCGCGCGTAAATTTAGCTTGCTAATTGGCGCATCAGTTTCAGGAATTTTGCTTGGGTTGGGCGCGCATGCTTCCGCCCAAACCGCTGCTGAGGGGGCGTTATATCCGGCCGATATCGTTGCGCCGCTGCGCGTAGCTGAGACGCAAAACGCAAATGCGGGGTCTGGCCTTTCTGCGCCGAGCGTGTTGCCGTCGCCGGCTGCGGTCAGGGCCAACCCCCAACTTGCCGCAGCTCTCGGGCCGGCGGCGTTTGTACTCAATGCATCCAGCGGCGGCGAAAAATTCCGCGCACAGATACGCCGCGCCGTCGGGCGCCATCCCGCCTATCACCGTCAGGTTTCCACGCTTGATGAAACCAAGGCCGGCGCGCGGCGTGCGCGTTCCGCGCTTTATCCGCAATTGTCGGCGCAAGTTACCGGCGATTATGTGCTGACCCGCGACTTTGCAACCGGGACGGATAATGTGGTTGAATCGCTGCGGCCGCGCGAGCAATTCAGGGCGGGCGTTTCGGCATCCCAACTTATCTTTGACGGCGGCGCCACATTCCAGCGCATTAAAAGCGCGCGGGCGCGCCATTCTGAATTTAAAAACTCAATCAGCACCCGTATTAATGATTTATCATTCACGGCGCTGGGCGCTTATCACGACCTGTTGACCCAACAGGCGTTATTGGCGCTTGGCGAGGCGTTTATCCGCCGCCATGAAAAAATCCTCAGCGACGTCAAGGAACGTGAACGCCTGGGCGCCAGCGCGCGCGCAGATATTATGCGCACCGTTGGCCGCCTTGCGGCGGCGCGGGCGCGGGTTGCTGAAATTCGCGAAGCTGAGCGATTGGCGGAAATTCGCTACGAGGAATTCTTTGCTGAGAAGCCGGGCGCCCTGACGCGGCCGTCCTTCGATACGGGTGTCGTAAAAAGCCGCGAGCAGGCGGCAACCGCAGCAATCCAGAATAACCCCGAAATCGCCGTCGCCGCCGCCCGCGCGGACGCTTCGCGGGCCGAATACAAAGCTGCAAAAGGCGCGCGGCTTCCCGAGGTGCGGGTGTCGGTCAATGCAACTAAGTTCGATGTTTTCGATAGCGGTAATGACTTTGATGTCCGCGCCGGCCTCAATCTCAATTACGACATCTTCGGCGGCGGCGCCCGCGCG
>JAJFFZ010000024.1 GCA_021776395.1 Hyphococcus sp. | reverse complement strand
AGCGGCGGCCTCAGCTTTCCTTACGAGCACGCCGGCAAGTGCATTGGGCGTTACATCTTCGATACGCACCGGCGCAATGGAGCCTAGCATGGATTGTGGCGCATCAACGTGAACGCTTTGCAAATATGGCGAGCGGCCGATCAGCTGGCCGGGATGGCGGCCGGATTTTTCAAACAAAACGGGCAAGATTTTGCCGATCTGGGCGCGGTTAAACTCAGCCCGTTGCGTCTCCAGAAGCGTCTGAAGCCGGGCGAGGCGTTGATTTTTCTCGTCTTCCGCGACCTGACCGGGCATTGCCGCGCCGGGCGTGCCGGGCCGGCGGGAATATTTGAACGAATAGGCCGAGGCATATTGAACCTCCTCGACCAGCGCCAAAGTCGCTTCAAAATCCTCATTCGTTTCGCCTGGGAAACCAACGATGAAGTCGCCGGAAAGGGCGATATCCGGCCTTGCGGCGCGGATTTTGGCGATCTGGTCGATATAAGCCTTGGCGCTATGGCCGCGGTTCATGGCTTTGAGGATTTTGTCCGCGCCCGCCTGCACCGGCAGGTGCAGGTACGGCATCAGCTTTTCTTCCTCGCCCAGCGCGGCGATCAGCCCGTCATCCATATCGCGGGGGTGCGAGGTCATGAAGCGGATGCGCTCAAGCCCGTCGATCTTCGCCATATGGCGGCACAACTCGCCCAGGCCCCACACACTCTTTGTCCCGGCGTCGCCAGCAGGCGCGCCGCCACGCCATGCATTAACGTTCTGGCCCAGCAGGGTGATTTCCTTCACCCCTTGCGATGCAAGCGATCGCGCCTCAGCCGTCACCGCATCAACGCCGCGCGAGACTTCCGCGCCGCGCGTATAAGGAACGACACAAAACGTGCAGAACTTATCGCAGCCTTCCTGAATGGTGAGGTACGCCGCCGGACCGTCGGCTTCACGTTCAGCCAGGCGGTCGAATTTTTCTTCCACCGCAAAATCGGTTGCGAGAATGTCGCCGCGTCCGCGCGCGGTGCGCGCCAAAAGCTCCGGCAACTGATGATAGGCTTGCGGGCCCACCACCAAATCGACCATCGGCGCGCGGGCGACAATTTCAGGCCCTTCCGCCTGCGCCACGCAACCGGCCACCGCGATCACCATCTCGTCGCCATTGCGCGCGCGCGCGGTTTTGATTTTCTTTAACCGGCCCAGCTCGGAATAGACTTTCTCCGCCGCCTTCTCACGGATATGGCAGGTATTGAGGATGACGAGGTCAGCGGCGTCCGGGGCGTCCACAACGCCATAACCGAGCGGCTTTAACAGGCCCGCCATGCGCTCGGAATCATAGACATTCATCTGGCACCCATAGGTGCGGATGAAGACTGATTTTCCTTGTTTTGGCCGCGCTTGTGTCATTTTTCGCCGCTATTTTCATCAAACGCGGCTATTTAGGCAGCCGGGCGGCGATATGCAATGACCGATGGGTAACGATACTCGCGGGAAATTGAGCAGGATTGCTTTGAATGGGAAGGCCAACGGCGGCAGACTGCCGGCGGGGGACAGGTGTGAGTAGTTTATGCGGTTTTGGATTTTAAGATATTTCGTCGGCGCGACGGCGTTATTTGCCGCCGGACTGACACAAAGTCTGGCGCAAGGCAGCAGCGATGGGCCGGTGGTGGTCGAATTATTCACCTCCCAGGCTTGCAGCAAGTGCCGCGCTGCGGATGCGTATTTTTCAGAGCTGGCATCGCGCGACGGCGTCATCGCCATCAGTTGGCATGTGGATTACTGGAACAAGCTCGAGACCCGCAAGGGCCGCTGGCGCGACCCCTTTTCAGACCCGCAATGCACCAAACGACAACGCCAATATAACAAAAACCTGCGCGGACGCCGCTCGGTCTATACTCCGCAAATCGTCATCAACGGCATGGCTGAGGCTATCGGGTCTGACCGCGAAGACGTTGGCGCGCTGATCAACGCCGCGCGCGCCAGCCAGCCGGTGGCGGCGATTTCAGCCCGGCGCTTAGGCGCAGAATTGGTGTTTGATATTGGCGCAACCGAGGCTGGCGGCGAGGCGTTTCTGGCAACGCTGAACCCTGCTGTGAATACTGAAATTCATCACGGCGAGAATGCCGGAATGGTTATCCAAGAGATTAATGTCGTCACTGGTTTACAATCGCTCGGTGAAGTCGCCAGCGAAGGCGGGCGCCTGACCGCAGATGCGCCACAAGCCGGCGATCATTGCGTAATCCTTGTCCATGAGCCGGACCAGGGGCGCATTATCGCGGCCGCTTATTGCCCCTCGTAAATTTATTCCGCCGCCGTTGCGCCTAACGCCGCCACTTCTGCGACATAGTCTTCACGCCGGTTTTTGTTGATTTCATCGAACTCCGCAGCGCGCTTTTCATCGTCTGCCGACAGCTTTTCATAGTCAACATCTGCAAATCCGATGACGCCCATTTTTGCATAGGCCGTCTGAATTTTATCAGACCACAAACCAATATCACGAACTATAGGCACGATGCGCTGGAACAACATGGTTCTAAATAATTTGCGCGCCTCGGTCTGCTCTTGCGCGGCGATGATCTCCTCAACGGGAAAATCCATATCGACGTAAAGCTCACGGCCTTCGAAACGGTCGCGCATCAAATAGCACGCTTCCACCAGAAACTCCTCGCGTTCATTGCGTTCGGCTTGCGTCAGCTGCGGATAATATTCTTTCAACGTCAGCCGGCCAAACGCCACATGGCGCGACTCGTCCTCCATCACGTAAGCATTGAGTTGCTGCGTCAGATCGTTTTTCGACAGCTCGCGGATATTGCCAAACGCGGCCAGCGCCAGACCTTCGATTACCACCTGCATGGCAAGATAAGTCATGTCCCAGCGGGAATCGCGCAGCGCCTGATCGACAAGCTCTTGCAGCGGCGCCGTCATCGGATAGGCAAGGCCTAGCTTTCCCAGATATTTTTTGTAGGCCTCAACATGGCGGGCTTCATCCATGGTCTGCGTCGAGGCGTAAAACTTTGCATCCAGATCCGGCACCTGCTGGACAATCTTGGCGGCGCAAATCATCGCCGCCTGCTCGCCTTGCATGAACTGCGAAACCGTCCACGCTTGCATGTTGCGACGAAATTCCGTCTGTTCCTTTTTATTCATCTTAGCCCAGTAAGGCGTATGGTAAATGCCCAGCACCTCATCGGGCAGCCCCATCGGGTTTTCACAATCAAGTTCAAGCCCCCAGTCGATGCGGTCCAGCGCATCCCACTGCATGTCCTTGCCCTTCTGATAAAGGTGCATCATCTGCTTGCGGCCGTCGTCATAGTCCCAGTCAAACGCGGCTTCGAAATTTTGAGGAACGCTCCAGCAGGGATCGACATCGGGAATGGGATAAAGCTCGCGCAAAGACGCCATCGTTCGTTCTCCAAATTTCGTCGGCCTCTAACCGCTTACCGTGAGGCGATTAGAATGCGATTAAACATCAGGGTACACTAGTTAGTTTACCTTGATGAATGTCAAGATTCCAGACTGGCTTTTGGTTGTTTCTGCTAATGACGGTTTTTAAGAGTCGCGCTTCTTGAGTGGCACGCCGTAAAGCTCGAGCCGGTGGTCGACCAGCTTATAGCCATGCTCTTCGGCAATGCGCTGTTGCAGCTTTTCGATTTCGTCATTAACAAACTCAATCACCTCGCCGGAGCGCAAATCGATTAGATGGTCGTGATGGTCTTCGGTCGCTTCTTCATAGCGCGCGCGCCCATCCTGAAAATCATGGCGTTCGACGACGCCGGATTCTTCAAACAGGCGCATTGTCCGGTAGACTGTGGCGATCGAGATATTGGCGTCGATCTCAACTGCGCGGCGGTGGATTTCCTCCACATCAGGGTGGTCGGCGGCCACCGACAGGACCCGCGCGATGACCCGGCGCTGCTCGGTCATGCGCATGCCTTTTTGGCTGCAAATCTTTTCTAGCCGGTCCATCTATTCTGTCTCCAAGGGGTGCGGGCTCCGAGGTCCGCGCGCGACCTTTTATCCACGCCTCGCATCTGGCTTGCAACCGTAAAGCGAAAACCGTCCGCGTTCTACAACATCACCTGCATTATAACCGCATCAGAGCCGTCGCGGTAATAAGCCCGCCGCAGGCTGATTTTTTCAAACCCCCCAGCCTTGTATAGCGCCAGCGCGGCTTCATTTCCGGCGTCAACCTCAAGGAAAAGCCGCGCCGCGCCAGCCGCTCCGGCCTGCTTGCGAACAGCCGCCAAAAGCGCGGCGGCGAGGCCTTGGCGTTGCGCGCCCGGCTCAACGCCGATGGTCAACAACTCCGCCTCGCCCCCTAAATCCCGCCACATGGCAAAGCCCGAAGGCGGATTTGCGGCCTTTCCCGCCAATAATATTGTCACGCGCGGCGCGACAAAACTCGCCTTTACGTTGTTTTCACCCCAGCTTCGCTCGCCGAATGATTGCGCCTCAAGCCGCGCCAAGAGGGCGGCGTCGTCAAGACCTGCGGACCGGATCGAATAGGTCATTTTCGCAGCGCCAAGGAAGGCTGGGACGGCTTCGCGTCCGGGCCGCGCAGATAGAGCGGCGGCGGGCAGCCAAAGGGCGGGGCGGCTTCTGCGGCCAGCGCAGCGACGACTTTAGCATCAATTTGCGCATCGCCTGCCGATGGCCGCCATGCGCCAGGAGGCAACAGCCCGACACCCGAGCCGATGGCGACGGTTTGCCTGCCTTGGGTGTCGTCAGCCAACTGTTTTATAGCCTGTTCCGGGTCGGAAACGAATGGCGGCACACGGCATAGGCCGCTTTGTTCATATAGCGCCGCGTAAACCTGGCCCCGTCTTGCATCGATTATCGGCGCAACCAGCTCGCCAGCACCCGCGTCGCCGGCATTGCCAGCCAGCGCCGCCAAGCTGGTAATCCCGACCACGTCAATATCGACGCCAATGGCCAGCCCCCTGGCGAAGGAAAGGGCGATCCGGACGCCGGTGAAGCCGCCAGGGCCGACAACCACGCCAATGCGGTCAAGATCGGCGATTTCGACGCCCGCCTCAGCCAACGCCGCCGCCGCCATCGGCGCCAGATGCTCTGCATGGCCGCGCGCCATATCAACAGATTGATCCCCCACCACCGCGCCATCCCTTAAGATAGCGACCGAGCAGCGCTGCAATGCGGTGTCGAGGCCCATGACCAACATGGCGCTTTGCATAACCCCCGTTAGCGCCGCCGCAAGCCCCAAATTTTATTTGCCGCCAAACAAGGCGGCGCAACAAAGGAGGACCGCCATGAGCGATCCAAAAGACTTTCAATTCAACCTGCCGGCGGAGGCGAGACCAGCAGCGCACCCTCTGCGCGAGAAAATTCATGGCGACGCATGGGCCGCCGCGCCGGACTGCACATCAGCGCGGCCTGAGGCGCCGGCGAGCGCAATCCGCGCCATCGTCATTCACGCAACCGCCGGCGCGTCCACCGAAGGCGCGGTCTCGGTGATGGTCGCACATCGCGCCAGCTTCCACTGGCTGGTGGCGGATGAAAACGAGGCCGCCCATGGGGGCTTTGTCTGGGCGAGCGCACCGGAGCGCCGCGCCGCCTGGCATGTGCGCAATAATTGTTCCCACCCGGATGTTTATCACGGCGCAAGGCGGGCGAACGATTGGTCGCTCGGCATTGAGATTGTCAATGCACAAAGCGGCGGCGACAAATTTTCCGATTGGCAGCTGCGCGCAACGGCGCAAATCGTCCGCTATGCCTGGGCGAAATATCCTAACCTTGCCCATGTGGTCAGCCATGCACGGCTTGACCCGGACAGGCGCACCGATCCGGGTAGAGATTTTCCGTGGGAAAAGTTTGCAGCGCTGACGCTAGCGGCGGTTAGATAATCTCGCAGGCCGCGTCAAACTCAAGCCTGGGCGAGCGGTCGAACATATCTTTGTCCGTGCCGTAGCCGATATTGCAGAGGAAATTCGCCTCGTAAGACGCGCCCGCGAAAAATTCCTTGTTAACGCCGTCTGCGTCAAACCCGGACATCGGCCCGCAATCGAGCCCCAGCGCGCGGGCCGCAATGAGGAAATAGGCGCCTTGCAGCGTGCCGTTGCGGATGGCGGTTTCCTTGATCAGCGCGTCATTGCCGGCAAACCAGCTTTTTGCGTCCGTATGCGGAAATAGTTCCGGCAACCGCTCGTGAAATTCCATGTCGTGGGCGATAATGACGCAACAGGGCGCGGCCATGGTCTTTTCGACATTGCCTGCGCTCAAATGCGACTTCAGCCGCGCCTTAGCCTCTAACGAAGAAACGAACACAAACCGCGCCGGCGAACAATTGGCCGATGTCGGGGCCCATTTGGTCAAATCATAGACCGCCTGCATCAGCGGCCGCGACACGGCGCGCGTCTCCCAGCCATTATGGGTGCGCGCCTCGCGGAAGATAATATCGAGGGCCTGGTCATTGATCATCTTGTCAGACATGGGCGGTTTGCCTTTATTGCGGTCCATCACGCACTAGGCGGCGTCTTTGTGGCCGGTTTGTTTAAATGCTTCGATTCGTTTCTGCATGTCTTGTTTACCGCCAGCTTCCACCAATCCAAATAACGATTCACGAATTGGCTTAACGCCGGAAAATTTTAAAATATTCTTTTCCAGACTTTTCAGGCTATGAGCTCCAAAATACCAGCGATAGGCCAGCGCAGGCATGCCCATGGTAATCGCCACGCGTGCTGATTTCCCTTTGAATTTCGGTTTGGGAAACCCCTTGTCGCCATAGCCAAGCGCGACACCGGGGCGGAACGCTTGTTCCATAAATGCTTTTAATAGCGCCGGCATCGCACCCATCCATAAGGGGTAGATAATCAGCAAATGATCCGCCCAGCGTGTGTCCGCAATCGCCGGCCTTAACGTATCGGGCGCACCAGCTTCGCCGCCTTCCCAGTCTGCTTGAGTGCGCAATATCGGAAAGTCGAGCCCGGCTGGGGCGACCTTGCGGATTTCGGCGCCCGCCATTTTCGCACCGTCAGCATAGGCGTCCGCCAGCGCGTGACACAAATGACCGCCCGCAGGATCTGGGTGTCCCTGAATGATGAGTATCTTTTTCGCCATCGCTCTCGCTCCTCCCGAGGCTAAGCGTGATCGTTATTTTTCGTAACGGAAGCCAAGCTCAAGGCTGACCTGATAGTAAGCGACCTTGTCATTATCGATAAAGCCGCGGGTTTCCTTCACCTCGAACCAGTCGAGATTTTTGATTGACCTGGAGGCGGTAGAAATCGCGTTGTTGATTGCATCCTCAATAGACTTCTTCGAAGTGCCGACAACTTTTGAAATGGCGTAGACTTTATCAGACATGGGAATTTCCTTTTCTAGCGTGCACAACCCTCGCCCGGAGGCGCCAAACAATCAAGCTTTACGCAAACTGAAAACCAACTTTGACACAAGCAACATTTCGCCGGTGTTTACCCCACCGCCTCAACGCTCGCCACTTCCGGGACATAGTGCTTGAGCATGTTTTCAATGCCGGATTTCAGGGTCAGGGTCGCGGACGGGCAGCCGGCGCAGGCGCCATGCATCGACAAAAAGACGACGCCGGTGCGCGGCTCGTAATGTTTAAAAACGATGTCGCCGCCATCGGCCGCGACCGCGGGCCGGACGCGAGTGTCAATGAGCTCGATGATTTGCTCGACTATCTCTCGGTCCTCGCCCTCATAATCTTCCAGCGGCGTCGCTGGTTTGCCGGACGCGGCCTCGGCGCCTTCGTTTAACACTGGCATGCCGGCGGTGAGGAAATCAGCAATCGCGCCGAGCAGCGCCGGCTTGATATGCATCCACTCCACGGCCTCGGCCTTGGTGACGGTGATAAAATCCGCGCCAAGATAAACGCTCATCACCCCATCGGTCTCAAACAGCATCGCCGCCAGCGGCGAGACCGCCGCCGTTTCCATGGTCGGGAAATCCATGCCCAGCGCGCCAACGCCAAGCACCGGCTGGCCGGGTAGAAACTTCATTGATTGCGGGTTGGGCGTGTCTTCGGTCTGAATAAACATGGGGCGGCTTTCATTGCCTGACGGGGGTTAGGCGAAGGCCATAAATAAGCACTTTACCGCCGCGCTGCAATGGCTGCCGCGCGAGGCTTGGAGTGTGAATTCTATCCTTCAACTCCTCTATTTAATTTTACGCCACGCCATCTATCATGTACACATTGGTCAATACGGCTATCGGGGGTTGGGTTCTTATGAAATTTATCGCAATGCTGACCAGCGCATTGGTTTTTCTTGGCGCCTGCGCCCCAGAACCTGTGTCCCCTCCTGCCCATGCAGCAAACGCCTTTGGGCAAAAAGCCGAAGCGGCGCCGGCTGAGCTGTTGCATATGGGCGCGATGATTGGCCAATGGGCCGTTACGGAAGATGCGCCGAAACAAGACGGAAGCGGCTGGGAGCAGGTATCGAGCGCAGACTGGAATTTTTATTGGGGCATGGGCGGGTGGTCCATATATGATGATTATATCTCCCCGCCATTATCGACCACACTGGAGGATGAGAACAAACGCCAGCGCGGAACCAATGTTCGCGTCTACAACGTTGCACAGAAAAAATGGTATATGAGCTGGTTGACGACACACTCAACAAAGCCGGAAGGCTTTACCGCTACTTCTGATGGCAGCAAAGTCGTTATGCTTTCCGACGAGCCATACTTTGGCGATCAATATGTGCGCATCACATTTTTCGATATGAAAGAAAATTCCTTTGAATGGAATATGGACTTATCCAAGGACGGCAAAGAAGGTTGGTCAGAAGTCTACCGCATTCACGGAACACGCAAAACGCAATAATACTGTCTCGTTGTCCGCAGCATGGCATAACAGCTTTGCCTGAAGCCAAGAATCAACCATGCAAACGCCCGATGGGCTAGGCGCGGCTTTCGATGTATCTCTTCAGCACCACGGCGCTATTGCGCGTCTCGTCTTTAGCCGCAAAAACGAATGTCACGGTCTTCGCCTCGCAAATCTCTCGCAGCCGGGCGACTTGCTCAGCGTTACCCGCCAGCTCCTTGAGGTAGCGCTTTTGAAAGCCCGGCCATTTCGCGGGGGCATGGTCGTACCATTTGCGCAGCTCGGTGCTCGGCGCGATCTCTTTCAGCCACACAAATAAAGCCGCATCCTCTTTCTTAATGCCTCGCGGCCATAATCGCTCCACCAAAATGCGTCTTCCGTCTGATTTGGACGGGCTTTCATAGGCGCGCTTTAATTTTATCGTTGGCGGTTTGGCCGGCATTCGGAACGGGCTTTCTTGCGTCAGGCGGAGCAACCGCTTATGCGCTAGACAGGCAATCTGCGCGGGAAAAGAAGATGGACGATACAACCACAAAATTCACCGACGAGGAAGCGCTCGCCTTTCACAGTCGCGGCAAGCCTGGCAAGCTGGAAATCACGCCGACCAAACCGATGGCGACCCAGCGCGATTTATCGCTCGCCTATTCGCCCGGCGTCGCCGTTCCGGTGCAAAAAATCGCCGACGACCCGGACGCCGCCTATGACTACACCGCCAAAGGCAACATGGTCGCCGTCATCACCAACGGCACGGCCATTCTCGGCATGGGCGATCTTGGCGCGCTCGCCGCCAAGCCGGTGATGGAGGGCAAGTCGGTCCTGTTCAAGCGCTTTGCCGACATTGATTCCATCGATATCGAAATCGACACCAAAGACCCGGACGAATTTATCAATGCGGTGAAATATCTCGGCCCCAGCTTTGGCGGCATCAACCTTGAAGACATCGCCGCACCGCAAAGCTTTATTATCGAGCAGCGGCTGAAAGAGCTGATGGATATCCCGGTGTTTCACGACGACCAGCACGGCACCGCGATCATCACCGCAGCCGCGCTGATTAACGCGCTCGATATTGCCGGCAAGTCCATATCAGAAGCCAAAATCGCAGTCGCCGGCGCCGGTTCAGCAGCGCTATCAGTGGTCAGCCTGATTAAGGCGATGGGCGTTCGCCACGAAAATGTGTTGGTATGCGGACGAAAGGGCGTACTCTACAAAGGCCGGCCGGACAGTATGGACCAGTGGCGCTCCGCTCATGCGGTGGAAACCGACAAGCGCACGCTGGTTGAAGCGATGGACGGGGCCGATGTCTGTATCGGCCTTTCTGTCGGCGGCGCAATCACGCAAGCCATGATAAAATCGATGGCGAAGAACCCGATTATCTTCGTGATGTCCAACCCAACGCCGGAAATCCTGCCGGAGGAAATTGAAGCGGTGCGCAAGGACGCTATCATCGCCACCGGCAGGTCGGATTATCCGAACCAGGTGAATAATGTTCTCGGTTTCCCTTACATTTTCCGCGGCGCGCTCGATGCGCGCGCGCGCACCATCAACGAAGAGATGAAAATCGCCTGCGCTGAGGCGCTGGCAAAGCTTGCTCGCGCCGACGTTCCCGACGAGGTCGCGGCCGCCTATGGCAAGCGCCTGCAATATGGCCCGGGCTATATCATCCCGGCGCCGTTCGACCCGCGGCTGATTTCCGACATTCCGCCAGCGGTTGCAAAAGCCGCCGGCGATAGCGGCGTCGCCAGGCGCCCGATAGAAGATCTTCGCGGCTACAAACAAACCCTCGCCGCGCGGCTTAACCCCTCTGCCTCGTTCCTGCAAAAAGTCCAGGCCACCTTGCGCGCCCACGAGGAACCAAAGCGGATTGTGTTTGCCGAGGGCGAAGAGGAAACAGTTATCCGCGCCGCCCACGGGTTTCAACAGGAAGGCCTCGGCCGCGCCATCCTGATCGGCCGCGAAGAGGCTATAAAAGAAAAGGTCGCCTCGCTCGGCATGGCGCATGATTGCGAGTTTGAAATTCACAACGCCCGACTTTCAGACAATAACCCTGTCTATACGGATTATCTCTACAACCGCATGCAGAGAAAAGGCTATCTTCGCCGCGACGCCCAACGCCTTATCAACACCGATCGTAATGTTTTCGCTGCCTGCATGCTGGCCCATGGCCACGCTGACGGCATGGTGACCGGCGTCACGCGCCACTACGACGTCGCGCTCGGCAACACCCGCATGGTCATCGACCCGCGCCCCGGCGAGCGGATGATCGGGATGTCTATCCTCCTCACCAAGAACCGCACTTTGTTCGTCGCCGACACCAGCGTTACGGAACTTCCCAGCGCGCAAGACCTCGCCGACATCGCCATGCAGGCAGCGCACGCGGTGCGGCGGCTATCTTTCGAACCCAAACTCGCCTTTGTTTCCTATTCCAACTTCGGCAATCCCGATACGGAGCACTCTCGACGCGTTTCGGGCGCGGTTGAAATTCTTGACCGCCGCCATGATGTCGATTTTGAATATGAGGGCGAAATGACGCCGCGCGTGGCGCTGAACGAAGACGTCCGTTCAATTTATCCGTTCTCACGCCTTAAAGGCGAGGCCAATGTCCTGATCACGCCGGGGGTGCACTCGGCCGGAATTTCCACAAAACTGGTCGGCGAGCTTGGCGGCGCCACCGTCATCGGCCCGGTCCTTATCGGGCTGGAACACTCGGTGCAAATCGCCCAAGTCGGCGCCCGCGTCGGCGACGTCGTCGTCCTCGCGGCCATGGCCGCCTACGGGCTGGACCAGGAGCACCGGACGTGGGCGCAAAAAGCGGGGTGAGGCCGGCCGGCAACATCCAGAAACTTAGCGTTTAGTCTCCGCGCCTGAAGCTCTTAGACTGACCGCGCACTATCGCAGCGCCCCACGGACGCGGCAAAGCCTTCATCAGCCAGACGACGAATTTGTTCCACGCGCCGGGCACATAAACCACATGGCCTTTTTCAACCGCATCGAGCGCGCCTTCGACCACCGGCTCGGGCGCCATGAACATGTATTTCGGCAAGGCCGAGACCAGCGCGCGCGTGTCGTTGACGTCGTGGAACTCTGAATAGGTAAAGCCCGGACACAGCGCGGTGACATTGACGCCCTTGCCGTCACATTCCGCCGCCAGCGATTGCGCAAAGCTGACGAGGAACGCCTTTGAGGCGCCGTAAAGCGTGTGGCCGGACGAGCCGGCGACGAGGCCGGCGACCGATGAGACATGAATGATGCGGCCATAGCCGCGCGCTAGCATTCCCGGCAGGAAAAGATGCGTCATGTGCGCATAGCCGGTCACCATCAGCTCGATAAAGTCGCGATGCGCTTGCCAGTCGTTCTCGGTATAGACACCGGGCATGCCGAAGCCGGCATTGTTGACCAGAATATCGATATCAACGCCGTCGGCTTTCAGCCGGGCGAAAACAGTGTCCGGCGCATCGTCGACAGCAAGGTCGGCGGCGATGATGCGCACGTCAATTGCGTGCGCCGCCCTTAACTCATCGGCAAGCGCGCGAAGCCGGTCTTCACGCCGGGCGACAAGAACCAGATTGGCGCCGCGCGCCGCCAAAGCCTTCGCAAAGACCGCGCCGATCCCCGCCGATGCGCCGGTAATCAGCGCCCATTTTTCTCTATAGGTCATAGCCGGCATCGAGCATTTTTTGGCGGTGGCCGTCAAGTTTATGCAGCAGTAGCTGACTTTGGTCGTTAAGACATACCTTCAAGAATGTACCGTGTTCGTATTATTATCTGTTCTCAACCGCCGTCACGGCGATCCCTCCATGGCGGCGCCCGACGATTGATTGCCGGCGGGGGAGCAGGTTAATCTTCTGAAACGAAGCCAAGTTGCACGGCAATTGCAGCGTTAACAGCCAAGCCGGAGCAACCGCCCGCATGCGAGGACGTTAACATTGGAAGCGCTTGTATTCATCGCGATTTTGGCGACCTTCGCGGTGGTCCTCGCCTGGTATCTCAAAAACGCCGCCGCCGGCGCCGATGGCGCGCGTGGGTTTCTGGCGCTCTCGCCAGACCCCGAAACCGCCAGCCCGGACACCACGCGCACGTCCTATCGTCTCAAGCCCCGCCTGGCGATGCGCGCCCATGACCGCCGCGAGGCGCAAGAGGGAGCAGCGCCGCCAGAGCTGGCGCCGGCATTTCGCGCCCTTGGCGAGGGCCGCCGCATGCGCCGCAAATTCCGCCTCCAGGACGAGGCCCGCTACCGCGCCAAAGACAAAGCGGCGCGTTATACCCCGCGCAATGGCCCCACCGCCTCATAAGCGTCTCCATTTAGCTCTTCATTTTTTCCGCGCATCAGCGCAAAAGCACTGCCGCTGCGTTCAACAAGACGCTACGACAGATACTGTGCGAACAGGGGCCCGACATCACTCAGCAGGACACATATACGCCGCCCATCTCGCAGCCAGGCCGGCTCGGCGTCTTGCTCGTCAATCTCGGCACGCCGGACGCGCCAACGCCCGAGGCGGTGCGGCGCTATCTCAGTGAGTTTCTGAGCGATCCGCGCATTGTCGATATGCCGCGCATTTTATGGCTGCCTCTCCTTCATGGGCTTATTCTCAACATCCGCCCCAAGGCGACGGCGAAGGAATATAGTAAAATATGGCGTATAGAGAGCAATGAAAGCCCGTTGCGCTATTATACCCGCGCCCAAGCGCAAGCTGTCGCCAATATCTTCGGGGATGGCCCGGCCATCGACTGGGCGATGCGCTATGGCCAGCCGTCTGTCGCCAGTCGCATCGGCGCCTTGCGCGACCAAGGTTGCGCCCGGCTTTTAATTGTCCCGCTTTATCCGCAATATTCCGCCACCACGACGGCAAGTGTCGACGATGCGGTTATGAGTGCGCTCAAAGACATGGCGTGGCAGCCTGAAATCAGAACCGCGGCGGCGTTTCCAGGCGAGCCTGATTACATCAAAGCGCTTGCCAGCATTGCGCGCGCAGAGCTTGGCGGGGCCGCGCCGGAGCGGGTGATTATTTCCTTTCATAGCCTGCCGCAGCGTTATGTCGATGCTGGCGATCCCTATTACGCTCATTGCAGCGAGACGGCGCGTCATTTGCGTATAGAAATGGGGTGGGCGGAAGATTATGCGCCGATGACGTTCCAGTCGAAATTCGGGCGCGGCCGATGGCTGGCGCCGGCGACAGAGGAAACGGTGATAAAACTTGCGGGCGAGGGCGTTAAAAACATCGCCGTCATCACGCCTGGCTTTGTCGCTGATTGCATCGAAACGCTTTCGGAAATCGATATCGCCTTGCGCAAGACGTTTCTGGCGGCGGGCGGCGCGCAGTTCAAAACCATTGCCTGTCTCAATGATACGCCGGAGATGGCTGGCCTGCTCGAAATCATCATCCGGCGCGAGGCGGATGGTTGGATTTAATCGCGCGCATCACGGCCTCACCCCGTCACGCCATCAGAACCTCTCGCCGCTTGACATCTTGCCGCAATCCTATCGAGCGTTAAAATCACCGCCCCGTTCATGGAATAGATTCGCACCATCATGGAAATATTCGACGCTGAATTCTGGTCTATCTTCATGGACCCGGAAAAATACCGGGCGATGATCGACCAAATGGGGCCTTGGGCGCCGCTGGCGGCTATCGGCGCGATGGTGGTGGTGTCTTTTTTGCCGCTGCCGGCTGAGACTATCGCGGTTGCTAATGGAGCCGCTTTTGGCCGGCTGGAAGGTTTTGTGTTGACGTGGGTTGGCGCGATGATAGCCGCCGCGCTGGCGTTTTGCCTGGCAAGATTGCTCGGCCGGCCAATCGTCAATCGTCTGTTGCCGAAAAAGACGTTGGCGCGGTTTGAAAAACAGGTGAACCAGCGCGGCGCCATTTTCCTTCTGCTCGTGCGGATGATCCCGCTTGTTCCCTATACGGTGGTAAATTATGGCTCCGGGCTCAGCCCGGTGAGGTTTCGCACCTATCTTTGGACTTCGGCGGTCGGCATGGCGCCGCCGATTTTCGCCTTTGTCAGCGTTGGCGCCTTGATGATGGAGCAGGCCTGGATCGGCTGGATCACGCTTGTCGCCGTGTTCGGATTTTTCGCGCTGTTTGCCTATTACACGCGGCCATGGTGGCGCGAAGACCCGTCGCGCTAAGCATGCAGCGCGGCTAAGAGGGCGCTGCGTCGGCAACCGCTTTTACAAAAGCATCAACTTCCTGCGGCGTAGTTTTAAACGACGTCACCATCCGGTGCATGGCGCCATTTGCCGGATCGCCGGGCGTCACCCATGGGAAGAACGCCGCGCCCTGCTGCTTTAATTTATCGGCGACGCCATCTGGAAAGCATGTAAAAACCTGGTTGATTTCGCTCGGATAGGAAACCTCAACGCCGCTCACCGCCGCCAGTCCGCTCGATAACCGGCTCGCCATAGCGTTCGCGCAGCCCGCCAGCTTCAGCCATAAATCATCGTCGAGATAAGCGTCGAACTGGGCGGCGATAAAGCGCATTTTTGACCATAGATGCCCGGCGCGCTTGCGACGGAATTCGAAATCTTTGGCCGCTTCCTTGTCGAAGAAAATCACCGCCTCAGCGGCTAGGCAGCCATTTTTTGTACCGCCAAAACATAAGACATCAACGCCCGCCCGCCAGCTCAACTCAGCCGGGGAGGCGCCAGTTGACGCCACCGCATTGGCAAACCGGGCGCCGTCCATATGTACTTTCAAATCAGCTGCATGAGCGAAATCGCACAGCGCCTTTAGTTCGTCAGCGGAATAAATCGTGCCGCATTCGGTGGCTTGGGTCAGCGACAGGGCGCGCTCGGGTGCGCCATGGGGCGGGCGATAGGGAAAGCCGGCAAGCGTTTTAGCGACGCCATGCGCGGTTAGCTTTCCGGCCGCGCCGGCAATCGGCAGAAGTTTCGCGCCGCCGGTGAAAAATTCCGGGCCGGCGCATTCATCCATCTGCACATGGCTTTGCTCATGGCATAAAATCATACCGTAAGGCGGCGTCATTACTGACAACGCCAGACCGTTTGCAGCGCCGCCAGTGGCGACAAAATAAACCACGCAATCGGTCTCGAAGAGATTAGAAAACCGCGCTTCAACCCGCGCGGTCAAATCATCGCCGCCATAGGCTGGCGCCGGGCCATCATTGGCGCGCACGATAGCATCGATAATTTCTGGCGCGGCGCCCGCCCAATTGTCGGAACCAAAATTCATGCAGCCAGCCTCGCCCTCCTCAGCCTATGCGTCAAGCAATGAGGCAAGGTCGGCGAAATTATCGACGATGCGCACGGCGCCGGCACGCGCCAGCACCTCGCCATGGCCGTCGAAGCAATGACCGCCGCCGACAAAACCCCACACCGTCATGCCGGCGGCGCAGCCCGCCAAAACACCGTTTTCGCTGTCCTCAATGACCAGACAACGGGCCGGGTCAGCGGCGATTTTCTCCGCCGTATAGAGGAAAATATCCGGCGCCGGTTTGCCGTCGGCGACGCGGTCGGCGGAATAGATGTGGGGGTCGAAAAACCGGTAAAGGCCGGTGCGTTTTAATTTGCTGACCAGAAATTGCGTGCGCGAGGAGGATGCAACCGCCATCGGCAGGGTCATCGCGGCGAGCGCGGCTTGCGCGCCCGGAACCGGCAGCAACTCATCGCGGCGCGAGCGTCGCACCTCCAACAACCCGTCAAAGAAGGTAGCTTCAGGCGCACGCCCATTGATGGCAAAATACTCTTCCCCCAGACGGTCAAAGAACACGTCGTCACGCAGCCCGGTAAACAGCCGCACAAGGTCCGCTGGCGACCAGTCAAACCCATGCTCGCACAGATACGCCGCAGACTGATCAAGGCCCAAGGCTTCACTATCGACCAGCACCCCGTCGCAGTCGAAGATTATTGCCGCAAAGTCGCTCGCCGTCATTGGCCGTCCTTGGTTGGCGCCGACGCCCGATCACCATGCGGGGCGTAGCGATTGTTTAGCTGGCGCGCGGCCAATAAAAAAGGGCCGCAAATCGCGCGGCCCTTTTTATTTTTTGATAAGCGCAGCAATGCTACCCGGCAAGAAACGCCAGCAACAGCAAGGCCACGATATTGGTGATCTTGATCATCGGGTTGACGGCGGGACCGGCGGTATCCTTGTAGGGATCGCCAACCGTGTCACCGGTAATCGCGGCTTTATGGGCCTCAGAGCCCTTGCCTCCAAAATTACCGTCCTCAATATATTTCTTGGCGTTGTCCCATGCGCCGCCGCCGGCGGTCATGGAAAGCGCCAGGAACAGACCGGTGACAATCACGCCCATCAACATCGCACCGACCGCTGAAAGCGCGGCAGATTTATCAGCAACCATATTGATGACAAAATACAACACCAGCGGCGACAGGATCGGCAGCATTGATGGCGCCACCATTTCCTTGATCGCAGCGCGTGTCAGCATATCGACTGTGCGGCCGTAATTTGGCTTGGACGTGCCGGCCATGATGCCTGGGTCCTCGCGGAATTGCTTGCGCACCTCTTCAACCACAGCGCCCGCCGCACGCCCCACCGCCTGCATCGCCATCGAACCGAACAGGTATGGCAAAAGCCCGCCAATGAACAGGCCGACAACCACGTAAGGATTGGACAGTGAGAAATCGACCGCCACATCAGAAAAGAACGGAAATTCGTCCGGCCGCTCCGAGAAATGTTTGATATCTTCTGTATACGCAGCAAATAACACCAGAGCGCCAAGACCGGCCGAGCCGATGGCATAGCCTTTAGTGACGGCTTTCGTGGTGTTGCCCACCGCATCGAGCGCATCGGTGGTTTTGCGAACCGATTCGTCTAGTTTCGCCATTTCCGCAATGCCGCCGGCATTGTCGGTGACCGGGCCAAATGCGTCGAGCGCAACAATCATGCCCGCAAGCGCCAGCATGGTCGTCACCGCCGTTGCAATCCCGTATAGCCCGGCAAGGTTTGAGGTAATGACGATGCCGACAACGATAACCAAAGCCGGCAAAGCGGTCGATTCCATGGAAACGGCCAAGCCCTGGATAACATTGGTGCCGTGGCCCGACTCAGAAGCTTTCGCCACCGATTGCACCGGACGGAAATTCGTGCCGGTGTAATATTCTGTAATCCAGACGATCAGCCCGGTGATGACCAGGCCGAGCGCGCCGCAGATAAACAGGCTGAGGCCTGTAAACGATGCGCCGGCGGCAGTTTCACCAATGGTCTCGCCGAAGCCGAAGATCTGATAGGTGACGATCGCGATTGCAACCAGCGACAAGACGCCGGTGACCACCAGGCCTTTATAAAGCGCGCCCATAATATTGGTTGAGCCTTTACCGAGGCTGACCGCATAAGTGCCAATAATCGAGGTGATAATGCACACACCGCCGATAGCCAGCGGATAGAACATGAAGTTGGCGGCGTTCGCGGTGAACAGGATGGAGCCGAGCACCATGGTCGCCGCCAGCGTGACGACATAGGTTTCGAACAGGTCCGCCGCCATGCCAGCGCAGTCGCCAACATTGTCGCCGACATTATCGGCAATAGTCGCTGGGTTGCGCGGATCATCTTCCGGGATGCCGGCTTCAACTTTACCGACAAGGTCGCCGCCAACGTCAGCGCCTTTGGTGAAAATGCCGCCGCCAAGGCGGGCGAACACGGAAATTAAAGAAGCGCCGAGCGACAGGGCTATGAGGCCGGTGACAACGTCGCGACTTTCCGGCGCATGGCCAAGGCCTGCCGTTAACAGCCCATAGTAACCGGCAATGCCGATCAATGCGAAACCGGCAACCAGCATGCCGGTGACAGCGCCGGAGCGGAAAGCCACCGAAAGGCCTTTGCCAAGACTTTCGCTTGCCGCTTGCGCGGTGCGAACATTAGCGCGCACCGACACCTGCATACCGATAAAGCCCGCCGCACCAGAAAGGACGGCGCCGATGGCGAAGCCAATGGCGGGGATCCAGTCGAGGCCGAAGGCGACAAGCAAGACCAGAAAGACAACGCCGCCAACAATGGCGATGGTTGTATACTGACGATTAAGATACGCCGTTGCGCCTTCTTGAATGGCGGCGGCGATTTCTTTCATCCGGTCGTTGCCCGCGGGCATCGACAGAACGGAATTGATGGTAATGGCGCCGTATCCAATGGCGGCCAAGCCGGCCAAAATGACCAACCAAAGCGACATGCTCATGTTATTTCTCTCCTGGGAGGTAGGTTCAGTAATCGTGGGGTGATTGCTGATATGGCCGCAGCGACGTGTTTGCACGCGCGCGCTTCAACCAGGCCCCGATGAATGTCCGCGCGGAAACTGGCAAAGCCGCCGGTTAAAATCAACCCAAACTTGGCCGGTTGTCGCAGCAATGCGAAAAAGACCGAAAAGAAGGTGAATTTATTGTCAGGTTAAGCCGCGCGCGACCGCATTGCCCTTTTATCTTCCGGTTCCGCCTCCGTCGCCTCTTTAACCCAAGGGTATATCTCGGCCATTTCGTTTGTGTAACCAAGATTACGGGCGGTTGGGCTGCGTGGGCGGTCTTCGGTTTCGGCGTAAAAAGTGCCAAAAACCCGGTCCCAGAAAAATTCAGAAATCCCGTAATTACCATCCTCATTATGAAAATGATGGGCCAGATGGCGCTTTTTAAGATCCTTCCAAAACTTCGACTTCGGCGCGAAGGCGAGATGCTCGCCCGCATGAAGGAATTCGGTGATGCAAGTCATCAGCACTGTGCCTGAGATCGCACCAGCGGCCCCGGAGACCCCGTGTATTAAGTACCCTATCGGTCCCGCAACGAGTAATATCGTCGGCAAAGTTGTATGCAGCCCGCCGAAAAGCACCGACAGATCATTGGGAAAACGATGATGGTCGTAATGCACGCGCTTCCATAATTTGGCGAGATGGGGCGTTTTATACATCCAGCTGCCATGCAGAACCCAACGGTGAACGACATACCAGGCGATCTGGAAAAGCAGCGCGCCAACCACAAAAGACGCAGCAAAAGCGATAAACGAGCCCATGGTCGCAAGCCCGACCGCCAGGCCCGCCACAAGGACCACAGCATAGACCTGAATAGCCGGATAGCTCGCATAAGCCCGCACGAGATCGTTAAAATTCATGCGATTAAGGAGGTATTCCTTTTCTTTCCAAGCTTTATAGCCAACAAAAACCTGCATTTATTTGCGTCCTTGACTGAAATCCGCCGGCGCGCCTGTATGCGCCAGAAATTGAGAGTTGCGAAATTATGCCCCTTATGATGCGATCGCAAGCGTGGCACATCGGCGCAAACTGGCTATTTGCGTCATTTGTAACATCCATGCGCAAATCTTGATGCGTTGCAAAAAGCCTGGGGCTTGCCGGTTGACCTGCGCGCCTGTATCCGCTCAAAATCAAT
>JAJFFZ010000230.1 GCA_021776395.1 Hyphococcus sp. | reverse complement strand
CGTAGGCCGCTTGCATCCGGTCTGTTCCACTAAAGGCGCAGACCAGCATAAACAAAGTTGAACGCGGCAGGTGAAAATTGGTGAGGAGAACATCGACGGCGCGAAAGCGATAGCCGGGGGTAATGAATATGGCGGTCTCTCCGCGAAACGCCTGTATAAGACCCTCATTATCGGCGGCTGATTCCAACAACCGCAATGCCGTTGTGCCAACCGCGATGACGCGCCCACCGGCGGCGCGGGCGGCATTGATCGCGCTGGCCTGGCTTTGAGTAATCTCGCCCCATTCGCTATGCATGATATGGCTGTCTGTATCATCCACCGACACCGGCAGAAACGTCCCGGCGCCCACATGCAGCGTTATAGACAGATGCCCCGCGCCGGCGGCTTTGATGCGGTCAAGAAGCTCACCGGTAAAATGCAAGCCCGCCGTCGGCGCCGCAACCGAGCCCTCGTCAGCGGCGAAGATGGTCTGGTAATTTGCGATGTCGGTTTTGTCCGCCACCCGGCGCCGCGCAATATAGGGCGGCAACGGCGTGACGCCGACCTGCGCCAGCGCTTCGCTAAAACTCTGCGCGCCGGCGTGAAACTGAAACTCAACCTCTGCGCCGTTGCGCGTTATCACCGTTGCGCTGAGGCGCTCGCCAAACCGAACCGTATCGCCCGCACGCAACCGCTTGGCCGGTCGCACAAAGGCGCGCCACCGATTGTCGCCAAGGTCCTTGTGCAGCGTCGCTTCAATCGAGGCGGGCGCGCCGGCATCATCGCGCGCGGCGCGTGAACCAAAAAGTTGTGCGGGAATGACTTTTGTGTCGTTGGTGACCAGCAGATCGCCCGGCCGGATCAAGTCCGGCAAATCCGCGATGTTGCGATCGCGCAAGCCATTGACGGTTACATGCAGCAGCCGCGAGGCATCGCGGGGGACCACCGGCTCCAGCGCGATTAACTCACGCGGCAAATCAAAGTCAAAAATATCAACGCGCATGCCGCATCCCGTTCCTCGCCTGCGGTCTCGCGGCTAAATTGAATAAATATCGTAGTTGAAACTTTGGTCCATCGTTTCGGCGGGCTTGCCGGCGCAGGCGCCGACCGGCTTTGCCGGCACGCCAGCGACAGTGCAATGGGGCGGAACATCTTTCAGAACGACGCTGCCGGCGGCGATTTTGGCGTGTTCGCCGATCTCAATATTGCCGAGCACTTTCGCGCCAACGCTGACCAGCGCGCCGCGACGGATTTTCGGATGACGGTCGCCTTCGGTTTTCCCGGTGCCGCCAAGGGTGACGTTCTGGAGGATGGAGACGTCGTCTTCCACCAGCGCAGTCTCGCCGATGACAATGCCGGTGGCGTGATCCATGAAAACGCCTTTGCCGATTTTCACCGCCGGGTGAATATCAACCGCAAACAATTCCGACATCCGGCTTTGCAGATATAGCGCCAGCGCCTGGCGGTCATGGCGCCAAAGCCAGTTGGCGACGCGGTGCGCCTGTAGCGCGAGATAGCCTTTGAAATATAAAAACGGTTGCATGAATTCATGGCACGCCGGATCGCGTTTAAAGACCGCGCGTAAATCCTGGAGCGCCGCCTCAACGATATGCGGCTCACTCTTGTAGGCTTGCGCGCACACTTCGCGCCACAACATCGCGCTCATCTCGGCGTCGGAAAATTTTTGCGCAAGGCGATAAGACAACGCCGCCTCATAACTCTCATGGTTCAAAATCGTTGCATGGAGAAAACTGGCAAGGCTGGGCTCATGGGCGGCAACGCTCGCCGCTTCAACGCGCATCCGCGACCAGGTCTGATCGCCGGAAAGCTCAATGACGTTGGATGGGTCCGCTGAAGGGTTGCTCATGGCCTGATAGTCCTATTTTCCGAGCTATGCTGCAAGGATATGCTCGCAAATAGGGGGTGGCGCCGCGCCGCGCAAGGCTTTGACGTAAGCAGTGAGCGTCATCGTGACGGTCAGAGCGTCAGTAATCTCGCCGGTCATCACCAAATCTAACAACGCCTTAAATGAAACTGTCTTCATGGTTAACGCTTCTGAGCTTTCCGGCGCCGTATCACCCGCTTCCAGATCCCAGGCGAAAAAACATTGCGCGCGCTCGTCGGTCACCGAGTTTGAAACATCGAAGGCGCAAAGCGGCGCCCAGGATTGCGCGCGAAATCCGGTTTCTTCGGCAAGTTCGCGTTTTGCTGATTGGAGCGGCGCGATATCGAGCGGCCCGCCGCCTTCGGGTAGCTCCCAACTATAGCGGTCCAATGGAAACCGGTGCTGGCCGATCAGCGGGACCCTGCCGTCCTCGTCAAAAGCCAGTATGCCGATAGCCAGGTTCTTAAACTGCACAACGCCATATTCGCCGTCCGAGCCGTCAGGGTGGGTGACCTTATGGTCAACAATCCGAATCCATGGGTTCTCAAACGCAGTCTTGTCCGATTGGACAGTCCACGGACCAATGCGCCGCTGGCTCACGGGCCCGTGTCCGATATCTCCCGTACAGGGTAGGGCAGGTCGCAAACATTGATATAGTCCGGGCGGAAATAGAAAAACTCTTCCGGGCGGTTGCGCCGCGAGGCGACGTATCGTTGAAAGGTTGGCGTATCGGAACGAAGGATTTCCAGCGCGGCGCGGTCGCCCTCCGGCATATCGGCGCCAATCTGCATCGATAAAATCGTCTCGCCCATATCATCCTCAATCGTTTGCGCAGGCTGGACGCGGCGCAGCGCCTGGAGGTGTTCCATGCCGTCTACCACGCGCCCGAACACCGTCAGGTTGCGGTCGAGGTAGCGTTGTGGTTGCAGGGTTATGTAAAATTCCGTGCTGGCGGAATCGCGTTCGTTATTGCGGCCGAAGGCAAAAGCGCCGGCGCAGTGGAGATGCCAGGCGCGGGCAGAGTTCTCATCCAGACCAACCGGCAATCCGTTCACAAACCCGGTTGTCGCCGCATACCCGTCCTTGTCGGCAAGCGGCTTAAAGTTCGGCCAGTCTGGCGCCGGCTCGTCATATTCCGCCATCATGGTTTTCTTCGCGGTCTTAATCTCGCGGCTCTCCAACACATCGCCGCCCTGCGCCACGAAGCCGTCTATCACCCTGTAAAACGAAAGCCCGTCATAGAAGTGCTCGCGCGCCAGCGCCTTGATTTGCGCAACATGGTGCGGCGCCAGCGACGTCGACAAAGCAACGACCACGCGCCCGCGTTCGAGTTCTATATAAAGCAGATTATCCTGATCGAGCTGGAGCCAGTCGGACGCATCAGACGCCGCCAGAATATCTGCCGACGAAGCCTCGCCCTCAAGCGCGTCGGCAAAAGCGGGGCCTTGCGCAGCGAGCAGTAACGCCATGGCGCCAAGAGGCCGGCTCATCACAAACTTGTTCATGGTTTCACCCTCTACCGCGATAAGGCGCAACGCCCGGTTCTGGCAGCCACAGGCCCTCTGGCGGCGCGCCGGTTTGATAGAACACGTCAATCGGAATGCCGCCGCGCGGATACCAATAGCCGGCGATGCGCAACCATCGCGGATCGACCGCATCAATGAAGCGTTTGGCGATCATCACCGTGCAGTCCTCATGATAGGCGCCGTGATTTCGAAACGAGGTTAAAAACAGCTTGAATGATTTTGATTCAACCAGCAGCTTGTTGGGCGCATAGTCGATGACGAGGTGAGCAAAATCCGGCTGGCCGGTAACCGGGCACAGCGTGGTAAATTCCGGCGCGGTAAACCGGGCGACATAAAGCACATCGGTCTGCGGGTTCGGCACGGTTTCAAGGCGCGCCTTTTCAGGCGAGGCCGGTATTTCGGTTCGCCGTCCAAGCTGGGTCAGCGCCGCCGGTTTTTGCTTTAACGATAATTTACCCGTGGGCTTTGCGGGCGTTCTTGGTGCTTTCGCCATAGTCTTTCCTGAAACATGAATCCGTTGGCTCAACCTGTTCTACTAGAGCTAAGCCGAGGGCGCAAAAAACTCTCAAAACCGCTCCCCACGGGACCCTAAAATCCCATAACCGCCCCATGGACAAGGCGACAGATCATGGCTTATAAGCCGCGCTCCGCCCGTCGGGGAACCCCGAGATTCAGGCGTGCGCCCAGGTAGCTCAGTTGGTAGAGCAGCGGACTGAAAATCCGCGTGTCGGTGGTTCAAATCCGCCCCTGGGCACCATATAAAGGCAATAATTTCAAAGATTTACGGTATCTTGTTGCGCTGCGCCCGGGGTGTGTTTCGGGCCTGGACGTTGTCTGAACGCCAGCCAAAGGCCACCAGATTAGGATCGCCGGATTCGTATCTGTGTGGCTTGGGCGGGCAGGGTTTTTCTTCACAAGGCGGTTAGCGCAAATCCTTTATGCGCTGCGCTTTGCCGGTTGACCGGTCAACGTCGCCGGGCGCGACGATGTCAATCGCTGTCGAAATGCCAATCATTGTCTTGATGTGGTGCTGCAAGCTTTGTTGCGCCTCTTTCAATGCGTCACTGTTTACGCCGTCGCGATGTTCAACAATAACCTTGACCAGGTCCATTCGGTCCGGGCGGGTCACCTCAAGAATGTAATGCGGCGATAGCGCATCTATTTTCAATATCTGCTCTTCAAACTGCGTAGGAAATACATTGACGCCGCGAATGATCAGCATGTCATCGCTACGGGCGGAAATTTTTTCCATACGCCGCATGGTTCTGGCTGTGCCGGGGAGCAGTCGCGTCAGATCGCGTGTGCGATAGCGAATGATTGGCATCGCCTCTTTGGTCAGCGACGTAAACACCAATTCGCCTAACTCACCTTCAGGCAATACCATTCCCGTTGCCGGATCAATAATCTCCGGATAAAAATGGTCCTCCCAAATCGTAATCCCGTCTTTGGTTTCCACACACTCATTGGCGACGCCCGGCCCCATCACCTCTGAAAGCCCGTATATATCCACAGCGTCAATCGCAAACGCGTCTTCAATTTCCTTGCGCATCGCCTCGGTCCATGGCTCGGCGCCGAATATGCCGATTTTTAACGATGACGCACGCGGGTCTAGCCCCTGGCGTGTAAATTCATCCAGGATCGCGAGCATATAGCTTGGCGTCACCATAATGATGTCCGGCTTAAAATCTTCAATAAGCTGGACCTGCTTTTCGGTTTGGCCGCCAGACATGGGGATGACGGTGCAGCCAAGCTGTTCAGCCCCGTAATGTGCGCCGAGACCGCCGGTAAATAATCCATAGCCGTAAGCGATATGCACTTTCATGCCGGGCCTGCCGCCAGCAGCGCGGATCGAGCGCGCAACTACTGACGCCCATGTCTCAATATCTTTTTTTGTATAACCGACTACGGTTGGCTTTCCTGTTGTGCCTGATGAGGCATGAATACGCTGCACCCGATCCATCGGCACACAAAAGAAATCAAACGGATAGGCTTGGCGCAAATCATCTTTCGCTGTGAACGGAAAGTTCGCCAAATCACTTAGCGATGTTAAATCATCCGGGTGAACGCCGGCTGCTTTAAACGCATCTCTATAATGCGCCGAATTTTCAAACGCATGGCGCAAAGACCACTGCAATCTACGAAGTTGCAATGCCGCCAGCGCGTCTCTGGAGAGTTTTTCGCCCTCATCTAAAAGCGGCGCATAATTCCTGTCTTGCATATCAACCCTCTACCAAATGAATTTTCGTTGTAAGCAGGGTGTATATATCGTCACTAGATTTTCTCATCCGCATCGCGCCATTCGCGTTCTTTCAATTCCTTACGACGAATTTTTCCGCTGATAGTTTTGGGTAGTTCACTGACAAATTCTACCTTACGCGGATATTTATATGGCGCGGTATTCGCTTTTACGAAATCTTGCAATTCCTTCGCCAGCGTCTCAGACGGTTGACGCCCCGCCGCCAGCACCACAAAGGCTTTAACAACCTCACCGCGCGTCTCATCCGGGCTTGCCACCACGGCAGATTCGACAACGTCAGGGTGTTCAAAGAGTACGCTTTCCACTTCAAACGGGCCAATTCGGTAGCCTGACGATAAAATCACATCATCCGAACGGCCAACAAACCAGAAATACCCTTCTTCATCACGGTAAGCGCGATCACCGGTTAAATACCAGTTACCGCGATAGACGCTTTTTGTACGTTGGTGATCATCTTTGTAGCCCAGAAACATCCCCGCAGGTTTGTTCGCCGGCGCAATGTTCACAGCAATATCGCCCTCAACATTGGCAGCGAGAATGGCGCCATTGTCATCGATCACTTGTAAATCTATGCCAGGCGCCGGCAATCCCATGGAGCCGGATTTAACGTCCATACCGTCAAAATTGCCGCATAATAAAACTGTTTCTGTTTGCCCGTATCCTTCGTAAATTTGCATGCCGGCTTGGTCTCGCCAAATTTTGATGACTTCAGGGGTGAGGGGCTCGCCCGCACTGACGCAGCGTCGTAAAGAATGAAATTTTTTATCCGCCAACTGTTGCTGTACAAGGATGCGATATACTGTCGGCGGCGCACACAATGCGGTGATCGGATAGTTTTCCAACGTAGCGAGCGTGTCGTCAGCGTTAAAGGCGCCGCCATGAAATGCGAAGACGCCCGCGCCGCAAAGCCAAGGCGCGAAAAGACTGCTCCACGCCGCCTTCGCCCAACCGGTGTCGGAAAGATTCCAGATCAGCGCGCCCGGTTTTGCGTCCAGCCAGAAACCGCCCGTTGCTTTATGCCCTAAGGGATAGTCCTGTCCGTGGATTGTCAGCTTTGGGTTGCCTGTAGTGCCGGAAGTAAAATAACAAAGCGAAGGCTCATCGCAGCCCGTATCGGCATATTCGAGCAGCGGCGTCTGTTCGGCGCGCAGTTGCGGATAACTATTCCAGCCATCAGTATCAACATCATCAATGCAAAGTTTAACACCAGTCCAGCCACACTGTTCGGCAGCCTCATCTACCCTGGAGGACAGCTCAGCATTAGTGATAATCGCACTCGCCTTTGCCGCGCCCATGCGATAGGCGATATCTTTCGGCGTTAACTGGATTGTACCAGGAGAAAGCATCGCGCCGATCTGGATGCAGCCGAGAACAAGCTCCCACCAGAATTGCTCGCGCGACAAAATGATCAGCACTGTTTCGCCTCGCTTAACGCCAAGCTCGGTAAGAACGGCGGCGGCGCGCGCCGCATCCTCGTGCAATTGTGCAAAGCTGCGGCGATATTGTGCGCCTTCGGGATTTGTCCAGTAGAGCGCAGTCGCATCAGGCTGCGACACCACCCATTGCGCCATGCAATCGCGGACGAAATTATACTTTTGCGGGCGATCCCAGGAGAATTGCGCGCGCTTTTTCAGATAGTCACATTCCGTCATCGCCGCCTCGGATTATCTACAAGGCGTTCAAGCATCCACTGAACAATGATCAAACGCCGCTTTTACATCATCGCCGCCAGCATCATAGGCTTCCGCATCACTTGAGTGCGCTTCCCCCAGAGCCCTGATTTCAGCTTCCAGCTGTGAATTACCCGCAGCCTGTTCTGCAAGACATGAGCATTGCCCAGCGACATCGCCGCCAGTACCCCATTCGCCAGATACGCGCACGCACATATCCTCAAACGACTCTGCGAAAGCCGCCCCCATAAGTGTGGTCCCGACAAAGCTCGCGATAGAAATAATCTTAATCATCCCAATCTTTTCCCTAAGATTTTCATCCTTGTAGTGATTTTAAGACTTAGCGACATTGATGAGCTGAACTTGCGTGTATTCTTCTAGCCCTTCGATGGACTGCTCAACGCCGATACCGGACTGCTTGAACCCGGCCATTGGCAGATGCGGCCCGATATTGACGTGCTGGTTCACCCATACCGTTCCGCTCTCGATGCGGTCTGCAATTTGCGTCGCTTTTTCCACATCGCGCGAGAACACCGAGGCGCCAAGACCGTATTCTGAGTTATTGGCGCGCGCAATAACATCATCAACGTCTGAAAATTTTATAAGCGGCAATATCGGGCCAAATTGTTCCTGATCGACGATGTCATCGCCATCTTTTACGTCGCGTACAATCGTCGGGCGTACGAAAAACCCGTCTCGATCTTCGACAATTCCGCCCGCCGCAATCGTGCCGGCGCTGCGGGCGCCATCAAGAAATTTTTGAATTTTCGCATATTGCGCCGCATTCTGGATCGGCCCGATCTGCACGCCTTGTTGCAGCCCATCGTCAACGACGGCCGCGTCGGCAAGCTTGCTCAATTCTGCGCACATCTCATCATAGATCTCCTCATGCACATAAGCGCGCTTGACCGCGAGGCAGACCTGGCCGCAATTCAAGAACGCTGCGTCAAATATTTTCTTCGCCGTGTCCGGCACATCGACATCATCCATGATGATGCTTGCGTCGTTACCCCCAAGCTCCAGGGTCAGACGTTTTAGCGTATTGGCCGCGCTTTCCATAATGCGCCTGCCGGTTGCCGTTGAGCCGGTGAAGCCAACCTTTGCTACATCGCGATGGCTGGTCAGAAACGGTCCAAGCTCATTTTCATCGGCGAGAATATTCACAACGCCAGCGGGAAAAATATCCCTACAAAATTCGCCAAACGCCAGTGTCGTTACCGGCGTTGTCGGCGCCGGTTTTAACACCAGTGTATTCCCAGCGATCAGCGCCGGTGCAATTTTCCAGCACGCCACCAGGATGGGGAAATTCCACGGCAAAATTCCCGCAACGACGCCAAGGGGTTTGCGCCGCACTTCAATAAAAAAATCGTCATCATCCTGAATAATGCGATTTTGCGGCGCCAGCGTAGCGAAATGGCGCAAATACCCTTCCGTCCAGGCCATCTCGCCCATGGCCTCGGCCAAAGGTTTTCCTTGCTCCCGTGTTAAAAGGCGCGCCAGCTTGTCAGCGTTCTCAGCAACCGCATCCGCAAGTTTTGAAAGCAAAGCCTGACGCTCAGTGATCGGCGTCACGGACCAAGCCGGAAACGCTTTTTTTGCGGCGGCAATTGCGGCGGCGGCTTCTTTCTCGGTGGCTTTGGCAACCGTGGCAAAAGGTTTTTCCGTCGCCGGGTTAATGACCTCAATGACGCCAGAGCCTTCTACGAATTCGCCATCAATCAATAATTTATAATCCACCATCTCAGATCTCCTTGCGTGGCATGCGCTATGCGGTTTTGCGTGAAGCCAGATTATAACCCACCATTCGCTCACGCATCAGGTATTTTTGTATTTTTCCAGTGACGGTCATGGGAAATTCATCCACATATTTTACTATAGCAGGGATTTTATAATGGGCGATCTGCCCATGGCAAAATCTCACCATATTTTATAGAACGAAGGCGCGGTTGACGCGCCGGACACGTAACTTAAACGGCTTTCGTCTTCTTCGGCCATTCCACCACTGCCCCTGAAATATGCGTTTGGCGCCCCCGTCATACGCATTCGATAACGGGGGCGCCCTTTTGGAAGGGCCTTAGAAGTCTACATTCAACGTGACCGACCACATTCTTGGGCGGCCATAATATTGTTCAATCATTCCGAAGAAACCGCCTAGCTCCAGCGTCCCAGATAGATCGAAGGTCTGCACGAGATATTCTTCATCCGTCAGATTACTGACAGCAAACCGAAGATCCCAGGGCTGGTCTTCCGGTATCCATGCGACCGAACCGTTGATCACCGCATAGCCGTTCTCCGTTGCAGCGGGAAGCGCCGTCAGGTTGAAGAAATGCTCCGAGCGGTATTGAAAATCGCCCTGTAGCGCGAGATTACCATTCCATGCGGAAACGGGAATTTCATAGCGTAGCAAACCATTGAGATTCCATTTCGGCGTCTGCACGGGGCGAATATCTCCGCTTCTAAAAGCGGGAATAATTAGATTGCCGGCGGAGTCAAACGCATCAGCATTAACGCCGGGCACGCCGCTGACATTGGCGTCAATATAGCCGACGCCAAACAACTTATCGAGGCCATCCACCGGTGAAGCTTGGAACTCCAGTTCAAATCCATAGTTTTCTGAATTGGCGTTGAGCGTGAAAGTATCAAGACCGATAATCGAAAATGCCTGGTAATTATTATAGTCATAATAATATCCAGAGCCGTTGATACGGGCGCGGCCATCTGCGAAATCCGCCTTGAAGCCGACCTCATATGAGTTGAGCGTTTCCGGCGCATAGCTGAAAAATGTAACATCAGTAATGCCCGGTAAAATCGGCGCATTGAACCCGCCGCCGCGCACGCCGCGATTCCATCCGCCGTAGATCAATAGATTATCTGTCGCATGATAATTAAGTACAGCGCGCGCGGACCACATATTGTTGGACTGATCGCCGCGCACGCCCGGAACCAGATCAGGCACAATTAATTGCGTGCGCGGGTCCAGACCGCTTACTGCGGCATCATCAAACAGGACGCCATTGTTGTTATAAACGAAGTCTTTGCTCTCATAGATGTATCGTCCGCCTAAGGTTATCGATAGATTATCACTGAGCTGATAATCCAGCTGACCGAAACCGGAAAAGCTGGTTGTGCTTTGCGAGTATGGATTGTCCACGCCGTTAAAGGCGCCGACCGATGCTGGGTCCACCAGCCCAAGAAACTCATCAATGAAACCCTGAGCTATCGCGCCATTAGAGTCATCAATCTGGATATCTATAAAATAGATGCCAGCAAGCCAGCTCAGCTTATCTTTTTCTCCTGCCAGGCGAAACTCTTGCGAAAACTGCTCGGCATCCGTGGTTAGGAAAAAGTTGAAATAATTGACTGGCGATGCATCGGAATCTTCAATGTAGTCGCGCTCGACCGATCGATAGTCGGTGATGCTCGTCAGCTTGGCGCCGCCAAGGTCTAAATTGGCGGTGATCGTGCCGCTCCAGGTTTCCAGCAGATTGCGTCCCGGAAAATCATAGGACCCGGCAAAAACATCGCCATCAAGGTCTACATATCCGCCCAAAGAAGGGTTCGGCGATGTCGGTTGCGGCACGCCCGTAGGCAACGGGGCGCTGACATACTCAAAAAAGCCCGTGCGGATATCCTGCTTGCCATATCGCGCAGCAAACAAGATATCAAACGTATCCGAGGGCTCATATAAAACCTGTACACGACCGGCAAAGTCATTTGCGTTGTTCAGATCACGGTCGGGTCGGTTTCTGTTTGTGACATAGCCGTCGCCCTGATTTGTCGTGAAGGATACCCGCGCTGCCAGATTTTCATTAAGCGGCACATTGAGCGCGCCTTGGGTGCGAACACGATTAAAACGGCCATAAGAAACCGATCCGTAGCCGCCAAATTCATCTTGCGGTTTTACGGAAATATAGTGGACCAGGCCGCCGGTGGCATTCCGGCCGAATAGAGTGCCTTGCGGGCCGCGCAACACCTCAACACGTTCGGTGTCAAATAGCTGAAAGCCGCTGCCGGACGACTGGCTAATGTAAACCTCATCAACATATAACGCGACCGGGCTTTCTACATTGGTCGTAAAGTCACTATTGGCGGCGCCGCGTATGGCCACCGCGTAATTGGACTCGCCATTCGGTTGAATAGTGCTGACGCCCGGCGCCATTGCGGTGACCTGTTGCGCATTCGTGTAACCAAGCGCCCTTATCTGCTCCCCGTTCAACGCCGTCACGGCGATGCCGACATCTTGTGCTGATTCCTCTCGCTTTGTGGCCGTGACGATGATCTCGTCTTTAAAGACCTGCGCGTTCGCCGTTGGCATAGCGATTGCCAACGCACATGGCGCTGCTGCGACTGCCAGCATTGCCTTTGTGTTCATTCTCTTTTTATCCAAATCAAGCATTTCCCCTGCTCCTTTCACGTTTCAGTATTTTTTGTCAAAGCGACATAGCTCCCTATGCTGTCGCCAAAACCCCTTTGTATTCATTCGTTCAATGTTGTTCTTTGACGTAGCGGCTGTGTTTTTTCCAGCACGCGTTCATGAACCATGTGCGCCCCCACAATATTGCGAGGGCGCTTTGGCGTTAGTGTTTTTGACTGACGTTTTGCGCTTAACGTCAGACGTACTCAATATCGCCAGTAAGCTCTCTCTTTCTCTCATCGCTTGCGTTATCAAGACATCAGCGCGCAAGGCCGAAACTTCAGCGGCGCCGTAAGGTTTAAAATTTGTAGGCAAATCATCACACGCAAACCGCAACAGCATCCAGTTCAACAAATCCGCCAATTCGTCATCCGAAATTGGTGAAATCGCAACGCCGGGCACACGCGCAAGATATTCTCGCCCGCCATCAACCTGCAGAAATTTACCGACAACACCCGGCATTGGCGGCGCGCCATTAGGGCTGCCTTGCGCGTCAACGCCATGACAGCCCTGACAATTCATCATCCAGTTGAGCGCCGCCTTTTGCGGATTGTTCACCAGGTTGGCTGTATTTAATTCCGCTGTATACGCCCTAGCTGATACGCCGAAGGCCGCTACAAAAGCGGCTGTAATTGCGACGATGTTGCGCGCAGACCACATACTTTAATCGCCCCCATTCGGTTTTGTCAGGCTTGCTGCCGCCGTATGTGCTTTTTGAATTGCCTCATCGCGCAATGTCATGATCGATTTTTGTGTATGCCCTGCCTGAACAGTCCCGCGACGTTTTTTGATCTCCTCTTCGGTAAACAGCGCCGGTTGCTCAGCCAGTGTATCGGCTTCATTTGGCCTTCCTCGCACCACTTTTGCTGCTGCATTTGCGAGGACGAAATTTAACAGGTCGGCGATTTGCGCATTATTCAAACTTGCTCCGATCGCTGGCATCACTCCACGATAGGTTTGGTCGGCGATGCTCAATTCTCCTGACATACCCTTTAGAACGACATAGGTGAGATAGTCGCGTCCCTGTTCTGAAGCGCTGAATGCGGTGACATTGGCCGCCAGTGGCGGGAAGGCGCCGGGCACGCCTGCGCCGTCGGGTAGATGACATGCGGCGCAACGTTGATAGATCGCCTTTCCGGGATGGGCTGCTTCATCAGCTAATGCAGAACCGCTCAAGGTGGAGACAAGCAGTACGCCAAATACCCACAACTGTTGCCCGCGATTCATGACGCACTAACCTTCGTCATGGGCGATAATGACCGCCGTTGAGCAATTATAGGTAACGCTGTCCGACCCAAGGCACCAATTTATGTCATTATTGGCCTGCGGGCGGACCATCGGTTTGTCGCTTTCATTGCGATTACAAAGACAGCGCCCACAGGAATTCGTGCCGCAGCAATCATTATAGGAAATGACGTATCGTTTGCCGTCGCCTGGATTGAGGCAAGTGCCGACCCATGTAATCGGCGACATGTGCGTGCCCGGAGGACAGCTATGGGATGTGCCGCCGCAGCACGCGCACAAAAACCCGTCAATGCCGCAATAGCGCCAATAGTCGCAACTTGTGGGGTCGCCAGGATCCAGCGGATTACTGCTTTGTTGTTCCGCCACGCCGTCAAAACCGTTGCCCTGGTCGCCAGCGACGCCCCCGCTTGCGGCGCGTGCGATCGGCAACAGTGGAAACATTGTTTGTCCCACTAACATACCGCCAAATATGCCAAATACTCCGCGTCGAGACGTATTTCTCGCCATCATCCGCGCAATGCGCTCAGTCGCTTTATCTATACGCTTCATTGTACAGCTTTCTCTTATGCCGTTCGCTTCATATAATCCTGAAGAGAAGCGACATTTTCATGGTCCGCTTCAATCAGGCTTTCGAGATGTTCGCGATTATTGACGAGACCAAACGCGGCGATGTCTCCGTTCTTGTTGATAAGCACTGCATAGGGCAGTTTGGAAACAGCGAAGGCCATGCCGATGCGATCGGAAATAACATATGCGCCTTTCAGCAACCTATGCCGCTCCGCCAGGGCTTCATGCCCGGCCTCTTGTGCGCTTCCTACATATATGACGCGTTCAAGCGTTTTTTCACTTCTCTCGAATGACCGCAAAGAAGGCAGTATTTCTTTACACACCGGGCAGTCCGTAGACAGAAAGAATAACAGCGTATTTCCCTTGGCCTTGAATGAGGCGCCGATGTCAATCGCGCCGCCCGCCAGGCTGTCGATAGAAAATTCCGGCGCCGTGTCGCCAACCTTCAGCCGCGCATTCATCGACAAAGCGCCCGCGGGAGCAATCCGCTCAAACAAAACACCTATTTGACGCAACAACGCGGCCATGACTGCGATTACGCCGATAAACCCCAGCCAAAGAAGGATTTGCGATGTAAGAAGAATCTCGTTCATCGCGCCAACTCCAGATTTTTCATGTGTAATACCGCGTCGAGCAGAAAATAAACGCCGGCGGCGGTAGCCGCGAAGCCGCCGATATTGATGTAATCAACGATCCCTATAGTCCGCTCAGTAACAGGCAGGATAAGAAAAAGGCTGAGCGCCGCGAGCGCGCCGTTGCGGTAACAATAATGCACCGACAGCCGCGCGCCTTTGACCCAGCTGCACCCGCAATCAATATATATTTGCCCTTGAGCCAGCTTGACGCCAATCAAGACACCGTAAAGCGCGAACAATAATGCCGCCGCAAATCCTGCACCGCGAAAGCCGAACAACAATGCGGTCGTTATCGCTGCCTCAACAAGAATGACTAAATAAGCAGCCGGCGCCGAAACCATGTACGACAGCACTTTATAGCTCCGAAGAGTATGCTGAAATTCTTTTACGTCTGCGATCTTGTGGACAAGGGCCGCACCGATGATGACGGCAAGCAGCAATCGGAAAGCGATATGTATTTGCGGGTCAATCACTATTGCACCGCATGCAAAGCAAATGGGTTTGCAGGACCCCAGCCGCCAATGATGCGCTCATGCGCGCCGCTTTTCAGATCATAGATGTCGAGAAACATTGCCTCATTCGTGGCGACTAGCTTCGAATTGCGCCCGCCCGTGACCTCAATGGATATGCTGTTGCCCGTCAATGCAATTTCGCGAATAACGCGACCGCTCTTGGGGTCAAAAACCCAAACATACGATCCGCCGGATTTGTGATCGCCATCCCTGGCATCCGGTCGCATCAAAACATAGATTTTTCCGGACCGATCCTGGGTGATCACTTGCCAGCCGGCAGGCCTTGCTCCTGCGCCATAACTGGTTTGACGTACAGCGCCCCCAAGATACATGCGATCAAGCACTTCCGGCTCGCCGCCCGCCAACCGAACCGGCTGGACAAAGCCTTTATAGGATACGAAATAGGCGACATCATCATCCGTCGCGAACTTCATAAATAGCGGATCGGCATCAATATCGTTGAACTTGACGGTGCGATATTCATTAAGCGGCTTGCCGTTTTCATCCAGATCAAAGGCAATCATCGAGCCATCGGCGCAAAAGGATGCAAAACCTTTATCGCCATGAGGGTAGATGAGACTGCAACCGGGAATTTGGATGTCATTGACCACTTTGCGTTTGTTCAAGTCGAAGATGGAAACGCTGGCGGCCGGGGTAAAATTATATATCAACAGAAATTCGCCATCGCGCGTCACCTGCAAAGCCGCCTTTTGCGTAACCGATAGGCTGCGCTTGGCGCCCGGCAATTCCACTTGCGCAGCAATGGCCAAAGTCGCCATGTCGTATATGGTCAGAAAGTCCGTACGGTCGCCGCGCATGCCGCGTGTGTAAAAAGTCTCCGCAACATATAATTCGCCGCGGTCTTGCGAATAGGAAAACGAAGCAAACGCGGCGGCGTCGACCATGCCATGAACATCGCTTGTCTTGGCTGTCGGATCGACAATATAAACCCGCCCCGTAGCGAGCGCATAAAAAGCCAAGTCGTGCGCAAACAGCCAACTCGATGGATATTTTTCCGGCAAGGTTTCAACATTAGGCGCGGGCTCCACCGGCAATTGCGCCAGACTCACCCCCAACAACGCACACATAGCGGCCATTAAAGCTGGAACAAGTCGCAAAGGATGCGTTGGCATCTTCACTATTTTCGACATTTGCTGCGAATCCCCATTCCCATTTAGGCGTATTCGCCTAATTTGGCGCTTCCGCCTAAATTTGTCAAATATCAATATTTCAATGCGGATATGGACCGAAGCGAGCCCCTTCGAGCCCGTCTTGAAATGGCGCCAGCCTATTGGTTTTGCTATTTTGCGATGCGTAGCGGCGTTGCCGGTTGTCATGCCCCATTCGCGCCAAATCTGTTATGAACAGATAAGGAAAACGAGCATTCTGTTCGGCAGACTTAATAAGGTTAACCAAAATGCGCGATCTCAATCTCTCGCCGCCATTAGATGGTCACAAATCGGCAAAAGGCCGAAGCACGAAGAGCATTATCTTAAAAGCCGCGCTCGAAATCTTCATTGAACATGGGTATGGCGAGTTCAGCATTCAAAAAGTCGCCGCGCGCTGCTCCCTCTCAAGAGGCAATGTCAGTTACCATTATCCGACCCGGGACGATTTACTGCATGGAATGGTCGATGCTGTGCTTCAAGGCTACATCGATGATTTTGACGATATCGCGAAAGACGCTGGCCTTTCTGCGGCGGAAAAATTCGTATCAATCATCGATATGATTATGAGCGATCTTGGAACCAAAGAAACATCTATCTTTTTTCCTGAATTATGGGCCCTTTCCAACCATAACGCATACGCTCTGGCGGAAATGAATAAAATGTACCAGCGCGCCCGGGCGCATTTAATCGAGTTGATTGGCGCCATAAATCCTGCTCTCAACAAAACCGATCGGGAATTGGTCGGCGTATTTATATCCGCCTCCATGGAAGGGCACACGCCTTTTGTCGGGCCGGGGAAAGAATGGGAAAAGAGCCTGCCCAAGCTCACAAACATTGCCGCATATTCGTTTTTACACCTGGCCAAATCAGTGACAAAAAATGATATCGCCGCGATGCGCAAGGGGCTGAAGCTCGCATCGTAACCTGCCGCTTTCAGGGGTTACCCAGACTTGCCAGAGCTAATTACAGGCCCTGCAAAATGCGCTGCTTATTCGTTTTTCCAATTGAACAGACAACGGCCGCGACTATGACGCCGACGCAAAGCTTCCAAGGAAATGCGATGTTTTTCATCGCTTCTGGAAGCCCTAATATATCGATCATGAATGCTTGCTGCGCCAGGATTACAAAGAACCCGATAATCAGTGCGGCTATGACTGAGTTCGCTGAACCTCTATTGGTGAAGACCGCAACGAAAAAGACGCCAAGCAGACCTGCATAGGCGAAGGTCATGACCGACAATGCAAACTCCAACAACGGCATTTGTGCATAGCGCTGCCAATAAAAACAAATCGCAGACATTAGAAAGAGACTGAGCGCAAAGGCGGCCATGCCTATTCTGCCTGCATTGACAAAATGACTAGGGGCGAGTTTCCGGCGCCTTTCTATCCAGGGGCGGTAAAAATCTTCAATCAACACTGATGACATTGAGTTCAGACCTGAGTTTAATGTCGATATTGCGGCGGCGAGGACGCCCACCGTAACCAGCCCGCGCAAGCCTGACGGGATTTCGCTAAGGATGTAAAACATAAAAACGGTGATGGTCTCGCCCTGAAACTCGCTTGCAACGCTCATCGTATCCGCGCGGGCCATTAGGTCTGGCCGTTCATAAAAGATGTGCAGCAGCTCGCCAATCGAGACAAAAACCCAGACTAGCGGAATGGCGATCAGTACAGAGAAAATAATCGCTTTTCCCCCGCCTTTTTCATCCTTGCAGGAGAGCAAACGCTGTGTCGTGTCCTGGTCGAGCCCGAAATTGCCGACATAAAGGAGGAAGACGCCGGTGCCGATGGCCCATATTGAAAACGGTTGGCTGAATGAGAATGAAAAATCAATCAACGTGAGTTTGTTTTGACCTGATGGCGCATTGGCGAGCGCGTCGAGAATATCGACGAACGGCAACGGAATTTGCATCCGCAGATATATCAATACGCCAATCGCAGCCCCGGCATAGATAAGGAACTGGACGAAATCGCTCCAGATTACAGATCGAATTCCACCGACGAAGGTAAACACAAATCCGAGCAGCACAATCGCGAGCGAGGCGGTGATAACGCTTGGCGCGGCGACATCTGCGAACAGGATCATGGATACGGCGATCGCCGCCATATATAGCCGCGCCCCATTGGCGAATACCCGGCCGACGAGGTACATGGCGCCAGCGGCTTTGGTCGCTCGATCGCCAAACTTCACGGATAAAAGTTCATAGACCGTCGTCGCCCGAATAGCGTAAAAGCGCGGCACCAGGATTTTTGCGACAAAGACCGCCGCCAGTAATGCGCCGATAAATGTGCTGAGATAGGTGTAATCCCCTCGATATCCATAATCGGGGCCGCCAAGGAATGTTGCTGCGGATTGGGTCGTGGCGAGAACGGAAATCGTCACCAGCCAAAGCGACATTTCATTGCCGCCGAGAAAATAGTCCCGCGAGCTCGATGCGCCTTT
>JAJFFZ010000229.1 GCA_021776395.1 Hyphococcus sp. | reverse complement strand
CGCCGGCTCCAAACGCACCAAGGTCGAAATCAAGCGCGATTACGACTATCTGCTCCGGTTGTGGGAAAACATCCGCACACTGACGTTGAAGTCGATTGCACCATGCATGGTCTATGAAGAGGCAAACCTCATCAAGCGTGCGATCCGCGATCTCTACGACAAAGATATTTCCAGCGTCCTGATTGAGGGCGAGAACGGCTATCGCGAAGCTAAAGACTTCATGAAGATGCTGATGCCGAGCCACGCGAAAAACGTGCAGCCCTATAAAGAGGCGGCGCCGATTTTCCTGCGCCACGGCATCGAAGAACAGCTTGACGGCATGTATCAGCCGACCGTGCGGCTGAAATCGGGCGGCTACATCGTCATTCATCAAACCGAAGCGCTGATCGCCATCGACGTCAATTCGGGCCGCTCAACGCGCGAGCGCAATATCGAACAGACCGCGCTCAAGACCAATGTCGAGGCGGCGGCCGAGGCGGCGCGTCAGTTCCGGTTGCGCGATCTGGCCGGTCTGATCGTCATCGACTTCATCGACATGGACGAGGCGAGAAATAACCGCAAGGTTGAAAAGGCGCTCAAAGAAGCCATGAAGACCGACCGCGCGCGCGTTCAGGTCGGACGGATTTCGCCCTTCGGCCTGCTCGAACTCTCACGCCAGCGCCGCCGCTCAGGGATTGTTGACGGCACCACCCAGACCTGCCCGACCTGCGCCGGCGCCGGCGCGATCCGGTCCAACGAAATCGCCGCGCTGCGGATCTTGCGCGCTATCGAGGGCGAGGCCATCTCCGGCAAGGTCGGGCGCATCACGCTGCGCGCCTCGCTCGATGTCAGTCTGCACATTCTCAATCACAATCGCGACTGGATTAAACGCATCGAAGACGCAAACGGCGTGGTGATTGAAATCCTCGCCGACCCGGACAAAGCCGGCGACGCACATAATCTTGAAAAAAGCGGCGTACCCAGCGAACGCAAAACTGAAAGAACTTTTATTCGCGCCGACCAGAACGAGCCTGTCGAGGTGGTTGAAGAAGTGGTCGAGGCAATCGACGACGAGGCGGAAGAAAAACGCGACAATAATGGCCGCAAACGCAGCCGACGCAGGCGCGGCGGTCGTGGCCGCGACGCCAGACAAGAAACCGCAGCGCCGGAAGAAAAAACCGACGGCGAGGAAGCCGGCGATGACCAGAGCGAGAAAGCCGCCCGCGATGGCGATGATGAAAACGATGACGGCAAACGCAAAAAACGCCGTCGCGGTCGGCGCGGCGGCCGCCGCAACCGTCGCAACAATGCAGACGGAGAGGCGGCGACGCCGCAAGTGGCCGATACGTCGCCACAAAGCGACCAGGACGCAGCGCCAGTGGATGCCGGCGAACAACCCGCGCCACCACCACAACCACAAGAGCCCGTTGATGCGCCAGCCACAACAGTGCCCGCAGAACAGGCCGCGCCAGAAGCCGTAAGCGCAGAAGAAGACCCGTCGCCGAAAAAGCCCACCCGCAAACGCAGGGTCAGGAAGAAAGCAACAGCGGGCGATGAAGCCTCGGCGCCAGCCAGCGCAGACCAAGACAGTCAATCCCCAGAGCCGACCACCGCCAAACCTGCGCCAGAACCTGCCGAGGCTGCGTCAAATGGCGCCGCAAAATCGTCTGATGCGCCGCAAGAAGCAGCGCCCAGCGCCGAGAAAGACACGCCGGAAAGCCCGGCGGCACCCAAAAAGCGGAGCCGTAAAGGCTGGTGGCAGAAGGCGGTTTAGCCCAAGCAATGCGGGGTTCGCGCCGGCTGTGCGTAGTAAATGGCCGGCGCCACAAACCGCGGCTTCACAATTGCGGCGCCGCGCCCATGCGACCTCGAAATTGTCGCAAATGGCGCATAGTCTGGTATAGCTATTTCTTGGGAGCCCTTGTTGATGTCCTTGCGTAAAGCGTTTTTGTCCATTGCAGCTGCGACAGTCGCTCTTGGCGGGTCGCTGGCTCAGGCGCAGGGCTTGAGGACATTGCGGGATGCGGAGATCGAGATATTTCTCGATGATTATGCCCGGCCGATTTTCCGCGTCGCCGGCCTGCCGGAAGACTCCATTCAAATTATCGTCGTCAATGATGGCTCGTTCAACGCCTTCGCAGGCGGGCGCTATATGGGCGTCAATACCGGCCTGTTGACGATTGCCGACACGCCCAACCAGATTGAATCCGTAATCGCACACGAAGCCGGCCACCTTGCGGGCGGACATTCGGCGCGCACCGGCGACGCGATCGCCGCTGCCTCGCGGCCAATGCTGTTAGGCCTCCTTCTCGCCGGCGCCGCAATCGCCGCCGGCGCGCCGGAAGCCGGTATAGGGATCTTAGGCCTTGGGCAAACGGTTGGGCAGGCAAATTTTCTGATTTACAGCCGCGGTCAGGAATCCACCGCCGACCAATCCTCCATCACCTATCTCGACAAGCTTGGTCACTCAAGCAAAGGTGCGCTCGAAATCTGGAGGAAAATGCGCAACACCCAAATCATTCGCGGCTACAAGATCAATCCCTATTCCCAAACGCACCCGATGGCGAATGTGCGCCTGTCCGCGCTTCAGCGGCGCGTCGTCGCCTCGCCTTATTATGATCGCGAAGATAGCCCGGAAGAAATTGAACGCCTGCATTATATCCAAGCCAAAATCTACGGATTTCTTCATGACCCGGAAGTTACTTTGCGAACCTATCCGCTTACGGACCAGTCCGGCCCTGCCCAGTATGCACGCGCCGTTGCTTTTTATCGCACTGGACTGATCGACAAGGGGCTCAGCGAAATCCGCAAGCTAACCGCCGCACAACCGGACAATCCTTTTTTCCATGAGTTGGAAGGCCAAATGTTGTTTGAATTTGGCCGCGCAAGCGAGGCGATCGGCCCGCACCGACGATCAACCGAACTTTTGACGGACAACGCATTGTTGCGGATCAATCTCGGTCGTGCACTTCTCGCCTCTGGCGAATATGCTGACCGTGAAGAAGCCATCAAGGAATTAAAACGCGCGCTACTTTTAGAATCGGACAACAGTTTCGGCTGGTTTGAACTCGCCAGAGCCTATAGCGCAATGGACAACGAAACGCTGGCGATATTGGCGACCGCAGAGTCGCGCTATTATGCCGGCGCGCAGCATGACGCCAATCAATTCGCCCGGCGCGCCATCGCAAAGCTGCGGCGCGGACCGCCGGAATGGCGCCAAGCCGCCGACATTATTCTCGCCACTCAACCAGAAAGCGGCGGCTTGCCGCTGCCCGGCGGCGCCGCCGACGAACAGACTCCGGCCCCGACCAAGCCTACTGGCGGTGAGAAGCGTGAGCCAGATGTGCCGGACCCGGCCTTTTCCGGGCCGTGAAGGTTTTGAATGTAATTCGTTTCGAGCCGTAATATAACGCCCAAGAAGGGTATCGGAGATGGGTATGACTTTGAACACAAAACTCGGTATTAGCGCTGCTCTCATCGGTGCATTTGCGCTCGGCGTCAGCGTGATCGCCTATTCGTCCGCCAAGGAAGAGCCGACGCAGTCAAAAGCGCCATCGCGTGTATCGACCTCTTTTTCTGACCTTCAGGAAGATGAAATCCGCGAATTGGTGCGCGACTATTTGATGACTAACCCGGAAATCATCATCGAGGCGGTCAATGAATATAGCGCGCGCCAGCGCCGGCAACGCGCAGCGCTTGCTAAAGAGGGGGCGGCGGCCAACCTGTCCGCCCTCCTCGACCCGGCGCATGGGTTCACTGCCGGCAAGAATCCAAAAAAAGCGACCGTCGCGGTGATCGAACTCTATGATTACCACTGCACCTTCTGCAAACGCGCCGCGCCGCTCATCAAAGAGATTACAGCACAGGATGCATCCGTGAAAATTGTGTTCCGTGAGCTGCCTATTTTGAAAGAAGAGTCTAATTACGCCGCAGCAATATCGCTTGCCGCACGTGACCAGAATAAATTCCTGCCGCTGCATTTTGCGATGATGGACGCCAAAGGCACGCTCACCAAAGAACGCGTCCACACTATCGCGAAAAAACAAGGTATCGACGTCAACAAGTTGAAGAATTCCCTGACGAAGGCGGAAATTTCCGACGCGATTGTCGAGACTCATAGAATTGCAGCGGATATGGGCATAGACGGTACACCAGCGTTTATCGTCGCCGCCCTCAACGGGTCTTATGTTGAAGTCGTCACTGGCTTCCGCCCGGATGAATTAATCGAGAAAATTGAAGCCGCCAAACAGGCCGCGAAGAAGTAAGGCGCTCTAATCTTTCGTCCCGTACATGCGGTCGCCGGCGTCGCCAAGGCCCGGCAGGATATAGCCGTGATCATTCAGCTCGCGGTCTAAGGCAGCGCAAATGATCGGGATATCCGGGTGGGCATTTGAGAACGCCTCAACCCCTTCTGGAGCCGCCAACAGGCACATGAATTTCATCTTGCGCGCGCCTTTTTCCTTCAGCAGCGTTGCCGCTGCAATGGCGGTGTTTGCTGTCGCCAACATAGGATCGACCATCACCACCAGCCGCTCTCCCAATGCATCCGGCGTTTTGAAATAATATTGCACCGGGTGCAGCGTTTCTGGATCGCGATACATGCCAATATGGCCAACCCGCGCAGACGGGACCAGATCAAGCAGCCCGTCAATCAACCCGTTGCCAGCGCGCAGGATCGATACGAAACAGAGCTTTTTACCTTCAAGATAGGGGAAAAACCCGCGCTCCAGCGGAGTTTCGATTTCAACCTCGCCGAGCTCCAGATCCTTGGTGACTTCACAGCCAAGGACAAACGCAATCTCGCGCAAGAGTTGGCGAAACTGCGCCGTCGTCGTGTCCGTCCGGCGTAGGATGGTGAGTTTGTGCTGGATTAAGGGGTGGTCGACAAGCGTGAAGGATGCAGACATAAAATGCTCTATAGTTAGCCGATGTGACGTTCGCGCTTGTTATTGATGATAAGCTTCATAATGTCCATGACGCCAAACTTAGCGCAACCCAGATGTGGAAAGAATTGGGAGCACCTTCTATATGACGAGCGAAGCTGACAGGAAATTTATCGAACTTGCTTTTGCGGAGGCAAAGAAAAGCGCTGACGCCGGCGGCCTGCCAATCGGCGCAGTGCTGGCGCGCGACAAAGTGGTTTTGGCCTGCGGTCACAACCAAAGGGTCCAACAGAGTGACCCGATTGCTCATGGCGAGATGGACTGCCTTCGCAAGGCCGGGCGGCTAGCTACCTATCGTGATACAACGCTTTATACATCGCTATCTCCCTGTATGATGTGTTCGGGAACCATTGTTCAGTTTAAAATCCCACGGCTGGTGATCAACGATACGCAAAATTTTGGCGGCAACGAGAATTTCCTGCGCCAGCATGGCGTCGAAGTAATCGATGCGGCGCATAACGCCTCGATTGTAATGATGCGGAAATTCATCGCCGGTAACACAGATTTGTGGAACGAAGATATTATGGAGTAAGCGCGTCAGCCTTTGATTGCCGCCGCGCGCCGGGCGTTTTCTTCTACCCTTAGCCAGTCGCCTTCGGCTATCATGGCTTTCGTGGCGATCCACGAACCGCCAACACAAACAACATTTGGCAACGCCATATATTCCAGCGCCCGTTCCGCGCTAATGCCGCCGGTTGGGCAAAATAAGATATCGGGAAGCGGCCCCGCCAATGATTTCAGGTAATTCATTCCCCCGGCAGGTTCTGCGGGAAAGAATTTCAGTATCTCAAAGCCAGCCTCGAGCACAGTCATCGCCTCGCTCGCCGTTGCAACCCCAGGCAAGGCCGGCAGACCGCATTCACTAAGCGCCGACAAAAGCTTCGGCCCGGCCCCGGGTGAGACCAGAAAGTCAGCGCCAGCACCCTTTGAGCGCTCAATGTCGTTGCTCGTTCTAATCGTTCCCATACCAATGACTAAGTCGGGCGCTGCATTCTTCATCGCCGCCAGCGCATCAATTGCGACGGGCGTACGCATAGTCATCTCAACAACACGCAGCCCACCCCTTGCCAACGCGGTCGCCAAAGGAGCCGCCGCACCCAGGTCAACAACCTCAAGCACCGGAATGACGCTCGCCAAGTCTACAATGTCATAAATTTTCACGGGTCATTCCTTTAGAGATTGCTTTTCTTCAAGGGCAAATGTCATTGCGCCGTCTTCTGCGCCTGAGACAGCCGCACGCAAACCAGCAAAGAGCTCGCGGCCTGATCCCCATCGGTCTCTACCGAGATCCGTCGTCATCGGCGCGCGCATGTTCAATTCATCATGGCTAACATCGAGTTCGAGGACGCCATTTTCCGCGTCGAGGCGGATGCGATCGCCATCACGGATTTTGCCAATCACGCCGCCATCAAGCGCCTCTGGCGTCAAATGAATCGCGGCCGGCACTTTGCCGCTGGCGCCGGACATGCGCCCATCGGTAATCAGCGCAACCTTGAATCCCTTGTTCTGAAGAACGCCCAGGAGCGGCGTGAGTTTGTGAAGCTCCGGCATACCATTGGCTTTTGGTCCTTGAAACGGTAATACGGCGACAAAGTCGCGGTTCAGCGCGCCGATTTTAAACCGGTCCATCAGCTCCTGCTGAGTACGAAACACAATCGCCGGCGCCTCGATGGTGCGCCGTTCGGGCTCTACTGCTGACACTTTGATGATCGCGCGGCCAAGGTTGCCCTTTACCAACACCAGCCCGCCGGTTGGCGATACAGGTTTGGATATCGTACGCAAGACTGTGTCATCACTGGATATTTTTGGCGCTGCACGCCATGACAGCGCGCCGCCATCAAGAAACGGCTCCGCCGCGAAGGCGTCAAGCCCATCACCCATCACGGTTTTGACATCGCCATGAAGCAGGCCTGCGCCAATCAGCTCACGGATGATAAAGCCGAGCCCTCCTGCGGCCTGAAAATGGTTTACATCCGCCGGCCCGTTCGGATAGATCCGCGCCAGCAACGGCGTTACAGCCGAAAGCGCACTAAAATCATCCCAGTCGATGATGATCCCCGCTGCTCGCGCCATAGCGATCAGATGGATTGTGTGGTTGGTCGATCCGCCGGTCGCATGCAGTCCGACAATAGCGTTGACAATGGCGCGCTCGTCTATGACGTCGCAAAACGCGATATAGTTATCCCCAAGCGCTGTCGTCTCTGCGACGCGGCGCGCGGTATGCCTGACGATCGCTTCACGGAGCGGCGTACCCGGATGAACAAAAGCCGAGCCCGGCAGGTGCAGCCCCATCACTTCCATTAACATCTGATTGGAATTAGCAGTACCATAAAATGTACACGTACCGGGTGAGTGGTAACTTTCGCTTTCAGCTTTCAAAAGCTCGTCGCGCCCAACCTTGCCTTCTGCGTAGAGCTGGCGTATGCGCGCCTTTTCATCATTCGGCAATCCAGAACCCATCGGTCCCGCGGGCAAAAACATGATCGGCAAATGTCCAAACCGCGCCGCACCAATAAACAATCCGGGCACAATTTTATCACAAACACCGAGCATTAGCCCTGCGTCAAAGACATTGTGCGACAAGGATATCGCTGTCGCCATAGCGATGACGTCACGCGAAAATAGCGACAGGTCCATGCCGGGCTGGCCTTGCGTAACGCCGTCACACATCGCCGGCACGCCGCCGGCAATCTGTGCGGTGGCGCCAATTTCATTCAGCGTCTGTTTGATGATCTCTGGGTAACCGCCTAAAGGCTGATGTGCCGACAACATGTCATTATAGGCCGTGACAATCGCAATATTCGGCCCACCGCCTTTGGCGATCAGTTTTTTGTCCCCGGCAGGACAAGCCGCAGCCGCATGCGCAAGATTTCCGCACGAAACTGATGAGCGATGAGGACCATCCGCCGCCGCCGCGCGCATCTGCGCAAGGTAGGCCCGGCGGGTTTTATTGCTCCGCTCACGAATGCGGTCCGTGACGCGGACAAGACTGTCGTTTAGTTGCACCAAAACTCTCTCCTTATGGCGACCAGCAAACCCAGATATCTGGCCGGCGGTCTAAAATGGCGCGAACGGGCATGTCTTCCATCGGGCCGTCAGCACATGCTTTTTCAAAGGCTGCGCGCTTTTGCGCGCCGGACAATAGCAGGCAAATAAATCGCGCATCTTCAATCGCGGCAAGCGTCAGGGTCATTCTCTCACGATGAGCGCCAACGACTTCACTCGGATTTGCGGTCACGGCGCAGGCAAGCCTGTCCGACTGCACTGCCATCTCCAGACCTTGCGCATGAGGAAACCATGATGCGGTATGCCCGTCATTACCCATACCTAATATAACGGCGTCAAAAGGGCGCGCCTGATTTCGCAACCCCGTATTAATTTGCGCCTCCGCTTCTGAATGCGTCAGCGCATCCCGCCACATACCGACAATATTGACCGCCTTGGCGGCGTTGACGCCAAGAGCGCCACGCACAAAAGTCTCGTTGGACCCCTCCGCGCCAGGCGGAACCCAGCGTTCATCGACCAGCGTCGCGGTTACTTTTGACCACGGAAGCATCCGCTGCGACATGGTTCTATAAAGCCCTGCAGGGGTCGATCCGCCGGAAACGGCGAGCCCAGCCTGCCCGCGTTCAGCAATTGCGCGCGCAAGATTTGCCTCGACCACATCGGCAAGCCTGTCCGCCATATGAGGCGGACGCGTAAATTCAATGACATCAACTGCCCGCGCCATCAAACCACTCTCGCCCATCGCGGTCCATCAGCATCGCCGACTGGACCGGCCCGTCCGTACCCGCAGCATATTGATGCGCCGGTATCTTGTCGGTCTGCCAAGCTGCGAGAATACTGTCGACCCAGCGCCACGCCGCCTCGACCTCATCACGGCGCATAAACAGACCAAGGTCGCCGCGCACCACCGCCATCAGCAAACGCTCATAGGCGTCCGGATAACGCGCCGAAAAAGCGTCAGCATAACTTAAGTTAAGCGGCACATATCGCAACCGCATGCCGCCGGGGCCTGGATCCTTGGTGACCAGTAGCAATCGCACGCCCTCGTCAGGCTGAAGCCTGATCACCAGACGGGTTGGCGCTAACTCCTCTGTACCGTTGCCCGCCAGCGCATGCGCCACTTCTTTGAACTGGATAATTATTTCCGAGCGGCGGTTTTTCATGCGCTTACCGGTGCGGAGATAAAAAGGCGCACCCTTCCACCGCCAATTGTCGATATTGGCTTTGATAGCAACAAAAGTTTCCGTGTCGCTATTTGCACCAAGCTCATCGTTGTAACCGGGCACCGCTTCGCCATCCGCGGCGCCCTCGCCATATTGGCCACGCACAGTCGCCTGACGCGCATTTTCCGCCGTAATTGGACGGAGCGCCCGAAGCACCTTGATTTTTTCATCGCGCACCGTGTCCGGCTCCAGATCCAGCGGCGGCTCCATCGCGACCAGACACAACAATTGCAGCATGTGATTTTGCACCATGTCGCGAAGCGCGCCAGCAGTGTCGTAATAGCTCGCGCGTCCGCCGGCGCCGATGGATTCGGCGACCGTAATCTCGACATGGTCAATCGCATTGGCGTTCCACACCGGATCAAATAGGGAATTCATAAACCGCAACACGATCAGGTTTTGCACCGTTTCCTTGCCGAGATAATGGTCGATGCGGAAGATCGCGTCTTCGTCAAACACCGCGCCCACCGCTTCATTAATTTCGGTGGCGCTGGCGAGATCGCGGCCAATCGGTTTTTCAAGTACGATCCGTGCGCCTTTAGACTTTAACCCTGCTTTGGCAAGGTTGGCGCTGACCGCGCCATAGAGCCCGGGGGGGAGAGCGAGGTAGAATATCCGTTGTTTGGCTTCGCAGCCCGCCAACCGGTCCGTCAATCCAAACCAGTCCGCAGCGGCATCGGCGGCATCAATTTGGGTGTAGAAAAGCTGACTTGCAAACGCCTTCCATTCGCCCGCATCAACCTCCTCGCTGGGGTGAAATTTTTTAAAACTGGCCAGCGCCAGCGCGCGAAAACCCTCATCGTCCAGTTTTGTACGCGAGACCCCGATAATTTTGGACTCAGAAGGAATTTGATTATCGCGCCAGCGGTGAAAAAGCGACGGGATGAGTTTGCGCAAGGAAAGGTCTCCCGCCGCACCGAACACCACCAAATCAAAGGCGGTAACCGGTATGAGCTGCGGCGAAGATCCGCTTTCATCCTTATCTGAAGTCAATCTTGACATATTCGTCTATCACCTATCATTTCTTGGCTGTTTAAAACGAGTGCAGGCCTGTATTCAGCGCAATTCCGCTGCTTCACACAAGCTCATACATAATCAAGCCGGGAAAATCTTCAAAATTCTGTATTTTGCTGATCGGCCGTGCCAGGCCAGCTGCAAAACCACCTTAAGTGGTCTGCTAACGCGTTGCGACCCCACGCGGCGCTAACCTACGCGCTGGCGCCAAAGTTGGCTAAAACTGCTCACCGAAGGTAAGCTGTTTTACGCCTTTGATCATATAGATCAAAAACCGCCGGACATCGGCGCCGGAAGTAGATGACAGCCCGGCGCAAAAACAACGTCAGGGATATGAGTAAGATTGGACGAAAACATTTGTTCCCACCTCGACCAACGTCTCTGCGCCACCCATGCCCGTCTCTTGCGGTTCGTTGAATGCAACGGCAATACTGAGCACGCCGATTTAGGTCATAAACTCCGCCGGCCCCCGCATTCGTCCATGTCACACCCGGGCGCCCACCAGGTAATGCGCGCCACAATCTACAAATATTCCCCTGACAGGGCAGACCAGATTTCATCAACGTGTTTGATATTATTGCGTTACGTTGCGAATGCACTCAGTGTGACGCCTATGGTGCGGGACAGTTAATTATAGGCTCTATATAGATCGGAGGGCCATATGATTCAAAAGGCAATTCTAGGGTTCGCCACGCTTTGCTGCGCATTCATGGCCGCTGGGTGCGGCTCTGGCGGTGACGATCCAAATATTCTCGATGCTGCGGCAATTTATGAAGCCAACTCAAAAGTGTTTGCTTCCATTCGCATTAGCTATCCAGGCCCGTTCAGGGAGTTCACACGCATTCCAGCCCGCAATCCAGCCAATGAAACCCGCAAAGACAACGCTTTTATCAAACAGCTTCGCAAAGATTTCCCTGTCGAGTTCATCGACTTTCTCCCACTTGCCGACACCGGCAAAGATGAAATTGACGTCGTTATTAAAAGGTATGGGATAGACGCAAGGTGGACCGTTGTTAGTCTTGTCTATTCCGAGATTCCTCTTCCGCCCCCGGGCAAAGGGTCAAATGCTGCGCTGTTCGACACATGCGATGAGCGCGCGTTGGAATGGTTTGAAAAAGATCATGACACCGGGATCATATCCGCCTTCTGTAAGATTAATGAATATTGGTATGCCTATCAAAGCATCCTATAGATTTTTCGACTATACGCGCCGCTAACGTTCCAATATCAATGAGCCTCGATGCTAGAGCATTTCCGGATAAGTGTGACGCGGTTATCCGATGGAAATGCGGCAAACAAAGAATCTAGAGCAAATCCGTGATTCAAATTAACTCGGATTTGCACTAGTGATTGGAGCATCGGACTGCACCTGCTATCTGGTACAGACGTCAATCGCGGCTTTTCCTTCATCGTTTGCCGCCGTGTATCGCTCATCAGGGCCGCCTGCATCTTTTAGCGCAATCATATGCGCCTCAAGCGTTGGGTTGCCCGCAACTTCCTCAGCTAGGCAGCTACAAATCGCGGTATCGCCGCCTTCTTGTTCGACGACAGCAAGGCAGACCCCCTCCAGGGTTTCCGCGCCAAAGGCAGCGTTAAATGGAAGCGCGACAATCACCATTGTCGATGCAATCAGGTTTAGTTTCATGGCTAGAACTCCAGTGTTTTGAGCTTAAACAAATTGTTACAACGCAACGTCCCTTTTCAAATCGGCAAAGGCGCCGGCTGCGTGTTAATCGTCAGCCATCGGATTTCCGTGAAGGCTTCAATGCCGAAGCGTCCGCCAAACCGGCCGTAGCCTGACGCTTTCACGCCGCCAAACGGCATTTGCGGCTCGTCGTAAACCGTAGGCCCGTTAACATGACAGATACCGCTTTCGATACGCTCTGCAACCGACATCAACCGGCTCATATCGGCGCCATAGACCGCCGCAGACAAGCCATATTCCGTATCGTTGGCGAGGCGAACGATCTCATCATCACCGCGCGCGCGTGTGATCGCTACCACCGGTCCGAAACTCTCCTCGCCCCACAGGCGCATCGCAGACGTCACCTGATCAACGATGGTCGGCTGCATGATCGCGCCGTCGACCGCTCCCTCGATCACAATAGACGCGCCTTTCGCCTTGGCGTCGCGCACCAGTTCGCGAAGATGCTCAACCGTGCGCTCGCTGACGACAGCGCCGAGGGGCGCGTCGCCCAAAGCCGGGTCAGCGGCGGTTATAGTTTTTGTTCGTTTTGCAAAGGCTGCAACAAAAGCATCGCCAATTTCTTCATCGACAATCAATCGCTCCGTAGACATACATATTTGCCCCTGGTTGAAGAATGCGCCGAACACCGCACCCTTGACGGCTTCGCTAATATCGGCGTCGCTCAATACCGCCATCGGCGCTTTACCGCCCAGCTCGAGCAAGACCGGCTTTAGCTCCCTCGCGGCAAGACCGGCGATGATTTTGCCGATGCGGGTTGAGCCGGTGAAGTTAATCCGGCGAATAGCGGGGTGGCTCACCAGCGTTTCTACAATATCAGGGGCGTCTTCCGGCGCGTTGTTGATATAGTTGACAACGCCGTCAGGACATCCCGCGGCGAGCAAAGCGTCAACAATCAGCCGATGCGTGCGCGGGCACATTTCAGAGCCTTTCAACACAACGCTGTTGCCGCAGGCGAGCGGCATGGCGATTGCGCGCACGCCGAGGATCACCGGCGCATTCCATGGCGCAATGCCAAGCATCGGGCCAACCGGTTTTCGAATAGCGAAAGATATCGTACCCGGACGGTTTGACGGGATGGTCTCACCAGTGAGCTGTGTTGTCATTGCGGCGGCCTCACGAAATATATCCGCGCCGAGCTTCACATTGAACGCAGACCAGCCTTTGGTTGCGCCGGTCTCGCACACCATCGCATCGACAATCTCCCCCTGCTTTTTTTCAAGTTCCTCGGCCGCCTTGTTCAACATTGAACGGCGAAGCCCGGGACCGGTCTTTGACCATTCCGGATAGGCGGCGCCTGCCGCCTTTGCGGCGGCCGCGGCGTCCTCGGGCGTTGCCGCAGCGTATTGCGTTGCATCGCCGCCAGTGACGGGGTTACGGCGGATAGCAGTTTTGCCGCCGCGCCGATCCCTATCGCCTATCTTCAAAGTCACAATTTCCATGGTTCTGTCCTGCTCCCGGTCAGAAGCGCGCGTTGGTCGCCGCCTCTTTTTGCCAAAAGAAAACACCCTACCCTACTTTTCAGCCAGAAGACCGTGCTGCTCCATCGCCACATGCAAAGACATCCCCCCGTCGCAGGGAATGTTGGCGCCGCGAATCCATGCTGATCCGTCCGATTGGAGAAATGTCACCAGAGGCGCCACATCGCCCGGCGTTCCCGGACGGTCCATCACCCGCATGTCCTCTTCAACACGAGCGCCAAGAGTTTCCACGAAGTCCGGTAGGATCGGCGTTTCCACCGGCCCCGGACTGATGCAATTCATCCGGATGCCGCGCTCACGCCAGGTCCAGCGGTTTTGCATTGTCCAAACGGTCAGCGCCTCCTTGGAAAGGAAATAGGACCGTCCCGGCTGGCCGGCGACATTGAAGGTTTCGCAAAATACCTCAACCTCATCAAAGTTGGAGATGGCGTTTATTGCATTCACCTCTTCAATATTATCCGGCCAGCCTATTCCAGCCAGCGAGGCGAGATTGGTAATCGCGGCGCCATCCGCCATTTTGTCGACCAGCGCATAGGTGAGAGTTTTCAAACCCACAAGGTTCACCTTCAGCACATCGGCTGGCGGGCGCGTCGGCGGCAGCCCGGCAATGTTGCATAACCCGTCCAGCTCTTGCGGCAGCGTCGAGACGAGATCGGTTATGGCGCGCGGATTTGAAAGGTCGGCTTCAAAAAATTCATCGACCGCAGAGCTGGGCTTCAGGTCAACACCGATAACCCTGGCGCCTTGCTCCCGCAACGCGTTGGCTGTTGTGGCGCCGATGCCGGATGAACAACCGGTGACGACGATGGTCTTGCCGCTAACTAGACCGGTAGCCTTGGAGCCAAAAACTGACATTGGCTATCTCCTTAAAACAAAAAAACATGAGAGGCGCGCCGTATCAGGCGCGCCTCCCGCAATGGCGCCAAACAGGGAGATGCGTTGGCGCATCGGCGCTAGAACCGGTAGCCGAGGCTCAAATACCATTCGCGCGGACGGTTATAGGTGCCGCCGACATAACCAATCCCGTCCTGATTTTGGCCGGCAACAATAAATCGTTTATCGGAAAGGTTGCGCCCGCCAAACGACACCGTATAGCGATCATTCGGATCGTCGTATTTAATCACTGCACTGAACAGATGAACAGGATCGGCGATTAACTCAGGCGTGTTGCGCGGGCTGTTGGCGATGGTGCTGCGATAGGTCCAATCGCCCTGAAGGCTAACCCGTCCGCCATTGCTGGTGGAAACGCTATAAATGCCCGTAAGCGAAGATGACCATCGCGGCGTATTTTGAAACAGGAAGCCGGGCTCAAGTTGGGTCTCGCCAATAAGCTCGGTATATTCCGCATCGGTAAAGCCAACCGAACCGAGGATTTCCAGATTATCAGTAGGAAGGCTCTGGAACTCAAATTCAAAACCCTTGATTTCGGATGCCGCGGCGTTTTCCGTTACCGGAGAAATCCCCTGATAAATCGTCACCTGAAGGTCTTTGTACTTGGTATAAAACACCGCAATGTTGGTCTGCAGGCGTCGGTCGAAGAACTCGCCTTTGAAACCGGCTTCATAGGTGTCCGCTTTTTCTTCATCAAACTCCGGCGCCGACAGAATTGGCACTGTCGCGCGCGTCGTCCAGCCGCCGCTTTTATAGCCTTGAGAGAACGAGAGATAGGTAAGGATATTATCGCTCGGCGAATACTCAATCCCGGCCTTAAAGGAGAGATTATCAAAACTACGCTGATTTAAGATGGGCGGAAAATAAAGCGTGGTGTCGGTTGGGTCCGGATGCAGCGCGAGCGGGAAGCCAAGCTGGAAGGCGAGGCTGTTGAGGTCGCGTTGCCCGCCGAAAAATTCTTTGTCTTCTTTTGTGTAACGCGCGCCGAAGGTCAGCCCGATATTATCCGTCACCGCATAGTTGAGATGGGTAAACCCTGCATAGGAATCGGTGTTGAAATCATTCGGCCCAAGGATTTGCAGCAAGCCGCCGGCGAAATGAACAAAATCCGTGAGACCACCCTGTTCGTGGAACAGATAAGCGCCAAATAGCCAGTTCAAGCGGTCGTCAAACGACGCCCCGGTGAGCTGGAATTCCTGAGACGCCTGCCATTGGTCGGTGTCAAACGCGTGATCGCCCAGCGCCACCGGCGTGCCGTCAACATCTTGCGCGAAGGTTGCATCAACTTTGCGGTAAGCGGTAATCGATTTCAGGGTTATGCTATCGGTCCAATCCCAGTCCGTCGTCAGCGAGAAACCATAGGCTTCCGCCTGCGAATAACCGGCGCCGCCAGGATTGGAGACATCAATGGCCCCGGTAACGAGGCTATCGTCAATGACGAGGCGGTCATTAAACGGATCGCTATCGACATTGGCGCCGCCCAAAATTCCGCCGCTCACAGCGCGCGGTGTTGTGCAGATAGATTCCAAAGGACTGCCGGTGAGATCAGCAATCGATGTTGTGATGCAGGCATTGTAGACATCAACGAGACCTGGCCCGACCGCCAGGAGAACGCTTGGCGTCGCCTGTTCATCGACATTCATATAGTCGCCGGAAAGCGTGAAGTTTAAGCGGTCGCTTGCGCGCCATTCCAGTTTTGCGCGTATGTTTTGTGTATTCTCGCCGCCCGATTCGTCAAAGAAGTTTGCTGACGGACGAATGAACCGGCCGCCATCGGCGATGAAATTTCCCTGGAGTGGAACATTTTTATGGTAGCCGCCGCGGGTTTTCGAAGAAAACGACACCTGCCCGAATAACGTATCCTCAATCAGGGGAATATCGACCGCCCCCCGCACATCTAACCGGCTGAACGAGCCGGTTGTCACATCCGCCACCGCCTGGAATGTATCGGAAGGCCGCCTTGTGATGATGTTGATGGCGCCGCCAATAGTGTTGCGGCCAAACAGTGTACCTTGCGGGCCCTTGAGCACTTCGACCCGTTCAAGGTCCAGGAGGTCTGTGACCGCGCCGAAAGACCGAGCATAGTAAACACCATCGACGTAAATGCCGACGCCGGGATCGAGATTGAATGCAAAATCCGATTGGCCGATGCCACGTATGTATGCGGATAAAACTTGCGTCGATCCGCTGAAGGATGAGGTGTTGTCAATCGTCACATTGGGCGTGAATTCGCCAATTTGTGAGATGTTGGTGATGCCTTTGGTGGTTAGCCCCTTTGCCGTATAGGCGCTGACCGCGATCGGCACGTCCTGAGAATTTTCCGCCCGCTTCTGCGCTGTCACCGTTATGACATCAAGCGACCGGCCCTCATCACTGCCATCCTCCTGTGCGAAAGCCGTCGTTGAAACGACGCTCAGCGCAGCGGTGGAGCATAAAACGCTCTTTAACGCTCGCGCCATCGGCGCGGACCGTAATTCTCTCATTTTGCCTCCCTCAACCCCCATTTTCTGGTGATTTTGTATAATTTTCTTCACTATTGGCATTTTTTCGTTGCCACCACTACATTTTCTTGACCGGCCGGAAACTGAGAGACCTGACCCCCAAAGCGCAGCAGCGAATTTTTCGCTCGACTGACGGCGCCTGTAATCTCTACCCGGACAATCGATTACCACTGTATTTAAGGTCTTTGAACGAGTCACCGGCAAAAAAGATCACGCGCAGACTATTCATCGATAAAATTCCATATCCCGAAAATGTATGGTGTCTGCCAAAAAAAAGGTTGAAAATTCAACATTGGACTGAGAAATCACTTTACTGTATATGAAATTTCAACAAAAGCGAGTTGTAGGAAACACGCCATGGCGACCAACCCACCAACAGATGCCGCGCCGCAGAGGGCAAATCCGACCGCCAATGATTTCATTGGCGCCAAGGCCGCGTTTCCCGATGTAGGCGATTTGGCGGCGCGCATCCGGTTCGACCCGGACAAAGGCCACATCTGGCTCGATGATCGGCGCATGGTGCTGTTGCATTGTGATGCGCTCGCCGCATTGCGCAGTGAACTGATCGACCAGATCGGGCTCGAACGCACGCGCGCCGCCTTCACACGTATGGGATATCAGGCTGGCGCCGCCGATGCTGAAATTTCAAGCCGGGTAAGAGAAAAGGGAAAGGTCTTCGAGGCCTTCTCTGTTGGCCCGCAGCTTCATGGCCTTGAGGGCGTTGTCCTTGTCGAGCAAGTCCATTGTGATATTGATGTCGAACGAGGCCATTTCTATGCGGAATATATTTGGCACAACTCGTTTGAGGCTGAGGCGCATATCTCCGGGCAAGGTTTGGGCGCCGACCCTGTCTGCTGGATGCAGATCGGGTACGCGTCAGGGTTCGCCAGTGCATTTCTGGGCCGGCCAATCGTCTACCGGGAAACCGCCTGCGCTGCGATGGGCTTTGATGTTTGCCGTATCGTCGGAAAGCCGGCTGAGGATTGGGATGACGCCTCCCCTGACCTTAAATATTTGCGTCCCGGCCGGTTTGCCCCGCTTCATGACACACCTTCTGCAAAGGCAAAGCGCGCCTCAACCAAACCCACACTTATCGCAGATGGCGAACTCGCTGGCGCATCGGCGCCGTTCAACCACGCCTATCACCTGTTGCAAAAGGTGGCACCGACGGATGCTAGCGTTCTCCTCATAGGGGAAGGCGGCGTCGGTAAGAGTGAATTTGCCAAACTGTTACACCGCCTCAGCGCCCGCAAAGGCTCACAGCTCGTCGCCTTAAACTGTGCTGCAATTCCTGAAGAACAGCTGGAAGATCTTTTGTTCGGCATTGAGAAAGGCGCCTATCCCGGCGCCACCGAGACCAGCATCGGACATGTTGAACGCGCCAATGGCGGCACGTTGTTTCTGGATGAGGTTGACGCTCTGCCACTGAAGGTCCAGGCGCGATTATCGCGGTTTCTTCAAGATGGTGCGTTCGAACGGGTTGGCGGGCGCAAACAACGCAGCGTCAATCTCAGGGTCGTTGCATCGACTAGCGCGGACTTGTCAAAAGCGGTAGAGGCCCGGAATTTCCGAGAGGACCTTTATTTTCGGCTAAGTGTTTTTCCAATAAAAATTCCTCCCTTGCGAGACCGACGCGCAGATCTGTCGTTATTGCTGGACCTTTTCCTAAAGCGCTTCTCAGAGCGTTACTTCAAGCAGGCGACAGGGTTTACCGAGCGCGCCCTTGCAGCGATTATGGCCTATGACTGGCCAGGCAATATTCGCGAATTGGAAAACCGGGTTGAGCGCGGGGTTATTCTTTGTGAGGATGGAGAAGCGATCAGCTTTTCGCATTTGTTTCAGCCCGGAGAAGACCTAGACCTTTCGGTCTTCCGCCTCAATGCCGATGGCGCGCTGGAAGCTTTGTTCGACCAGCAGGCAACGCCTGACGGCGTGCGCACGCCTGCGCCAGCCGTAGACGCGGTGTCAAAAATCTTAGATCAAGGCGTCGGCCTTTCGGCGGTCACGGACCTCCTGGTGCGCCAAGCACTGCAAAGAACCTCCGGAAACCAGTCTGCCGCCGCGCGCTTGTTGGGAATGACACGCGCTCAAATCCAGTATCGCGTCTCACAAATGAAAAAACGGAACGCTTCAGGAAATTAACAATCATTACAACTTTAGATATATAACAAGGACAATTTGGAACGCATCCAGGCGGAAAGGTCAAAAAACAGAAACACTCCCTCTGAGTTAATATTCATTCACCAAAGCTCCCTCAGCTTGCCGAGCTTAGTTTAGGAAATTTTGATTTCAATAGGGAATAATTACTCTTCTGGCTCGTCAGTATCAAGACACGCCCGCCATAGGAGAAATAGTATGGGTAATGCGAAGATTTATACGTCCGCTTTGGCTATCGCAGCCGTTTTGGGCTGGAATAGCCTGGCAACTGCAACCGAAACAAGCGCTAGCGCCAACAGTTCCGGCTTCCAAATAGCCCTTTTGTTGCAATCCAGTTCGGATTTGGCCGACGACCTGCCTGATGTTGATGACGATGCGAGAGAAGCAGCCGACGAGGCCGCGCATGAGGCTAAAGAGACCGCTGATGAAGCAGCTCACGAAGCCGAAGAGGCCGCAAGAGAAGCATCTCATGAGGCAGAAGAGGCTGCTAGAGAAGCAGCTCATGAAGCTGAAGAAGAAGCTCGGGAAGCCGCTCGCGCCGAAGCACACGACGAAGTCGAAGACGAAATCGATGATGAAGTGGAAGATGAAGTCCGTGACGAAGTCGAAGATGAAGTCCACGACGAAGTCGAAGATGAAGTCCACGATGAAGTCGAAGATGAAGTCCGCGACGAAGTCGAAGATGAAGTCCGCGACGAAGTCGAAGATGAAGTCCGCGACGAAGTCGAAGATGAAGTCGAAGATGAAGTCCGCGACGAAGTTGAGGATGAAGTTGAGGATGAAGTTGAAGATGATGTTAACGATGACGTCAACGACATCAGCAATTCCTAAAAAAACACTGCGCAGGCGATGTAATACCGTCGCCTGCACAGCACAAAAAGGCTCCCTTGCTAAAAAATTGAGGTCGAAAATGAGAAATCTGAACAGTGCAGCCCCTATTATTGCGCTTTACGCGCTCGGCGCATCAACGCCAGCCGCCGCGCAGCCAGTAGGCACAGAAGAACGGTTGGATTCGCCATTTAGCGTCGAGATCAGTACTGGCGCAGAATACGATAGCAACATTTCTGTTAGTCAAATCGACAGCAATACCGGCGCAGATGATTTCGCCGCCGTGATCGACGCCGATCTTGGGTTTGAAACGGAATTAAGTGAAAACACGGAACTGGGGCTTGGCTACAGCTTCTCTCAAAGTCTTCACTCTGAATTCTCCAGCTTTGATATTCAGTCTCATTTTGCATCTGCAGAACTCTCCCACGATTTTGGTGATGTCGATATCGGCGCCGCCTATCGGCTTATCTATACACGCCTTGGTGGGAATGGCTTTCTGGTCATGCAGCAATTTTCGCCTTATACGACGAAATTTTTTGGCAAGAAAATCTTTGTCAGAGCCGACTATACCTACACCGACAAAAATTTTGAAAACAGAGTTGATCGTGATGCAACTGTTCATGCGGGCGGCGGGGATGTGTACTTTTTCATCAACGGCATTCGCACATACATCGTCGCTGGATATAAGTACGAAAAGGAAGACGCCACCGATCCTCAGTTCGACTTCCAAGCCCACAAGGTTAAAGCACGGTTTTCGCAACGCATCCCAATGGGCAAGCGCGACGCAAAACTGAAGCTTAGCTGGCGCTACGAAGCACGTGACTATTCATCGATCACGCCATCCATTGGCGTCATCCGAGATGATACCCGCCACAAACTGAAAGCAGCGCTTGAAATGCCGGTAACGGATAGCGTCTATACGCTTTTAGAGTATGAATACTCTGATTTTGCATCGAATTTACCGTCTGTGGATTATACGCAAAACCTTGTCGCCGCCAGGCTGGGCATACGTTTCTAGAGTTACGGAATAATTTCCGCTGGCCAAATGAGGTTGCGATAGGCGCCGTTCGGGTCGACTTCGACCTCAACCCGAATGTCCCTACCGCATCCGGTCCGCCATATTCGTGTTATAGGTCGGGCCGCAGTAAGCTGGTGCGGCGGCGCTTGCGCCGCCGCACCAGTTTCTGCTGTCTTGCTTTGCAAAGGTTGAGGCCGAATCAGTCCCCGAGCGGCTGAATCAAACCGTATCCATAAACAGGATCAAAGCCCTCGCGCCCGAGATCCTCAGCTTTCGCCGCAAGTGCTTTCAGCTGCTCTTCGCTAACGCGCCCGTCTACATTGGTCGATAAAGCCAAAACAGCCGTTACAAACGGAGCCGCCATTGAGGTTCCAGAGGAAGAGGCGAAGCCGCCATGATCTGCTGCGTGCTTCACGTTCACCCCCGGCGCTGCGAAATCTACATAGTCCCCGCGATTGGCCAGGCGATAAATTTTATTCTTCTTTGTCACCGCAGTAACGGCAATCACTTTATCATAGGCTGCGGGATACAGAGGGGCTGCACTTGGCCCCTCATTGCCTACCGCAGCCACCACAATTGTTCCATTATCGTAAGCGCGGTCAATTGCTCTTTTTAAGATCGCATTCGGCGGCCCCGTCAGGCTCATATTAACGACAGAAACTTTGTTCTTGGTCATCCAATCAAGTGCACGCACCAAACTGAGCGTCGTCGCCGATTCAACGCCGGTCGGCGAATTAAAAAACACCGATGCTGCGAATATATCTGCCTGTGGCAACAGTCCGCGATAGGCCTTGCTTTGGCCAGCAAGAATTGATGCAACCGAGGTTCCGTGGGTTTCAGGCCTAACATGCTCATAGGGTACAAAATCTTCAACGTGGATCTGAGCGTTTTTAAGAGACGCATGCGCGACATCAATATTCGTGTCGATAATGCCAATCGAGCGTCCCTTGCCGCCGCCTATGGCTGGAAGACTAAACAATTCTGAAGGCGCGGAACCGTGCCGTTCAGTACGAGTACTCTTGGTCCCGGTGCGATAAGTATGCTTAAAATAAACATGGTTGTAGTCGACCTTCGCATCCGGCGCCGCTTCAAAGATCATTGCTTCGTGTTCTTTTATTGTGAACCGATCAGTAGACCTGATGCGCGCCAGAATGAGACCAAGCCCGTCAAGAGTTTCCATTTCCTCTGTAGCAAGCCCTTTTGCCGATAACGCGTCAATGGTATCGCGAGATGCAAGTATCAGCCATTCGTGACGCACGATTTCGTTACCCGCGTCGTCAAAATCTACAGCGAATATTCTGTGTTCGCTTGATGCTGACGACAAGCTATTGCCGGTGCCGGAAGGCGGGGATAATTTTCCAGACCCATCGCTTTCATCGTCGTCCGTCTCATCTTCACTATTATCATCTTCGCCTTCCTCACCTTCACTGTCTTCACCATCATCATCGTCCGCTTCATCTTCACTATCATCATCATTGCCGCTTGAGCCGGAATTTGAAGAACCAGAAGCGGATTCATCATCTTCTTCATCACCTTCGTCGCCTGATCCGGCGCCCTCATCATCCGAACCGTTATCGCTCTCCTCCTCGTCTTCTTCTGCGTTTTGCGCGATCGCCAAAGTCGTTTCATAGCGCTGGTCCGCCTCCTCGCGAGCCTGCTCACGGCTTTCATCCGCGGTCTGCTTGGTTATTTCATAACTGTTGTTAATGGCCACTTCATCAGCGCCTGGCGCGGCCAGCGCAGCATCACGCACCGACCTCGCAGCTGAACGCGCAGCATTACGCTCCGCATCCGCAGCCACCCGCGTTGCATCACGTTCTGCCTTTGCTAAGACTTTTATCTCGTCGAAACGGCCTTCATCATCGCCACTGTCATCGAGTTTCGTTTCAAACCGGTCTTCTAATTCATCTTCAAAATCATGTTCCGCGGCTTTACTAGCCCCGTCCATATCTTCGATTTTGGAATCGACTTTGTCGTTAACCTTGTCTTCAACTCGGACTTCAACTCTACCTTCGATGCCGCTTTCGACGTCATCTTCAACATTATTTTCAATGTTATCTTCAACACCGTCTTCGATAGCATCCTCAACATCATCTTCTACGGCGTCCTCAACGGTGCTTTCGACACTATCTTCGATAGCGCTTTCAATACCGTCCTCGACGTCGTCTTCGACGCTATCTTCAATATTGTCTTCTACGCCATCTTCAATATCCGCCTCAATACTGTCCTCGATATCGTCTTCAAATGCATCTTCAATGTCTTCCTCGACACGATCTTCAATATCCTCTTCAATCTCGTCTTCCGGCGTTCCATCTTCACCTGATCCAGGCGCCGCAAACGCGGCGCCTGGCGCGCCAGCGCCAAAAGGCATGCCGGT
>JAJFFZ010000228.1 GCA_021776395.1 Hyphococcus sp. | reverse complement strand
GCTGATAATGTCATTTAATGATGCTGAATAGCCGGCGACGAGGTCGAGTTCTTCTCCCCCCGGGGTTACAACAAGGTCGTCATCGCCAATTGGCAGGTTAAACCAGCTGTTTAGATAGAAGTTGCCGTAGCTGAGATTAATCGCCGGTTGTATGCTGGTCTCGGCAAACTGTACGCCGCGAAAAACATAGCGTGATTCAAAGGCGACCGTCGTCGATACCTCTACAGATTGGGCGCTGGCAGCGCCAATAACAGATGTTGAAGCGCCAAGTGCGGACAAAGCAAACAGGGCAGCGCGGTTCATTTTTCTCTCCTCATACGATTTAATAAAAACACCCCATACGGAGCATTATGTTGTTTTGATGAAATCAGCCTTATTGAATTTGTTGCAGCGCACAAGTTCTGCTTATGGAAATATCGAATAAAATCCCAGAATGTGAAATCTATTCCGCTTATTTAACAATAAATTGCTCTATAATAGCATATATCACTAATTCTCTAAAAATATTTCCGCAACGCCGCAATAATATATTGCGTTGCAGCGTTACGCATATTACCGTCATGACGAATCGCGCAGCGCTGCGTGACAGGCAGAAAGGTATTTATGCTGATGAAATACGTAATCGCAATTGTAAAACCCCACAAGCTGGAAGATGTCCGCACCGCGCTCACAAATATCAGCATTGAGGGCATGACGGTAAGCGACGTTAAGGGGTTCGGTCGCCAGAAAGGACATAGCGAGGTTTATCGCGGCGCTGAATATAAGGTTGATTTTGTGCCGAAGGTCAAAATCGAACTCGCTGTTGAGGCGTCGCGCGTCGCCGCCGTGGTTGAGGCGATCAGAAATTCGGCGCGCACCGACCGTATTGGCGACGGCAAGATATTCGTCCTTGATTTGGGCGAAGCGATGCGCGTGCGCACTGGAGAAACCGGCGTTGCGGCGCTTTAAAACATATCTGGGGATAGGAATGATCAAGAAAAACACTATTTTTGCTGGAACACTCGCCGCCCTCATGTTGGTTTCCGGCGCCCACGCGCAAGATGCGCCTGTCGCCTCGCAGGCGTCAGTCTTCGTCTTCAATACGACGTTATTTCTAATTTCGGGGATGGTGGTCATGTTCATGGCCGCAGGGTTTTGCATGCTCGAGGTTGGCCTTGTCCGGTCAAAAAACGCCGCCACCATCTGTGTCAAGAACATCGCGCTCTATTCGATTGCCGGGATCATGGTCTGGCTGTTTGGCTATGACCTGATTTACGGCGTGAAAGAGGGCGGCTTCATTGGCCAATTTAGCTTGTTTCAAAGCTGGAAGGCCGATGACGCTGACCCGACAGGCACGGGCTACGCCGCCAGTTCTGACTGGTACTTCCAGATGGTGTTTGTCGCGACGGCGGCGTCCATCGTTTCGGGAACGTTGGCCGAACGCGTTAGGCTGTGGCCGTTTTTGTTGTTTGTCGCGGTGTTGACCGGCTTCATCTATCCAATCCAGGCCGGTTGGGTCTGGGGCGCGGGGTTTCTGGACGCCCGGTTTGATGATTTCGCCGGCTCAACTCTGGTTCACTCCACCGGCGGCTGGGCGGCGCTTGCTGGCGCGCTGGTTTTGGGCGCGCGCAAAGGAAAATATGAAGGCGGGCGGGTGCAACCGTTTCCGGGATCGTCGCTGCCGCTGGCGACGCTTGGCACATTCATCCTCTGGCTTGGATGGTTCGGCTTTAATGGCGGCTCGCAACTGGCGCTCGGTACGATTGACGATGCGATTGCGGTGGCGAAAATCTTCGTCAACACCAATATGGCCGCCAGCGCCGGCGTCGTTACGGCGCTCATGCTGACACAGTTGCTGTACAAGAAGGTCGATTTGACGATTGTGCTGAACGGCGCCATTGGCGGGCTGGTGTCTATTACCGCAGAACCGTTGCAACCGGAAATTTATCAGGCAATTCTGATCGGCGCTGTCGGCGGCGCGATTGTGACCTTTGCGGTGCCGTTGCTCGACAAGCTCAAGATTGACGATGTCGTCGGCGCCATCCCGGCGCATCTTTTCTGCGGCATATGGGGTACGCTCATTGTGCCGGTGAGCAACAAGGACGTGACGTTTTTTGGCCAGCTCACTGGCGTTGTGGTGATTGGCGCCTTTGTTTTTGGGGCAAGTTTGCTTGTTTGGCTGGCGTTGAAATATATTATGGGCATCAGAGCCAATGACCATGATGAGCGCATTGGGCTGGACAAATCCGAGCTGGGCCTTGAAGCCTATCCGGAATTTGTCTCGACGTGACCGGTAAACTTTGATGGAGAATTTCCATAACTGAACGGATGTTAAAATTCATCTCGCGTCAGCGCGAGACGCCAGCGAAACGAGATCCCGGTGCGAGAGCCCGGGATTTCGGCGAAATATATAAGGCGTTTGCGAAAGACCGCGCCGCCGCGCAAGCCTCGCGTTGCAGCCAGTGCGGCGTGCCGTTTTGTGCAGACCATTGCCCGCTGGGCAATGATATTCCCGACTGGCTGAAGCTGGTGGCCGAAGACCGGCTGGAGGAGGCTTATGCGGTCTCGTCCGCGACCAACAACATGCCGGAAGTGTGCGGACGCATTTGCCCCCAGGACCGGCTTTGCGAGGGCGCATGCGTCATCGAACAATCCGGCCACGGAACAGTGACTATCGGTTCGGTCGAGCAATATATCACCGAGACGGCGTGGGAGAAGGGGTGGATCAAACCGCTGCGCCCGGCGCAAGAGCGCGCGCAGTCGGTTGGGATTATCGGCGCCGGGCCAGCGGGCCTTGCCGCAGCGGAAGAGCTGCGCCGCGATGGCTTCCAGGTAAAAGTTTATGACCGCCACGATCGCGCTGGCGGATTGTTGATCTATGGGATTCCAAATTTCAAGCTCGAAAAACAAGTGGTGACGCGGCGCACCGACTATCTTGAACAGAGCGGCGTTGAGTTCGTTGCAAATTTCGAGATTGGCCGCGATGCGACGCTTAATGAGCTGCGTGCGCAACATGACGCGGTCCTGATCGCAACCGGTGTTTACAAAGCGCGCGATCTGGTTTGCCCCGGCGGCGGCAACCAGGGCGTGATTGCAGCGCTGGATTATCTGATCGCCTCGAACCGTAAAGGGCTTGGCGATACGCTGCCCGCGAAAGATGCGGCGGCGCTCGATGCGGCCGGCAAAAAAGTGGTTGTTGTCGGCGGCGGCGATACGGCGATGGATTGCGTGCGCACGGCGGTGCGCCAGGGCGCCAAGTCGGTGACTTGCCTATATCGGCGCGACCGGAAAAACATGCCGGGCTCGGCCCGCGAGGTGGCGAACGCCGAAGAAGAGGGCGTCATTTTCGAGTGGCTTGCCGCACCCAAAGCCGTGCTTGGCGATGCGGCGCGTGCGTCGGGTTTGCGTGTTGTGCGCATGGAGCTGGGTGAGGCCGATGCAACCGGGCGCCGGGCGCCAGTAGAAATCCCCGGCGGCGAATGTGATTTGGACGCCGACATGGTCATCAAAGCGCTCGGCTTTGAGCCGGAAGATTTACCAGACATGTTTGGCGAGCCGGCGCTGAAAACAACCGCGCGCGGCACGCTGCGGGTTCATCCGCAGACGCTGGAGACCAGTCTTGCGGGCGTTTACGCCGCCGGCGATATTGTCCGCGGCGCGTCGCTGGTGGTATGGGCGATCCGTGATGGACGCGTCGCCGCGGCCACCATTGCTGCGCAGCTAAAATTAGCAGTGCAACAAATTGCGGCTGAATAAGAGCTACACCAAAGTGCAAAATGAGCTGTTCATTTTGCACTTTGGCAAGGCCGACTGGCCGCCGCGCCTTATGGCGCGTAAGCCTGCGTGGCGCTTGAACGCCCAACGGTCACCCTTTTTGACCGTTGGTAATAAAAGGCTAATAAATGACTGATTTCGTCACGACATATGAAGAGCGCCGCGCGCGCCTTATTGCCGGCAACGCCTATGATCCGGCCTCGGAACATGACGCCTGCGGCGTTGGCCTTGTGGCGGCGCTGGATGCGCGTCCGCGCCGGGAGGTTGTGGAGATGGCGATTGCCGCGCTGAAAGCGGTGTGGCATCGCGGCGCCGTTGATGCTGACGGGAAAACCGGCGACGGCGCCGGCATTCGCCTTAATGTGCCGCAAGGATTATTCCGGTCTTTCGTTGAGCGCACCGGCCATCAGCCCGGCAAGGAAGATATCTGCGTTGGCATGGTGTTCCTGCCGAGAACGAATTTTGCCGCACAAGACGCCGCCCGCGCGATTGTGGAATCTGAAATTCTGCGCCGGGGCTTTTACATTTACGGCTGGCGCCAGGCGCCGGTGAATGCAGGTTGCCTCGGCGAGAAGGCCAATGCGACGCGCCCCGGCATTGAGCAGATTTTGTTTTGCGACCCGAAAGGGCGCGAGCAGGAAGAGCTTGACATCGCGCTTTATATTGTCAGACGGCGGATTGAGCAACAGGCCGGAGAGCAGGGCATGCACGAGCTTTATATCTGCTCTCTGTCATCGCAGGATGTTGTTTATAAGGGCATGTTCCTGGCCCAAGACATTGATGAATTCTATGAGGACCTCAAAGACGAGCGCTTCGTCTCGCGGGTGGCGATTTTTCATCAACGCTATTCGACCAACACGTTTCCGGAATGGCGCCTGGCGCAACCGTTCCGCATGCTCGCCCATAATGGCGAAATCAATACGCTCAAGGGCAACATCAACTGGATGAAAAGCCACGAAATCCGGATGACGTCGGAGACCTTTGGCGAAGACGACCATTACACCAAGCCGGTCATTCGGCCCGGCTCATCGGATTCGGCTGCGCTCGATCAGGTGTTTGAACTGCTGGTGCGCGCCGGTCGCACCGCGCCGATGGCTAAGACGCTGTTAATCCCTGAAGCGTGGTCGAAACGCGGTGCGGAGATGCCATCGCAATGGCGCGCTCTGTTTGAATATTGCAACGCGGTGATGGAACCGTGGGACGGTCCGGCGGCGATTGCCGCTTATGACGGGCGCTGGGCGGTTGCAGGGCTTGACCGCAGCGGGTTGCGTCCGTTGCGTTACGCCATCACCGAAGACGGCATTTTGGCGATAGGTTCTGAGGCCGGCATGTGTCCGCTGGAGGGCCGCAAGGTCAAAAAGCGCGGCGCCATCGGGCCCGGCCAGATGATTGCCGTCGATATGGAAGAAGCCAGGCTCTATGATTCTGGCGATATTCTGAACCGCCTCGCCAATCGCTTTCCGTATAAGGAATGGTTGGAAAATATTGTCGAACTCGATCCCAAAATTGGCCCGGGCGTTGAGGAGCGTTTATTCGAAGGGGAAACCCTCGCGCGTCGTCAGGCTGGCGCCGGTTATAATATGGAGCTGCTGGAGCTGATTTTACGCCCCCTGGTCGAGGACGCCAAGGAAGCCGTCGGCTCCATGGGCGACGACACGCCGATTGCGGTTTTGTCGGAAAAATATCGCCCGTTGTCGCATTTCTTCCGGCAAAATTTTAGCCAGGTCACCAATCCGCCGATAGACCCGTTGCGCGAGCACGGGGTGATGAGCCTGAAGACGCGGTTTAAAAACCTTGGCAACATTCTGGCGATCAATAATACGCAAACGGATGTTTTCGTGCTGGAAAGCCCGATTTTGACTAATGGTATGTTTGCGCGGTTGAAAGGGTTTCTTGACCAGAAAATTGTCGAAATCGATTGCACCTATGACGCCGCGACGGCCACCGGTAATGGCGAAGCGTTGCGCGATGCTTTGAGCCGCATCCGCACGGCGGCGGCAGCAGCGGTTGAGGTTGGCGCCGGGCATGTAATCCTGACGGACGAATATCAGGGGCCGGGCCGCATCGCGGTACCGATGATCCTCGCTGCCGGCGGCGTTCACGCGCATCTTACCAATGCCGGCAGCCGGTCTTATTGCTCCATCATCGTGCGCTCCGCCGAGTGCTTAGACTCGCATTATCTCGCCGTGCTGGTCGGCGCCGGCGCGACGGTGGTCAATCCCTATCTCGCCTTTGACAGCGTCGCCGATGCGCAATCAAAGGGGCGCTATAATGGCCGCTCGCTCAGCGATTGCGTTCGCAATTATAAGGCCGGGCTTGAAGCGGGCCTGATGAAAATCATCTCTAAGATGGGGATATCGGTGATTTCATCGTATCGCGGCGGCTGCAATTTTGAGGCGCTGGGTCTGTCACGTACTTTGGTGGGGGAATTTTTTCCCGGCATGACCAGCCGGATTTCCGGCATCGGCCTTGCCGGGCTGGAACAGAAAACCGCAGAGCTGCACGGCGCGGCATGGCAAGGCGCGTCGCCGCCATTGCCGGTCGGCGGGTTTTTTCGCCAGCGCCGCCGGGGCGAACATCACATTGTCGAGGCCGGGCTGGTGAGTGATTTGCAAACCGCGGTGCGCGATGACGACGCTGCGGCTTATGCGCGTTATTCAGAGGCGCTTAAAAAACAACCGCCATCGCAAATTCGCGATCTGTTGCGCGCCCGCCCAGCCGGCGATGCGGTGAGCCTTGATGATGTCGAGACTGCAAACGATATTCGCCAGCGGTTTTTAACACCGGGCATGTCGCTTGGCGCCCTGTCGCCGGAAGCCCATGGCGCCTTGAATATCGCCATGAATCGCATCGGCGCCAAATCAGTTTCCGGCGAAGGCGGCGAAGACCCTGAGCGCTACACGCCGCGGCCCAATGGCGACAACGCCAATTCGGCGGTGAAGCAAATTGCGTCCGGACGGTTTGGCGTTACGGCGGAATATTTAAACCAGTGCCGCGAGATTGAAATTAAAGTCGCGCAAGGCGCCAAGCCGGGCGAGGGCGGGCAGCTGCCGGGGTTCAAGGTCACCCAGTTCATCGCCCGCATGCGCATGGCGACGCCCGGCGTGACGTTGATATCCCCGCCGCCGCATCACGATATTTATTCAATCGAAGACCTCGCCCAGCTGATTTACGATCTGAAACAAATCAACCCAGATGCGCGGGTCTGCGTGAAGCTGGTCTCCGCCACCGGCATTGGCGCAATCGCTGCCGGTGTCGCCAAAGCCAAGGCGGATGTGATTTTGATTTCCGGCAATGTCGGCGGCACCGGCGCCAGCGCCCAGACCTCGATAAAATTTGCCGGCGCGCCATGGGAGCTGGGCCTGTCGGAAGCCCATCAAGTCCTTACCCTGAACAATCTGCGCGAGCAGGTGACGCTCAGAACTGATGGCGGCATCCGCACTGGCCGCGATATTGTGGTCGCCGCGATGCTTGGCGCGGAAGAATATGGCATCGGCACGGTGTCCCTTATCGCGTTGGGCTGCCTGATGGTGCGCCAGTGCCATTCAAACACTTGCCCGGTGGGGATTTGCACGCAAGATGACGCCTTGCGCGAACATTTTACCGGCGCGCCGGACCATGTCGTCAATCTGATGACGTTCCTCGCCGAAGAAACGCGGCAGATTTTAGCCTCGCTCGGCGCGCGTTCGCTTGAAGATATTATCGGCCGCGCCGATCTTTTGGATCAGGTGTCGCGCGGCGCCGCGCATCTTGACGATCTCGACCTCAACCCGATCCTCATTCGCGCAGAGGCCGGAGAGCGCCCGCGGCGGTCAACGCGCAAAGGCCGTAACAGCGTTGAAGACACGCTCGACCAGCGCATCATGCCGGAAATTGCGCCCTTCCTTGAGCGGCGCGAGAAGATGCAGCTTTCCTATCCGGTGAAGAACACCGACCGGGCGATTGGCGCGCGGATTTCTTCTCATATCGTTCGCAATTTTAAAAACGACGCGCTGTGCGAAGGCCATTTGACCATCCGGCTGAAAGGGTCGGCCGGCCAGTCTCTTGGCGCCTTCAGTGCGCGCGGGCTGAAGTTAATTGTCGATGGCGAGGCGAATGATTATGTCGGCAAGGGGCTTTCCGGCGCTGCTATTGTGGTGCGCCCGGAAACCGCGCGCGCCGGCGCCGGCGACGCCGTCATCGGCAATACCTGTCTTTATGGCGCAACATCGGGCGCGCTGTTTGCGGCGGGCCGTGCGGGCGGGAGGTTTGCGGTGCGCAACTCCGGCGCGATAACGGTGATTGAGGGCTGCTCGGCCAATGGCTGTGAATATATGACCGGCGGGGTCGCGGTGATTTTAGGGCGCGTCGGCGCCAATTTCGCCGCCGGCATGACGGGCGGGCAGGCATATGTTTTTGACGAGGCGTTGCTGTTCGAAGGCGCGGTCAACCCGGACAGCGTCGCCTGGCGGCGGTTCACCGGGAGCGACGATGACGAGGAGTGCCGCGCTTTGATTGAACGCCATTGGCTCCAGACCCGTTCGCCAAAAGCGCGCGGCTTGCTCGACGACTGGTCCAACGCGGCGGCGAAGTTCTGGGTCATCGAGCCGCTGGAAACGCTCGCGCGCAAACAGATTGCAGACGCCGCCAAATCAGCGTGACTTATACGATGAGTGTGTTAGATCGCGCCGAGATGGCGACCGCGAGTAAACATGACGAATACTGAAGAATTCTATCGCCTGAATCGCTGCCGACCCCCATCGGCCCTTCGGGCCACTTCCCCCGTAAACGGGGGAAGAATATCCTTGTCGCGGGCGCAACCTAATTCCTCCCCCGTGAAAACGGGGGAGGTGTCACGGAGTGACGGAGGGGGTAACAGCGCCGCAAAAAGATCGAAACGCTGGAGCACAATCAAAAACCCAGCGTCCATAAAATGTGCGCATTAGAAATTAACTGGCATAATAAGAACCATGACGAACACTGAAGAATTCTACCGCATCAAGCAGTTGCCGCCTTATGTTTTTGAGGAGGTGAACGCGCTGAAGGCCAGGCTCCGGGCTGGCGGGCGCGATATTATCGACCTCGGCATGGGCAATCCCGACATGCCGACGCCGCCACATATTGTCGATAAGCTGATTGAGACAGCGCGCAATCCAAAAGCCCATCGCTATTCAGCCTCGCGCGGGATTATTGGCCTGCGCCGGGCGATGGCGCGCTATTATGAGCGGCGTTTCGGCGTCGGGCTCGACCCGGAAACGGAAGTGGTCGCCACCATCGGCTCCAAAGAAGGTTTCGCCAATCTCGCTCAGGCAATCACCGCACCGGGCGACATTATTTTGTCGCCCAACCCCGCCTATCCAATCCACGCCTATGGCTTCATCATCGCCGGCGGGGTGATTGAGGCGGTGCCGGCGCTGACGCCGGAGCAATATCTGTCCGGTCTCGCCGCAGCGATATCCGCCAGCAAAAAAAGCCCGCGGGCGATGGTCATCAACTATCCGTCCAACCCGACGGCGCAAACCGTCGAGCTTGAGTTTTACAAAGACGTCGTCGCGCTGGCGCGCAAACACGACATCATCATCTTGTCGGACCTTGCTTATGGCGAGATATATTTCGGCGCGCCGCCGCCCTCTATATTGCAGGTTGAAGGCGCGCGCGAAGTGGCCGTTGAAATCAATTCCCTGTCCAAAACCTTTGCCATGGCGGGCTGGCGGGTTGGCATGGCGGTTGGCAATGCGCGGCTGATTGCGGCGCTGGCGCGGGTTAAATCCTATCTCGATTACGGCGCCTTCACGCCTATTCAGGTCGCCGCTGTGGCAGCACTCGATGGGCCGACGGACTGCATCGACGACATCCGCCTGACCTATCTTGGCCGCCGCGACACGGTCATCGAGCATTTCGCCATGGCCGGTTGGGACATCCCGACGCCTGCTGCGTCGATGTTCGCCTGGGCGGAAATCCCGGAGGCGTATCGCAGCTTAGGCTCCGTTGAATTTGCCAAAATGCTGATGGAAAAGGCCGATGTGGCGGTCGCGCCGGGGCTCGGCTTTGGCGAGTATGGCGACGGCCATGTGCGCATTGGCCTGGTCGAGAACCGGCAGCGCATCCGCCAGGCGGCGCGTAACATCAAGCGCGCGTTTCAGAATAATTAACCCCTTCGCTTGCCTCTGATATGGTTTCTATACGACGGATCAGAAATCATATTGATGCGCGTGGCTGACGTTAGCCGATTATTTCAAACTTGCTGCTTAGCAATATTTTCTGTTGACGCGCCGCGCTTTCTGACTAAACCTCCCGGCAACTCATCAAGACCAGCTGAGGGACAGGCCCTGTGACGCTGGGGCAACCGCCGAAGAGCCAGACCGGCTTTGAGGAAAGGTGCCAATTCCTTCGAGACGCCGATTTATCGGATGGTCTCGAGAGATGAGTCGGACGAGCGACGGTGGCTTTCGTCCGATTAGGTCTCTGCGAATTGCTTTTTGAGCAACGGGTCGAGTGACGCAGAGGCGAGTGATGAACAGTGCAATTCAAGACATACCAGGCGTGCGTTCGCCCGTAGCGGGTGAATTTTGCGATGTCAGCGTTCTGCTGCCGTCGGATTTCGCGCTCGATAGCGGCGAGAGGCTAAACCGCGCCGAGCTGCGCTTGCGCATTTACGGCGCGCTTGAAAAGCCGGTGATTGCGGTCGCCGGGGGCGTTTCCGCCAGCCGGATTGTTGCCGATGCAGATGGCGATAAGGGTTGGTGGCGCGATATTGTTGCGCGCGGCGGCGCCATTGATCTCGACAGGTTTTGCGTCCTTGGGTTTGACTTTCTGCCGGCGGATAATGACGCCGCGCGCGCGATTTCAACCGCCGATCAGGCCCGCGCGCTGGCCGCAGCGCTCACTTCACTCAAGATTGAAAAACTGTTCGCTTTTGCCGGCGCGTCTTATGGCGGCATGGCGGCGCTTGCTTTTGCAGCGGCCTATCCGGCCCGCGTCAAACATCTGTGTATCGTTTCGGCGGCGGACAAACCGCATCCGGCAGCGACGGCGATGCGCGGGGTGCAACGGCGGATCATTGATTTCGCGCAGCGTGTTGGCGAACCAGAAGAGGGCGTGCGTCTGGCGCGCCAGCTGGCGATGATTAGCTATCGCACGCCGGCGGAGTTTGAGGCCCGGTTCAACTATCGGCCCGGCGCCAATGTTGGCGATCCGCACGAGGTTTGCGATTATCTGATTGCGCGCGGGCGCGCTTATCCGATGTCTGCGGAGCGTTATCTGACGCTGTCGGATTCGGTGGATCGCCATTGCGTTGACCCGACAACAATCAGCGCCGACAGCTTCATTATCGCCGTTACCAGCGACCAGCTGGCGCCGGTGGGCGACATGCGCCGTCTGGCGCGCGGCCTTCAAACCGCAACGCTTTGCGAAATCGATTCTCTCTATGGCCACGACGCCTTCCTGAAGGAAGCCGCCATCATTGGCCCTTTCATCAAATCTTTCCTTGAGGACCGCCTGTCATGAGCCAAGACCTTCACCCCGAAACCCGGATCGCCTGCGCTGGCGTCTCGACCGATACCGCCCATAACAGCGTCTCGCCGCCGCTGCATCTGTCGGCCAATTATTATTGGAACGATCCGTGCGAGAAGCCGCAATATGATTATGCGCGCTCGGGAAACCCGACGCGGGCGCAACTGGAAGAAGCGCTGGCCTCACTGGAAGGCGCGGCAAAGGGCGTTATCACCGCATCGGGGATGGCGGCGGTGGATCTGGTGTTCAACCTCGTCAATCCGGGCGAGTTGGTGCTCGCGCCGCATGATTGTTATGGCGGCACGCATCGTTTGCTCACCGCTCGGGCAAAGCGCGGGCATTTTGATGTCGCATGGGTCGATCAGAGCGATCCGTTCGCGCTTAAAGCGGCTTTTGCACGGGGGCCGAAACTGGTGCTGATTGAAACGCCGAGCAATCCGCTCTTGCGCATCACCGATATTCGCGCCGTTGTCGCCCTTGCGGAGAAGTGCGGCGCCATTACCGTCGCTGACAACACGTTTTTGTCGCCAGCCTTACAGCGGCCTCTGGAATTGGGCTGCGATATTGTGGTTCACTCGACCACCAAGTTTATCAATGGCCATAGCGACGTGGTTGGCGGCGCGGTGTTGGCGCGCGATGCAAAGCTTGGCGAAGAGCTGGCCTGGTGGGCGAACTGCACCGGCGTTACTGGCGCACCGTTTGATAGTTTCATGACTTTGCGGGGCTTGCGCACATTGTTCCCGCGTATTGAGCGACAACAGGCGACGGCGGGCGAGGTGGTTGAGGCGCTGGTGAAAGACCCCCGCGTCGAGAAAATTTTCTTTCCCGGTCTGGCCTCGCATCCGGGCCATGACATCGCCAAAGCGCAGCAAAAAGGGTTTGGCTCGATGTTTTCGGTGGAATTTGCCGCCGGTGTTGATGTGCTGGAGCTGCTGCGTGGGCTGAATATTTTCACCATTGCCGAATCTCTCGGCGGCTTTGAAAGCCTGGTCTGCGTGCCGGCGGCGATGACACATGCGTCGATGACGCCGCAAGCGCGCGCCATCGCTGGCATCTCCGATCGCCTGGTCCGATTTTCCATCGGCCTTGAACATAGCGAAGATATTGTACGCGACCTGCTGCAAGCGCTTGATCATGCCTCAGTCGGCGGCGACAAGCTTGCGTATTTTCCAAAACAGGCGACGTCATGCGGGTAACGATTAGCGACCGGGAATTCGTCAAAAAACCTGGCGCGGCTGGCGCGCGCCGGTTGCGGGTTGGCGTCGCCGGCCTCGGCGTTGTCGGCGGCGGCGCGGCGCTTGAGCTGATCGGCGCGGCGGCGCGTTATGAATTATGTGCAGTATTGGTGCGCGACCGCGAAAAGCCCCGCGCACCGGAATTGGACGGCGTGCGCAAATACACCGATGTTGGCGTGTTCCTCAGCGAAGGCCCTGACGTCATTATCGATGCACTGCCATGCGGCGATGCGGGACGCATACTAACCGAACGCGCTTTGACACAAGGCGTAAGCGTTGTATCGGCGAACAAGCAAGCGGTGTTCGGTTCACTCGCCCGGTTCCATCGGTTGGCGGCGGACAACAAGGCGGCGTTCGCTTATTCGGCATCGGTCGGCGGCGGCGCGCCGATGGTGGAGACCGTCAGAAACGCCCGCAACGCGGGCAAGATAAACGCGCTGACTGCGATAGTGAACGGCGCCGTCAATTATATTTTGACGTTGGCAGGTTCCGGCGTTTCCTTTGACGAGGCGGTGAGGCGCGCACAAGCCGCCGGGTTTGCAGAGCCAGATCCGGAGGCGGATTTATCCGGCGATGATGCGCGCGCCAAAGCCTCCATTCTGGCGTTTGAAGCGTTTGGCGTGGAGATCGCCGCCGACAAAATTGAAGTTGAAGCGCTCGATGCCGCGCGCGCCGGACATATCGTCAGGGATAGCCGCGCCTGGCGGCAGTTGACCAGAATTGAAAAACTTGGCGACGGAGTTGTTGCGCGCATCACCTATGAGTGCGTCGATGATGATGGTTTTTTCAGCGCCGTTCGCGATGAGGGCAACGCCTTGCGCGTGGTTAACGCAACGGGCGCAGACTTTACCTGCGCCGACAAAGGCGCCGGACGCGGCCCGACGGTGCGCAGTCTTTTTGCCGATCTTGAGGCTATCAGCGCGGCGGCGGAAGCATCCCAAGAAATTTCTTTGAAAAACCCGCCGCCGCTCGCATAACAGACGATGATGGAAAAAACGGTTTCACCTGATGCGGCGCAAACGCTGCGTGCGGCAAAACGAATTGTCGTTAAAGTCGGCTCAGCAATCCTCTGCGCCGATGACGGCGCCGTGCGCACATCGTGGCTCGCCTCGTTGGCGGACGATATCGCGGCGTTGCGCGGTGATGGCTGCGAGGTGGTTATTGTCACCTCGGGCGCGATTGCCCTGGGGCGAAAGCGCCTTGGCCTCGAACGCGTTTTGCAGCTCGACGAAAAACAAGCCGCCTCCGCCGCCGGAC
>JAJFFZ010000227.1 GCA_021776395.1 Hyphococcus sp. | reverse complement strand
AGTTGGGCTCCAGCGGCCGTTCCACAGGTCCGCATGTTCACTACGAAATCATGTTCAAGAAACGACCCGTAAACCCACGTCGTTTTATCGAGGCAGGTAGATATGTTTTCGAAAGCTAAGACTAAAAAATCATCAGACGCGAAAGCGCAAACGGGCTCTCTCAATGAGACGCCGGCGCCGCAAGCCAATGTTCAATCGTCCTCGAAAAGGTCCGGGTCCATGAAGCCTTCTGGCGTTCCGTCGATTATCTCCGCCGACGTCATGATGAGCGGCAACATAAATTCATCCGGTGAAATTCAGTTTGACGGAACCCTTGAGGGCGATTTGAAAGCCTGCTCGCTAATCATCGGCGAAAAGGCGAGCGTTAAGGGCGAGGTTATTTGCGAAACCGTGACGGTGCGCGGCAAAGTCGAAGGCGCGATCCGCGCGAAATCAGTGTCGCTTGCAAAGACCGCACGCATTATCGGCGACATTTTGCATAGCTCCCTATCGGTAGAGACCGGCGCGCATTTCGAAGGCAATTGCCGCCATTCCGACGACCCGCTTTCTGACGCATCAGCAAAAGACTTCCGCCGGTCGCGGCCAACATCGGCGCAACCGGCGCCGCGCCCGGTTGCCTCGCTCGACGATGACGCCGAGCCACGCTCTAAAGCGGATGCACCGTCATTCCTAAATCAGAACCGCTCGCCGCTGCGCTAAAACAGTAAGTCGGTATCGTATAAAAAAAGGCCGCTTTGCGCGGCCTTTTTTATTATCTCAATATTTATTCTTCGACCGGCGCTCTTAGGCTACCGGCCGCGAAGCCCTGCAAGCCCTGATATCAACGTCAACAGCCCGAGCGCAGCGGCGAGATAAGCGCCCCATTGCATGCCCGGCAGGCCAATACCGTCCGTCCCCATCAAGGTCAGCGCCATATAGCCAACAGCGCCAACGGCGCCGACGCCGGCAAGCATCGTGACGATGCTGGTCAGACGGCCAATAAACGGCAGCATACCGATAATGCCGAGCCCAGCGGCCGCAACCGCCAGCATCGACGCCCAAGACATCACGTCGCCGACCATGGTGGAATCGTTAAGTACGCCATCGGACGCGCACTCCTCGCCCAGCGGTACTTGTAACTTGCGAAGACAGCCGACCGCTTCACCGATAAAATATTCACCGGAACGGGTAATCACCGTCTCGCCGGAATCGGCAAGCTTGCCGGAAACATTATACATCGGCCCAAAGAAAATCGCCGCTACAATCGCCAGCGGTAGTAAAATGCGAGTCATAAGACCCCCCTCATTGCCCAACTACAAAACCGACGGGCAGTTTACCCTTTGTTAAGGTGTTAGCCAAGCGCTGGAATCTCCAGATATTGGGGGCCGCATAAATTGTCCGGGCTCTGGCAAAGCGCATAAACATGCGGTTTCATTCGTAAAATCGCAGCCTGCAACCCTTATAGAGTGACGCCGCTGCGTCCTCGGCTTATGGTGGAACGCGTCAAAATGACCGGTGGTGAGAACATGCGCAAAAACAAAACCTTCAAACTCGCGGCCATTCAGGCCGCACCGGTCTTGTTCGACAAGTCCGCTTCAACCGAAAAGGCCTGTGCATTGATTGCAGACGCAGGGAGTCTCGGCGCGGATATTGTCGCGTTCGGCGAGAGCTGGTTGCCGGGCTATCCGTTCTGGGTCGATGGGCCGGTGATTGACCTCACCTGGGAGGCGAGCGCGGCCTATCTTGAAAACGCAATCGCCATTCCCGGACCGGAAACCGACGCGCTGTGCGCGGCTGCCAAAGCGGCGGGCGTTGAGGTGGTTATCGGGGTTGCTGAAGCCGATCCGTTTACGGAAGGCACCGCCTATTGCACGGCGCTCACCATTGGCCGCGAAGGCGAAATTCTCAACCGGCACCGCAAACTCAAACCCACCCATGGCGAGCGCATCATCTGGGGCGACGGCGACGGCGCGGGCTTGCGCGTTCTTGAACGTCCCTATGGGCGCATTAGCGCGCTCAATTGTTGGGAGCATCAGATGATGCTGCCGTCTTATGCGTTGGCGGCGCAAGGCACGCAAATTCACGCCGCGATTTGGCCGGGCTGGGAGAAGACGCCGCGCGACGGCGAGGTTTGCTGGGCGCGCCAGCACCTTCTGTCGCGCGCTTTCGCCAGCCAGGCTTGCGCTTACGTTATCTGCGCGGCTGGCCTGCGCCTTGAACAGCACATCCCGGAGCGATGGCGCCCGCTTGGGGTTTGGGAACATACCGGCCAGTCAGCGATCATTGATCCGCGGGGGGAGATTATTGCTGTCGCCGGTAGTGAGGAAACTATTTTAATCGCCGAAGGCTCGCTCGATCTGGTGCGGGCGGCAAAAGCGGCTTGCGATATTGCCGGCCATTATTCACGCCCGGATATTTTCGACTTCGCCGTCAATATGCGCCCCGCAGGACCGCGCGTGCATTTGCATGACGGCGAGGAGGACTATGCTGATGACGCCAGTTTCTCTGACGGCTCCATTGCTGAAGACGAATAGGCGCCAAGCGCGGCGTCGAAACGCTTAAGCTGTTCGCTCCAGCGATAGCGCTCGCATACCATGCGCCGCGCCGCAACGCCAAGCCGATGGCGTTTATCACTATCGCCAAGCAGCGATAAAATTTCTTGCGCCATGACAGCCGCATCGTCGGCAATCAGAATATCCTCGCCGGGCGTCACGCCAAGGCCTGTGGCCGCCGCCGTTGTAGCGACCACCGGTCTCGCCATCGCCATCGCTTCAAGCACTTTGTTTTGCATCCCGCGCGCAACCCGCAGCGGCGCGACGACAATTTTCGCCTGGTCGAGCCATGGCCGAACATCATCAACGCGGCCTGTAACGTTAATCCGGTTCTTGCCATCAAGCGCGCGGATTTTCCGAACCGGATTGGCGCCGACAATCACAAACTGCACATCCGGCGCGGACTTCAGCACAAACGGCCAGACCGCCTCGGCAAAATATGTAGCCGCTTCAACATTAGCGCGGTAATCCATCGCGCCGACAAAAACTACATCGGCAGGGGCTGGCAATTCATCAAAACTAATCACCGGGTCGAAATAGTCCGTATCAACTCCATTCGACCACCAGGCGACGTCTTTTTTCAGCCCGCGGCGTCGATTAAAAAGCGCCGCCTCCGCCGGAGTTATTGCAAAATTCGCATCGGCCCAATTGGCAATCTCGGTTTCCGCGCGCGCCAGCAGGCGCCCTTCCCGCGCAAAGACAGAGCGGAGCGGCGGCGCCGCGTCTTGCGCATATTGCAACCATTTCTCGGAGTCCGCGTCGCAAAAATCGATGATGCGTTTGCGCCCCGGCAAAGGCTTTTCAATATATTGCGCCATGCTCGAGGAGAAGACGACTTCCGCCGCCAGCGGGCGTGCGCGCAATGCGTCTACGGCCTGTTGCAACGCCTTGCTGCGGTAATAGACCATCGAGAGCGGTTCGCGGTTCAGATATCCGCTGAGTGATTTCGCTTTCGCCCGCATCGGGTTGAGCGCAATCAGCGTCACGCTGGCGCAGACAGAGCGGAGAAAATCCGCATGGGCAAAATCATCGGGCTCATCAACAAAACAGGCAAGATGCACCGCGTAAGTTTGCGTCAGATGTTTCAGCAACCGCCATGAGCGGATTTTGTCACCCTTGTCCGGCGGATAAGGGATGCGGTGCGCGAGGAACAAAATTTCCGACCTCGCGCTCATGGGAAATTCCGCGCCAGCAATGGCCCGAGAGCATTGGCGACCGGCAACGGCAATCGCCGCCATAGTTTTGTGAGCGGCTCGAACTTCGGGTTCTTGGGATTGATGTTCGGCATCTCATTCGCCGCAATCAACTTATATTGATAGGTAACCGGCGTTGGTTCCGCGCCCCATAGTTTTTTGAAACGATAGGGGCCGGTGTCGATTTTGCTGCGGCCGAAATCAAAGCGCTCAATCCCGCGCTCAACGCAGAGGCGCATCAGTTTCCAGTAATGATACTCATGCGCCCGGGCGCCCCGAGCCAGCGTCGCGGCGCCAACATAATAGGGCAGGTAAGATTTCTTGAACCGGAAGCTAAGCAGCGCAGCGGCGGGCGCGCCGTTCACCTCGACCACCGAAATCTCCGTCTTGCCGGCAAAGACCCGCAGCAATGCATCAAGAAACCTCCGGGGGAAAACCGGCGTGCCGTGATTGCGTAAGGAGGTTGCGTAGAACCGATAAAATTCATCCGCATCGCCATCAAGCCGCAGCGATAATTGCCCGGCCGCTTCTGCGACAAGCGCTTTTCGAATTTCCGCGCGGCGGCGACGTTTGATGAGGCCGAGATGGTCGTCTTCGTCGGCCGGCAGCGCCATCGCAAAATTTGCATAGGCGCCGGTCTTCTGACGCCAGCCGTCCAACACGGTCTCGCCGCTTCGAAATTCGATATAGCGAACCCCTTGCGCCTCGCCGTCATCAACGACGGCCGCAGCAAGCTTGGCGACGACGGCATCATCATCACCCAACGGACCACCGCCGACGGTGAACGCTGTTGAGATGAAAGAGCGGCCCAATAACGGCGCCTTGACGCCAATCACCGGAACAACGCCGACAATTTTTCCGGCGCGGCGCGCAATCAGATACTGCGGCTCATAGCCATAGGCCGTCTCGATAACCTCGCCCCAGCCAAACAGGTGAAAAAATCCGCCTTCGGAATGATTTTCAACATAGCGGTCCCAATCGCACGCCTCTGACGGCGTCGCGCGGGTAATCTCAATTACCGCCGCTGCGTTTTTCGGTCTGGATAATTCAACCGCATGCGTCATGCTTCACCGCCAACCCGCGCCAGGCCGAGCTGGTCGTCAATCCGCCGCCATGAAAAACTCCGCAACATGTTGTCGAGTTTGCTCGGCATCGTCTTCAGGTTCAGATAATGGCGAAACTTCGATTTTGCTGACGCGCTGTTGATGCGCGGTTGTTCGGCGTCAAGCTCCCAGGGGTGGAAGTAAAATATCACCGGGCCTTTCAGCGTGGCGGCGGCGCGGCGCAGCAGCATTTTTGATGCTGTTATCGGGCTTGCGCGAAACCATCCGCCGCCGGCGCAGCTGAGGCGCCGGCCGAGCATATTGACGGTCGCGACCGGCGCCTCGATCAACGCCGCGCCCTCGACCGGATGATACGGGTTTTGCTCCGCAGACGCATCGCCATAATGGTCATGGGCAATCGGATGCGTGCTCGACGAATAAGCGTAACCGGTTTCAGCGAGCACCGCATGCGCCCAGGGCGTTGTGCGATCAATCGAAAATCCCGGCGCGCGATACCCCCGCACCTCAACGCCGGCAATGTCTTCCAAAAGTTTCTTGGTGTGCGATACATCTTTGGCGAACGCCTCGCGGCTCTGTTGGTTGACCTTAGTATGGTCGTATCCGTGGCTCGCCAATTCGTGGCCGCGCGCGACAATCTCGCGGACCAGCGCCGGGTCGCGTTCGCCCACCCAGCCAAGCGTGAAGAATGTCGCTTTGGCGCCGCGTGCGTCAACCATGTCGAGCACCGCGCGCGTTGTATCGCCGACCCGTAGCGCAAACCCATCCCAGCTGTCGCGCTTGATGACATTGGAAAACGCCCAGACCTGAAAATAGTCCTCGACGTCAACCGACAGCGAGAAGTTTCCCGCGCCTGTCTTTTTGTTTGGTTCTGTATCCATCATCTGGGTCGCGGCGCGCCTGCCTGTTTAACACAGTGCATTTGGCGCAATGCGTCTTAACGCAATGCGCTGCGAATTTCGTCGAGCAAAGTTTCAGCACGAGAAAGGCTTGCCGATATCGCCTCGCGGCTCTCGTCGCGCTTGTCGTCCGCCTCATCCAAGGAGCTGCGCACGCGCTGCATGCTGGCATGGGCCTGTTTCAACTCGCCGCGCGCCTCGTCAATCGAGCGCGCAACGGTTTTGCGCCAGCCGCCTTTGGCTTTTGACGACGCTGGCGTCGCATCAAACGCATCCACATCATCGCCGGCGCCATTGTTAAGCTTCTCACCCGCGCTTGCCGCCGCTATGGCTGAGGCCACATCCTCAAGCGTTGCCGGCTGCGGCGTGCTGCGTTTTGCGCGCAGTCGGTCAAACACATTCCCAACCCCATCAACCGTCGGCGCTTTCATCGCCTTGGGCGTCTTAACCTTAGACAGCGCGCGCTCTATTGGAACCGCCGCACCACCGTTCTGCTCACCCACTCCCGTTTCATCCGCCGTCTGACTATTGCACTCAGTATCATTGATTTGCTCTTCGCGTATTTCCGACACAACCGTCTCAACTGCACAAGCATTAACCTCATGGCGCCGTTCAAGCGCGCAATAGAGCATCAGCCGCGTGCACAAAGTATTGATGCGGCGCGGCCGGCCTTCGGTCTCGACAAAGATTGCGTCAATACCGTCGGCGGTAAACACCGGGTCCTCGCTCCAGCCGGCAACCGCCAGGCGATGCAGAATATATTCCTGGGTTTCCTCGCGCGTGAGGTTTTCAAGATGGTAAGACGCAATCACCCTTTGCTTGAGCTGTTCCATATTCGGCGCCGACATCGCCTCGCGAAACTCCGGCTGGCCGACTAAAAACACCTGGAACAGGGGCGTGCCGTCATAGTCGATATTCGAAAGCATGCGCAATTCTTCGAGCGTTTCGCGCGGCAGGTTTTGCGCTTCGTCCATAATCAGCAAAACCCGGCGGCCGCGATTTAGCTGGTCAAACAGATAATCTTCAAACGCTTCCAGCTGACCGGTCCGTCCCTCGCCTTCGGGCGCGATGCGAAACGCCGAAAGAATATGCCCGAGACGTTCGTCCGGACTGACATTGGAGGTAAGGAGCTGCGCGGCGACAATATTGGAGCGATTGAGCTGGTCCAGAAGATGGCCGATCAACATGGTTTTCCCGGCGCCGACCGGTCCGGTAATGACAATAAACCCTTCAGCCTGTTTTAGACCATAGTGAAGATAAGCCATCGCCTTATTATGGCTACGGCTGCCAAAGAAATACCGCGGGTCCGGATTGAGCTTGAAAGGCGCGCCCGATAGCTGAAAATACTCTTCATACATAGTTTAAAATTCCAGCGTGGCCCCCACTAGAATTGAAGTCTCATCATATTCAAGCGTATCTATTGGCGCAAATCGCGTCGTATACGATGCTTCCGCATATGCAGAGACGTTTTTGTAAAGCCGATAGGAGCCGCCAACGCGGCTGATAGCTGTGTTTGTTATCCCATTACTGCCCGCAACGCCTGCACAATCAGTGACGGGATCAAAAAGAACATCAGTCGTGTCGAGGCCAAATATAATCGGGTTCGCCTCACATATTGTCGTGTCAACTGTTGTATCCGAGCGAAGGAAATAAAAATTTCCATAACCGGTAATGCGTCGCGACAGACGATGCCTTGCGCTTAGCGACACGCCATAGGTCTTAATTTGGCGAAACCCAAAATCGCTATCGGAACCGTAAGCGCTTAAGGTAATATTTGTGCGATCATAAACCGCCGAAATCGACGCCCTCGCGCGGTCCGTAATGCTGACGCCAACGGTCTGCGCTGAACGCCCCGACAGGGTGCGTGAAAATCTGTTGGCCGTACTGATAACATCACGCGGCGACGCCTCATCGCCGTTGCGCAACTGATCGGCAAAATCGAGCGTGCGCGTCTGCACGCTTTTGAATTGCGAATTGTTTCCCTGCGCGCGCGTTTGAAATGTTCGACCGGCATTGGCCGACACCACCAATCTTCGTGTCAGCTGATAATTCACATCGGCATCGATGAAGTCACCTCCATAACGCTCGCCATATTCAATCCGCGCGCTGCCGCGCCGGTTTGGCTGTACTGTAAAGCCAGCGCGCCAGAACACTCCGGAAAGCGCATCATCATTAAAAAACAACGCCGCTGCCGCATCCGTGTCGACCTCATCATAACCGACCGCGCCGCTTAGCGAAAAATTATCATCAATAGCATACCGCAGATCAGTGTAGAGCGCGCCTTGTTGATATTCAAAATCCGGCAAAATACCCGATCCGGTTTCTTTTGTGCTATTAACGTAGGCGGATGCGCGAATGCGAACCCGGTCCAGCCCAGAACCGGTTTGATAACTCGCAAACGCCTCGTGAGACATTGAATCATTTAAAAAATTACTGCGAAAAGTGTTCGCCGCCGTTCTGGAATCGTCGACAAAAACCTGCGAGAAGCGGTAACGCAATTCAACCGACGACTGGTCCGCCATCTCGCGGTAGATATAAGGGCTGGCGGAGAAAGAGTGGACATTTGCCTGTTGATTGCGCGCATTGTTCAGGCTGCGGGAAAACCGCGCATTGTCGCCAACTAGTTGGCGCGACGTCTGTGCGGACACATCAACATAGGCGAGGTTTTCTGCAACCGTCGCCGTCGCGGTGGCGCCAATATTCTGATTGACCATGAAATCACTGCGATCAACCAGATAGGAAAAATCGAGATCACCCAGCACCAGCGCCGTTAAACGCTTTGTACTGATAATGGCCCCGCCTGTCAGTATTGTTGACAGGATATATTCATCATCCTTCAGCCCGTCGCGTCGCAGGTCCAGATTATCGGAATAGGTAAACCGCGTCGAGACCGCCGCTGAATAACCGAGATAATCGGATTTCATTTTCAGCGGCGCCTCCGGTCCGCCAACCTGCGCAAAAGCCGCGCCGCCCAAAACGCTGGCGCAAACCCCCGCCATCAGCACGCCCCTGATACCATTCATCGTATTTCTACCGATTTTAGATTGTTCCATTGGAAACCCCCTCCGTGCGCGGCGGCATAGCGCTTTTCGCTTCGCCGCCCGGCCCGTAATATTCATATGATCCATAATGCGATCCGCCCGCCCCGATCAAACACCGATTTAACATCAAGCTGAGATTGGGGTTAATGTCGAGGAGTTCGTCTATCGCCGATGCAACCGCAGGTTCAGGCGTCGCGTTGGCCTCCACCACAAAGACGATTTCATCGACATATTTAGCCAGAACCACCGCCTCGGTTGTCGCCAGCACCGGCGGCGCATCGAGGATGATGAGCCGGTCCGGCGTTTGCGTCGATAATTCGGTCAGCAAGCGCTGGCAGTCCTCATTGGCGAACAGCTCCGAGGCCCGCTCAATTCGGGCGCCCTCGGCGAGCACCGATAGCGGCGCCTGGCTGGCGCGGTGTTGCAGCGAACGGATATTGAGCGCCGGATCGAGCAGCTTGTCGGTCAGTCCCGGCCCTGCGGCGAGGCCAAACCTTTCGCGCACGCGTGGGCGCGGCACATCGGCGTCAATTAAAAGCGTTTCAATTTGGTCTTCGAGCGCAAGGCTCAAGGCGAGATTGACGGCGCTGAAGGTTTTGCCCTCGCCGGCCCGCGCCGATGTCACCATAATCAGATTGCGCTGGCGCCCCGGCATACGATGTGACTGGCGCTCGCCGCTGGCGCGCAGGAAACCGATGCGCCGCAACAATCGCCGCTTGACCGCGCGCAGCTCCAGCGCCAGCTGGGTGGCTTTAGCGTCCGGGTGATAATAACCGGCCTCGGCGAGCATGGCGTAGTCGAGCTCGAAAACCTGCTCCGAGGCAAGGCGCGGTTCGGCTTTTTTGTTGCATTTCTTGGCGCGTTTGGCGGCAATATTATGAACCGTGCCGCCGGCCTTTTCGATGACGCCCATTACAACGCCTCCCCATAATTTGCCGCCGCCGATATTTCAGCGCCGGACGTATCGGATGGCAGTTTTAGCACTGTAAAATACGAATAGGCGGCGCCGACAAGCATCAGGCTGGCGGCAACCGCGCCGAGCTTTCTGAGATCGACGTAACGCGCCGCGACAACGGCGGGCGATGGCGCTTCGCTAAGCGCGCCAAGCACCGGAAGGCCAAACGCATCCTGCAATTCGCTGAGCTGGGTGTAGCTTTTATCAAGCATGGTCAACAACCAGGCGGCGGCCCCGCCAGCGCCGACGGCTACCCCCAAGACGCCAATAATCAGCAGCATCCGCGGCGGGTCAGTTGGCGCCAATGCCGCTTCAGGGCGTTCAAACACTTGGTAATCAACGCCGCGCCCGGCGGCGCCGAGATTTCTGGTGAGTTGAAGCCGGTCGCGCCGCGACAGCAACTCGCCATAGGTTTTTTGGGTCTGCTCATATTCGCGGATGATTTGCTGCAAACCGGCTTGCGCCGCTGGCGCCAGCCCGGCGGTCAGATCCAGCGCTTCAAGCTCACGGCGCAGGCGCTGCTCGCGCGCGCTAAGAATGCCGACCGCGTTTTGCGCCAGCTGTAGTTCAGAACGCAACCGCACATAGTCGGGGTTAGACGACAGAGCGGCGCCGCCCGCCTCAAGCTGTTCAATGCGCGCCGTCACGCCGCGAATATCGGGATGGGTTTCTTTATACCGGCTGCGCAAGTCAGCAAGTTCGACGTTGAGTTTATCGAGCTCGCCGCCGGAGGTTGTCCGCGATGTCGTCGACATCAAATTCTGCAAGGTAAAAATCCGCCCCTCGGTGCGCTCAAGCTCATCGCTGGCGCGGGCCAGTTCCTGTTCTTTCTGTTCGCGACGGCGCGCAGAGCCCAGCGTGCCGGCCAGCTCGCTCGCATTGGCGCGGCGATAACTGGCGACGGCGCGTTCATTGGCGGTGAGTTTTTCTTCAAACGCCTCGATCTGAAGATTGAGACGGCGCACCGCCGCCTCGCTTTCCGACAAGGTGGCGCCAAGGTCCTGTTCGATCAGCATGTTGAGAACCGCATCGACCACCGCCCGGGCCATTTCCGGGTTCGCGTTCTTATAGGTGATGACAAAATACATCTCGCGCGGGCTGTCGATTTTGATTTTCTGCGACAACTCGTTGATCAGCACTTCCATCTTGGTGCGGCGCTCAATATCGGAGCGCGCCTCTATGGTCCGGTCCATGCCGGCGCGCAAAATCACCTCTTCGACATTCGGCCGCGTCAGCAGTTGCAGCCGCATCAC
>JAJFFZ010000226.1 GCA_021776395.1 Hyphococcus sp. | reverse complement strand
ACCGCTTTTCCGCACGGACGCAGCTGCGGTCCGGTCTTTGAATCCTGAAGTCGAAGGCAACGGCTTTGCGGGTCAACCTCGACCCATTTCAGGTTCAATATCTCGCCCCTTCTGCAGCCGGTGAGCATTAGGGCGACGGCGGCGTTCATTAGGGTAGGGCTGAGTTCCAGCTCTCTGGCCCGAACCAGCGCGAGGCCGATCGCCTTATACTCTGCTTCTGATAGGAAACGCGTCCGTTTGCCTTCCGCGGGCTTGTCGATATTCAAGCACGGATTGTCTTCGACCCATCCCGAGCGCATGGCGAATTTATACATTGCAGAAAGCAGATGAACGGACTTGGCGCCGACCTGCGCGCCGCCGCGAACAATCGAGCGCCGTCTCGGCCCAGTCTTAACGTCAACGGCGGTTTTTCCGTCTCGGACGTCGTACATGAAGCGCTCGATATCGATACGCTTCAGGTCGGCGATTCGTTTCTTGCCAAGCAGGGGTTTGATGTGCCGTTCAATACGTCCTTTATCAACGGCCAACGTCGAAGGCTTTTTCGGGCGATTTCGGTGAAGGATTCGGCCGGCTTCGGCTTCCGTAAAATATCGGTCGCATAGCTCGGTAATCGTCATTCCGTTTCTGTAATCACGCGCTTCACCGACAGGATCGGCGCCTGCCGCGACCTTGCCGAGTTCCACCATTGCCAACTTACGAGCTTTCTCGACGGTGAGGGCGCCATATTTTCCGAGCGTGGTTTTGCGCTGCTCCCCGCTAGCCGTTCGGTATTTGATTTGGAACGACTTTACGCCTGACGGTTTGACCCGCACGCCGAAACCGGTCAAATCTGCATCCCAGACGGAGTAGTCACGACCAGCAATCGGCTTCAGTTGATCAACGCTTCGCTTTGTAAGACGTTCAACGTTCCGGCGCGGCATTTTCAGTTTCCCAATTCCATCACGCCGGAGGTCTGCGGGGTACCTAGAGGGTACCAAACGGCGTCAAATTAAGTCCAAAATCGGAAAACTAAGTTTAGCTTTTTTGATGTCAGATGTCTACTAAGGCCCTGAAAAATCAGGATGAATCACACTAGAGAAAACTGGGGAAAATTTCGGAAAACATTGTCGCCTAAAACTGTCACGCCGGAGGTCGCGGGTTCGAGTCCCGTCACTCGCGCCAGCTTTTGTCCTTAAGACAGGAGCTAAGCTATTGTTTTTCCTACATATTGATTTGTCCAGCCATTGCAGGTTCATGCAACTGTCCGGCAATTGTGTACCAAACTGTGACCAAATTGTGCACATGGGAGGTCCGCGATGAGGTATCGGGTGGTGGACTTTTCGTTCCTGATAAAGCGCGGGCGCGTCTGGTGGTATGATCGTCGTGTTCCGAAGAGATACACCCACCTCGACACGCGTGCGCGCATTCGACAATCGCTTGAGACTGCTCTCGAGAGCGAAGCGCTTGTGCTGCGAGATCGACTGGCGTCCGCAGACGATGAGTATTGGACGGCGCTCGCGCTCGCTGAAAACCGGGGAGGGCCTGATAGCGAACGGCAATCGCAGGCGGCTCTCTTGCGTTACCGGTCAGCGAGAACGCGCGCGCTTGCCGCAGGGTTCGATTATCGCCCCGTCGAGGCTCTGGCACGCGAAGGTGAGGCCTCCGAAATCGTTGATCGCCTTCTGGAAGTTCGCGATCGCTCTGGCCCGAGTGAAGTACCAAAACCGTGTGACGCAGAAGCTATATTAGGCGGCGTCGAAGCGCCCGGAGTCACGACCTCCCAGGCATTCGAAATCTATTTGAATGAAATTGCTTTTGACGAGCAAAAGAACAAGTCGCCGAAACAACGTTACTCGTGGGAAAAAACCAAGCGAACATCGATAAACTATTTCATCGAAGTGATCGGCGATGTGGCTATTGAAGAGATTTCGCGCGGAATGGCGCTTTCATATCGAAGCTGGTGGATCGAACGGATGATTCCGGGCAAGAGCGATCAGGGGCCAGCGAAACCGAACACTGCAAACAGGCATATTGGGAACATGCGCAAGCTGTATGAAGACTATTTTGTCCATATTGGAAATGAAGATCGCCTCAATCCGTTCCGCAAGATGTTCTTCAAGGATGATCAAGAAACGAAAGTTCCCCCATTTGAGGATCAATGGGTTCGCGATCGGATTTTGCGACCAGGGCTTTTCGATGCTCTGAATGACGAATTGCGGTTGATGATCTATGTTTTGATCGAGACAGGGGCGCGCATCAGCGAAATATGCAATCTCCAGCCTGAACAGATCAGACTCGATTCCGAGATCCCTCATATCGAAATTAAAGCGATCGATCGGGAACTCAAAACTGTCACGTCGAAGCGCGAAATCCCGCTTGTTGGCGTCGCTCTGGAAGGCATGCGCGCTGCACCGAACGGTTTTCCAAAGTATCGCGATAAAGGTGAGTTGGTTTCAGCCAATCTCATGAAAGCGTTTCGTTTTCGCGAGCTGTTTCCGACAACGGATCATGTCATTTATTCATTTCGACATGCTTTTGAGGATCGAATGTTGGAGGCGGGGATCGATTACGGCATGCGATGCTATCTCATGGGACACAAGAATGACCGTCCCGACTATGGAACGAAGGGGTCGCTCGGCTATCGCCGGGACCAGCTGATGAAAATCTTGCATCCGTTTGATCCCGCGATTTTTACCGGCTGCGACGGCGAACACGCGTCATCGGGGCTTGTGACTTCAGGCACAACGAAAGCCGATCCTGTTGATCAACACGCTGCATGATTTCCTCATCCAGCCGACTAAACAGCGGCAGATATTTTTTACCGCAGTGTTTGACAACGAGAGCGGCGATGCGACGACCTTCTTCGAGTTCATCCATTGATAGCCGAGCAACGGGGATTCGGTGCGTTGGCGTTGGTTTTCCCCTGCATTGCGCTGCGCTGTGGCGTCCCTTCATTAGCGGACGCCTGCCATGCCGGCCCGCCAGCCGGCAACCGGATCGCGGCTGCGACTGATCTGAGATTGATTGGCTGCGCTGCGCGTGGTGGTGTTTTTTTCGCGCATAGTGCTTTGCTCCTATTCACAAGCGTTTCAAGGAATGCCGCGACAGACGCCCGCAAAAGCGGAGCGTCAATCGGAAGAGCCAGCGGTTCGATTGTTGTTGATCAACGACGAATGGCGAGGGCTCAGTTCATGTTCCAGGCTGTGAAAAAGGCGCTCTTGTCACCCGCATTTCCGTTTCAAGAGCTTTTAGAAGCGACTGTCGAACAGCTGCGGCTCGGTTCGCTGTGGAGCAAATTTTTGTTATTCTTGTACTCGAAATATGTGCCAGCGCACTTCGCCTGTCAAGTTTTTGACTGGCGAAACATGGGTATGCTGTCTATTTAGCAAAAAAAATCATTCGATGAAATCCGCTGCAACAGTTTGAAACCCATTGAAAAGTTAAACGGCTTGGCCGCGCCATTTGAGCGGTGCCGCAGTAATCCACAAAACGCTCAATCGTGCGTGAGATTTCTCGTCTGTATGCCTCCTTCACTCTCGCCCTGAGTAATTCGGAGTCACATTGATAATCACATACAAGGGTGAGATCTATTGATTAAGGGGAGGCACCGGACGCTTGCCATTGATATTATTACCAAAAGCGACAACTTCGTCGCTATTAAGCGATTGCGCAGCGGTAGGGTCAACAGAATTTACGAATTTCAATCGTGTTGCCTCCGCTAACAGGCGCATACTGCTAGAGACGTGGAAAATATCGAACATTCTCTTTAAGTGATATTGAACATTGTGTGTTGTCGTATTCGCCTGTTCGGCCAATTCGTTTCGGTCGAGGCCTTGCGCGAGAAAACTCAGAATTTTCAACTGCTGCTCAGTAAGACTCGGTGCGGTCAGGCGTTTGTCGGGCGGCAGGTAGGACGACGAGGCGATTAGCCATTCAAGCACTGTTTGATTAAACTTCTCCGCCCTCTTTGTTTTTGAAAACCTCTTCGCCGCCTCGTCCAACAAGTCTTGCGCGAGCAACCCCTCCTCAAGGTAAAAAGATCGCATATCCAGATCTTCGCCGGTCTCGATCAACTCGCGAAGCAAAGCAGCAGCCTCGGGCTTCTGGCCGTTGGCGAAGAGCGCCAGGGCGCGCAGCGTTCCTGACTTGAGTTCGATCCATCCGAGGTTTTTGGGATGAAAGCTTCTGTCAAATTTATCTAGCGCCGAAAGCGCAAGCGGGGACCGTCCGCGCGCGATTTCAAGACGAATTAGGGCGAATGCCAGCTCCGCGTCTTCGCGCCAGCCGAAGCGGGGGAGCGATCCGTACTCCATTGAGTTCAATTTGAATTGGGGGACCAGCGCGATGCTTTCCGCCAATTTAAGGTCATTAACGGCAGTGGCGATGTGTATTTTCTGGGCGACGAGCGATTGTTCAAGCCGTTCAAATTTATTCTTCTGTGCAAGAGCGATGCCCTGTCCCAAAATCGCGAAGGCAGCTTCAAGTCCTCTATTGGCGAATTCGAGTCTGGCTTCGATACGAAAGGCGCGGCTTAACAGTTCGACCCAAAAGTCGCCGCGCGAGACCACTGCGGCTCGTGCAGCGGGGAGCCGCGCATAGGCGCCTTTTAGATCGCCCGTCTCATAAAGTAGCTCGGCGCGGCTCAATGCGACGGTTGCCGATAAGTGGACATCGTCCGCTAAGTTTTTCACTTGTAGCTGATGTGCTCCTTCATAATGGCGTTGGGCACTGAGCGCTTCGCCTTTAAGAACAGAGATCATCCCAAGATGGAGCTTGTTATGAATGATGCCGAAATCCGATTTAGCCTCTATGAAGTGGTCAATGGCGGCGTCAAACGCCTCGTTGGCGGATTCGATCTGACCAACGCGGAATTGGAAAATTCCGAGAGCATTGGTCAAGACGCCCTGATGCATCGGGCTTGCGAACTCCGTCCTGCGTCGATCCGACTTCAGTCTCTCAATCAGGTCCGCAAGTTCTCGGTGATCTGTATACAACATATAGATCGCCTCAACCAGAGAATACTCGACCTGCATGCAAATCGAACTCCTAGAACCATCTCTCGACTTTGAGCCGGTCAAACTCTTTTTGATCTCATTCAGCACTAATCTCGCGCCCTTTAAGTCGCCCAGTCTCATGAGATAAAACGCTTTGCTCGGCAGCATTTCTTTCACTTGATTTGGGCAGGCACTGTCAATTTGAGGCATGATCAGCATGAAATTGCTGATATTGGCCGTCAGAGACAATAGCCCGTTCTCTTGGCGTTGCAGTATGTTCTCAATGCGTCGGCCATCTGCCGCCTCAATCGCATGGTTGAGCGCAAAAACGTATTCGCCTATACGGTCGAAATATTCGGCGGCGCGGCAATGGAGGTCGACGAGGTGCTTCGTATCCTTGTGTGTATAAAGATAGTTACGGAGAAATTCGGCAAATAAGGGGTGGTGTTGAAGCCGACGGCTCTGTGAGCCGACTGGTAAAATGAGACCATTTAGGTTCCCCACTCGCGCGAGCATTTGTTCGCCATCATGGCGCAACAGCACCGCATTAGCGACGTCAGTCTCTAAGAATGGAAGGATTGAAGTTTCGCTGAGAAAAGTCTTTACGTCCTCAGGCAGTTCCAAGAAGAGTTCTCCTTCCAGATAATTCGCGACATCCGGAAGAACGCCAGAAAAAGATGCGACGGATTTAGTTGGTTCAGTGCTCTCGCCAATATGCAGTTTCGCCATGCGTAACGCCGCAGGCCATCCCCTCGTTTTGGCTAACAGATTTTCTGCACCGATTTGCGTCAAGACATTTTCCCCGAAAAACTCTCTCGTCTCCGCTGCGTTAAAAGCTAGGTCATTCTCCGATAATTCCGCCAACTCTCCGCTCAATCGCAATTTTGCAGCGCCGCAAGCAGGCTCCATACGCGCCGCAAGGATGATCCGCACACGACTTGGTGTTTGGTGCAGAAATAATTTCAAGAGAAGGTCGATCTTGGTGCTTGCGGCGTTTTGATATTCGTCTACAAAGACCAAAATGGATTGAGACTGACTTTCCAATAGTCGCGCCAGTTCAGCCAGCGCGTTCTCTGGCGAATGAGCGACCGAATTTTGATCCAAAAGATCCGGCGCCTCACTCAGATCAATGCCTGCTTCGACGCACGCGTCGATAAACGCCGAAACAAATCTCGCTGGCTCGGCGTCGCCAAACGCCAACCCGACCCATATGCGAAGATGGTCTTCTCCATCCTGAGCATGCCAGAAGTCGCAAAGCAGCGTCGTTTTTCCGAAGCCCGCAGGCGCACATACCAGAATGAGCTTTTTTCTAAGTTGCCGTTCGAGCAGATTCATAAGCGCGATGCGACTAACGCGATCGTGCGGAACGCGGGGCGGTCGAAAGTTGGACCGGCGTGATGTCGTAATATGTCGATTGCTATTCATTCCACCTGGCCCGCTACTATACGTTATTCAGAGTATTCCGATTCCAGAAGCTCGCTGAAAAAAATGATTGTTGCGCGTTTTTCTGTGTCTGTCCAAGTCGGCCAGAAAACCATTGTCGAAAAAAAATATGCGCAACCGGTTCAATGCTCCGAGAGCATTCTAGTTTTACGCAAAAAAAAGAGACAACGCAATCGCGCGCGCTGTGGATATTTATACCGCGGCGCACGGCACATTACACGCGGACACGGCACATTACACGCGGATAAGGCCCGCGCGATTGCATCATTCATTACTCTAGACAGCGATTGCATCATTCATTACTCTAGACAATTGTGAATGGTAAATCCCTAAACGCATGCATACGATTTTCGATCGCATATGGCGCCGTGACCACGTCGCGCTTGCAAATCTTTCGGTCAGTATTAGTTTCGTTGTGATAGGCATTGTTCTGTGAGACAGGTTTTTATATGGCGTCTGATAATACTCGCCCTGAAATCGAAACACTGATGGTCGCGACGAGAATTGTCGCCGCCTTTGTAAGTAATAATAAGATCACCGCGAATGAAATTCCGGGGCTTCTTCAAGAGGTCTATGGCGAAGCGCGCGCTATCGCTGCTGGTGACAACGCCCATCGGGGCAATCAGGAACCAGCGGTCCCGATTTCAAAATCTGTCAGGGATGATTACGTCATTTGTCTCGAAGACGGCAAGAAACTAAAAATGCTCAAGCGATATCTGCGCACGCATTATGAAATGACACCGGAAGACTATCGCCGGAAATGGGGTCTCCCGGCAGACTATCCCATGGTCGCGCCTAATTATTCCAAACGGCGATCACAATTCGCCAAAAAGATTGGGCTTGGCCGCAAAGAGCAGCCGGCGACGAAATCAAAGCGCAAACCAACAAAGCGCAAGTCAACAAAACGGAACATAACGACACGGCCGAGTTCTAGGGCTGGGACCCATAAAATGATTTGCGGTATTTACGAATTGTGATTCAAGGTTTCCGAAGGGAGCCTTGTGATGAGCACTCAATTTTATTGGCTGACGAAAGCGCAGTTTTCGAAGATCAGACCGTATTTGCCGACCG
>JAJFFZ010000225.1 GCA_021776395.1 Hyphococcus sp. | reverse complement strand
ATGACCTGCCGGTCGCAGCCCCAGCGCATTGTCCGCGCCCGCCATGCGATGGTCTGGTGCGCCCGGGAAATCCTCAAGGAATCCTTCCCCCGGATCGGTAAAGCGCTGAAACGCGACCATACGACGGTGATGTCCAGCTATCGCCGCGCGCAGGCTTTATTGGAGCGCGACAAGGCGTTTCAGGACGGTGTTCGGCGGATTCGCGAGGCGCTCGAAAACTAAAAAAGCGGCCTTAAAAAACCCTTCTGAAAACAACCTGTTAAAGCTAAGCGCCGCCGCTGGAAATCTGCGGCGGCGCTAGCTTTTTGAGGCGCCCTTCGGCTATAATGAAGCGGATTTCAGAGGCGGCGATTCTCCCCCTTTGGCGGCGTCCAAATAGCGGCGCTGACCGAGGGCCCAGGTAGGTTTCGCCAGCGATTGCGAGAGAGCATTTTGCATGAAAGTTACGATTGAACGGTCCGCCTTGTCGAAGGCGCTCGGCCATGTGCAGAGCGTTGTCGAACGCCGGAACACCATTCCGATTCTGTCCAATGTGCTGCTTCAGGCCGATGGCGGGGCGCTGACCTTGACGGCGACGGATCTCGATATTGAGGTGTCTGAAGAGGCGCCGGCTGATGTTGCCGATGCCGGGGCGACTACGGTTTCGGCGCTAACATTGTTTGAGATCGTCAAGCGGCTGCCGGATGGCGCGCAGGTGCGCCTTGAGCTTTCGGCGGAAGAAAGCCGGCTTCAGGTCTCTGCGGGGCGCTCGCAATTTGCGCTTGCGGTGTTGCCGGCGGATGATTTTCCGAGCCTCACCACCGACGATCTCGACACCAGGTTTTCAATCCCCACGGCCGATCTCAGCCGGCTGCTTCATAAAACCCGGTTCGCCATGTCTCAGGAAGAAACGCGTTACTATCTGAACGGTGTTTATTTCCACGCCTATACGGATGGCGATACGCCGTTGCTGCGCGCCGCAGCAACCGACGGCCACCGGCTGGCGCGCCTTGATGCGCCGCTGCCGGACGGCGCGGCTTCGATGCCGGGCGTGATTGTCCCCCGCAAGGCGATTGCTGAGCTGTCGCGGTTGTTGGAGGACGCGGATGAAAATGTCGAGATTGCGGTCTCGGCGGCGAAAATCCGTTTCGGTTTTGGCCCCGGCCGTCTCACCTCAAAGCTGATTGACGGGTCGTTCCCGGATTATGAGCGGGTCATTCCGAAAGATAATAATAACGTCCTGCATGTGGAGACCAAAGATTTCGCGCAGGCCGTTGACCGTGTTTCTACGGTATCGTCAGACCGCACGCGGTCAGTGAAGCTGGCGCTGGAAGCCGATAATCTTCGCCTTACCGTCAACAATCCGGAGGCGGGCTCGGCGCTGGAGGAGCTTTCGGTCGATTATGGCGGCGACGCCATCGAAATCGGATTTAACGCGCGCTACCTCCTTGATGTCGCCCAGCAGGTTGACGGCGAGACGGCGACGTTCCGGCTTGCTGACCCGTCATCGCCAACCGTCATCGTTGATGAAGAAGATACGCGTGCGCTCTACGTTTTGATGCCCCTTAGAGTTTAGATTGAGAGTTTGGGTTTGAGCCAGACGGCGATCAGACAAGACGAAATACAGCTGCAAGACCCGGTGCTTGAATGCGCGCCCGGTCGGGCGGTGCGTATTACGCGTTTAAGCCTGACCGATTTTCGCTCGTATGAACGCGGTGAGATTGCGCTGGATGGGCGCCCGGTCGCCATCGCCGGCGCCAACGGCGCGGGCAAAACAAATATTTTAGAAGCGATTTCCCTGATCGGTCCGGGTCGCGGATTGCGCCAGGCGCGGCTGCATGAATTGCCGCGGATCGGTGGTCCCGGCGGTTGGGCGGTGTCGGCGCGGATTGATGACGGTCAAGATGAGCGCGCCTTCGGCGTCGGCGTGACGGCGTCAAAGCCGGAGCGCCGGGTTTGCCGGATGGATGATGCGCCAGCGTCCGGTCCCGGCGCCTTTGCCGCGCATTTGCGATTTTTATGGCTAACCCCGGCGCAGGACCGTTTGTTTATGGAAGGCGCCAGCGAACGTCGGCGCTTCTTCGACCGGATGACGCTGGCGCATGATCCCGAACATGGCAAATCGTCGTCTGCCTATGAACTAGCAATGCGCCAGCGCCAGCGCCTTCTCGATGAAGGCGGCGCAGATGATCGTTGGCTGACCGCGTTAGAAATACAGATGGCTGAGGCCGGCGTTGCGATTGCAGCGGCGCGGCGCGAGACCGCGAGCCTGTTGGCCGCCGCCGACATCGCATCCGCGCAAACGCTTTTCCCTGCCGCTGACATCGCGCTTGAGGGCGTGCTCGAAACCGCGCTTGAAACCGAAAAGGCGGCCGACGCAGAAGCGGCGTTCGCCGACCAGCTGCGGTCGCGCCGCCGGCTCGACGCTGACGCCGGCCGGGCGCTGGTCGGGCCGCATCGCAGCGACCTTCTGGTTGCCCATCGCGAGAAATCTCAACCGGCGCGGCTTTGTTCCACAGGGGAGCAAAAAGCGCTGCTGATCGGGCTGGTACTCGCCAATGCGCGCGCGCTCAGCCGTCGTCCGGGCGGCGCGCCGCTCATCCTTCTACTTGACGAAATTGCCGCCCATCTCGATCCGGACCGCCGCGCCGGTCTCTTTTCCATTCTGAGCGAGCTTGGCTTCCAAACTTTTATGACGGGGACGGACAAAAGTCTGTTCACCGCATGGGGCGAGCGCGCTCAATATTTTGAGGCGCGCGGTGGTGCGCTTCATGAATCGTTACTGACATAGAGAAAGAAAAAACCATGGCGAATAACGCCGCGCCGCAAGAAGATTACGGCGCAGATTCCATTAAGGTATTGCGCGGCCTCGACGCCGTGCGCAAGCGGCCAGGCATGTATATCGGCGACACCGATGACGGCTCGGGCCTCCACCATATGGTCTATGAGGTCGTCGACAACGCTATCGACGAGGCCTTGGCGGGCTATTGCGACACGGTTGAAGTGTTCCTCAATGAGGATGGCTCTGTGACGGTGACCGATAATGGCCGCGGCATTCCGACGGCGATCCACAGCGAGGAAGGCATCTCAGCGGCGCAGGTCATCATGACCCAGCTGCATGCGGGCGGTAAGTTTGACCAGAACTCCTATAAAGTGTCCGGCGGGCTACACGGCGTCGGCGTCTCGGTTGTCAACGCGCTGTCGGCGCGGCTCGATCTCAAAATCCGCCGCAATGGCAAAGAGCATTTCATGCGGTTCCATCTTGGCGAGCCCGAGGCGGATCTGGCTGTTGTCGGCGATGCGGTAAAGACCGGAACCGAGGTCACGTTCTTGCCCTCCGATACAATCTTTACAGGGACGGAATTTAATTTTGAAACGCTGGAGCATCGCCTGCGCGAGCTCGCCTTTTTGAACTCGGGCGTCAAAATTCGTCTGGTCGATAACCGTCATGTGGAAACCCGTGAAGAAGAGATGCTTTACGATGGCGGGCTTATCGCTTTCGTCGAGTATCTCGATTCAGCGAAGAATACGCTTTTGAACGCGCCCATATCGTTTACGTCTGAAAAGGACGGGCTTACGATTGATGTCGCGATGTGGTGGAATGACAGCTATCACGAAAAGGTTTTGTGCTTCACCAACAATATCCCGCAGCGGGACGGCGGCACCCATCTTGCGGGTTATCGCGCTGCGCTGACCCGCATCATCAATAATTATGCGCAAAAGTCCGGCATTGCGAAACGAGAAAAAGTATCGCCAACCGGTGATGACGCCCGCGAAGGTTTGACTTGCGTCCTGTCGGTGAAAATTCCCGATCCGAAATTTTCATCTCAAACCAAAGACAAGCTGGTCTCGTCCGAGGTGCGTCCCGTCGTTGAAAGCGCGGTTGGCGAAAAGCTTGGCGCGTGGTTTGAAGAAAACCCCCGTGACGCCAAACGCATCGTTCAAAAAATCGCCGAAGCGGCGGCGGCGCGTGAAGCCGCGCGCAAGGCGCGCGAGTTAACCCGGCGAAAAACGGCGCTCGATGTCGCCTCGCTACCGGGCAAGCTTGCGGATTGCCAGGAACGAGATCCGGCCAAATCTGAAATCTTCATCGTCGAAGGAGACTCCGCTGGAGGCTCCGCGAAGCAAGCGCGCAACCGCAAAAACCAGGCTGTCCTGCCTTTGCGCGGGAAAATTTTAAACGTCGAACGGGCGCGGTTTGATAAAATGCTCTCAAGCCAGGAAATCGGTACGCTGATTACTGCGCTAGGAACAGGGATTGGACGAGACGATTTTAACGCCGACAAATTGCGCTACCACAAAATCGTCATCATGACCGACGCCGATGTTGACGGCGCGCATATCAGAACATTGCTGCTCACCTTCTTCTTCCGCCAGATGCCGGAGCTGATAAAGCGTGGACATCTCTACATTGCCCAGCCTCCACTTTATAAAGTTTCGCGTGGAAAATCAGAGCAATATTTGCTCGATGACAATGCGCTTGAAGATTATCTTTATGACGAAGGCCAGGCCGACGGTGTTCTGGTTCTGGATAATGGCGAGGCGATAGCCGGCGCTGACCTTGCGGCGCTTATTGTTAAGGCGCGCGACGTTTCTGAAACGCTTGCGGACTTTCCCGCGCGCCTGTCGCGTGATGTGATCGTGCAGGCGGGGTTGGCTGGCGCATTACATGAGGCTGGCGATGATGCGGACGAAATGGCGTCAAAGGTTGCTGACCGCCTCAACATGATTTCTGAGGAATATGAACGCGGTTGGACCGGGGCGGCCGATGGCGAGGGCGGCTATCTGTTTGAGCGCGAAGTGCGCGGCGTGATGGAGCGGCGCTCGCTCAGCCGCGACGTGTTGATGAGCGCAGACGCCCGCCGCGTACAGAGCGGCATGGAAGATTTGATCGCCGTGTTCGACAAGCCGGCGCAATGGTCGCGGAAAGACCAGCGGGTTATGCTGTTCGGTCCGGAAGGCCTTCTTGGCGCCGTGCGCGCCGCCGGTGAAAAAGGCGTCGCCATTCAGCGCTATAAAGGCCTTGGTGAGATGAACCCTGACCAGCTTTGGGAAACCACGCTGGATGATAATGCGCGCGTGTTGTTACAGGTGCGGGTGAAGGAAGCCGATGATGCGGACGACATTTTCTCACGGCTGATGGGCGATGTTGTTGAACCGCGCAGAGCCTTCATTCAGGAAAATGCGCTAACCGCGGCGCTGGACGTTTGAACGGTTCAGCCGTCCTCCATTACTTTTAAGAGTGCGCCGATGCCCTCGTCGTCCGGCGCCGCGTTGTCGTTTGCAGCGGGCGCGGCATCATCCAAGCCATATCGGCTAACCTCAAAACCGTAAGCGGCGAGCAACGCCGGTACGGAATAATCGCCGCCGACTAGGTGCCCGGCGCCGACGGCGACAAACCCATTACCGCTGCCTTCTTTCATGACGGCGGCAATTTCCGCCGCCCAGGCTTTGTTGCGCTCAACGATCAGCCGTTGGAAAACTTCCGGAACTTTTTTGTGCATTGAGGCGTTCATCTCCTCATCAATAAAATCAGCGTCGCCGGTGCGCCAGGCGGTAAAAAGCCTGTCAAAGGCTGCAACTTCTTGGTCCCAATCATTGATGGTTAGAACCAGAAGCGCCTTTTCAACTTTCGGCTCAAGGCCAGTAAACAGTTCCAGCTGTTGTCCAAGCGTTTCAAAAAACCGAAGCTCCTTACCGAGCGTGCGTGCTTCAGCGAGGAGGACGCTATCGACGCCGGATCCGGGGTCAAAGCCTTGTTGCACAATCAGCTGCACGCTCAGCGTTAAAAATGCCTGCCATGGGCGCATGGGATTTATTGCGGCAAAGTTTAATTTCAGCGATTTGGCAATTTCTTGCAGCTTGCGCGCGTCGTTTGGTTCAAGCATGTCGGAAAGGAGCGTGCCTGGCGGGTTAAACCCTTGTGTCATCATTATACGTACTGTCGTCGCTTGAGCGCCTGGCGCATCGGCCTCAATTTCAAAATACACCATATCGGCGCGTCGAAAAGCATCATTAAGCGCTGCTCCGCGCCATTGCAGCTCAGGCGGAAGAATATGAAACGTTCCCAAAAGGATGAATTCAGAATCCGCATCCGTCACGCGCCACATTGCTGGCGCCGCCCGGCTTGGAGATGGTTCGTTTGCCTTGACAGGCTGTGTAATGTTTTCCGGTTGTGCAACGGCCGGCGGAATGCACAAGCTGAGGCTGATAGAAAACACAGCTATGGCGGCCATATTCGCTCTTATACGGAATATCGGATTAAGCATGGACTTCCCTGAGTGCGGTTCGAGTTATATTTACTTCCCTTGGCTGCGCATATTTATCACATTGCGGCGAATCTTGTCCACTTTCGTAACGAATAGGGCAGGGACTGTAACCGAAACCGTGGGCGGAAATTGTGGCGTAAGATAGGTTTATATATGTGGTGACGAAGTTGTAACGAAAGCAGCATGATCGAGCGCATTAACCACTTGGCCATGTGGAAGGGCTGCTTGGGGGCGGGAGGAAACCAGCGTGATAGCGCTGAACGGTGCGAGGGACAGATTTCAGGATATTCCTTTGTGAATATTGAGGAATTTGCTTGAAGATTTTGGCTGGCAAGGTGATAACCGCCGCCAAATGCTCGTCGAAAGATTCAGGTCCCGTAGCTCAGCTGGATAGAGCGCACGCCTCCGAAGCGTGAGGTCACAGGTTCGAATCCTGTCGGGACCGCCATCACAGAATTAACGCCTGAATCGCTCCCCGTCTGGCCTTCAAGCCCTTGAATGACCTGAATGGGTAGGCTCGGGATGACGCTTCTAAACCCGCCCTCTCGCATAGGCCAAGCGCTTGGCGGAAGGTGAGTTTGAGGACGGTTTTTTGCCTTGTATTTTCTTCGAACGCCATAGCTTAAGCGCGGTTGTAAAGAAGCGGAGTGCATCATGAATACACCAGATTCTAATATATGATAGGGACAGCCGATGTCAGCATTTTTGAGTGTAATGCGGGCAATCTCGTGCATAATATTTGCTGGTGATATCAGTCCAGGATGTGCGATGCTCCGTAGTCGTCCAAACCGCAGAGAATCATAAGCCGCTAAAATCCCTCAACTACTTTTCGGTTGGGCTTTTAGCGCCATGTGAAGTCGTAACCTCCACGAGTGCGCGCAATGACTTTGCAAAACAATCGGGTTGATTGTACACAAACAACTGAGATGCATTGTTGAGAATGATGTATTCGGTATTTGGCAGGTTATCGCTGAGAGCAACTATATCCCGACATGGTAACCATTCATGCTCTTGGCTGTGTACAAATAAGACCGGCATTCGTGACGCCGCAAGTTTCAAACTTCCTGTCCAATCACTGACCCAATATCGTAGTTCGTCTACAAAACATTTTGGTAGGCGGATAAAATCCGCCATGCTCTCTGATTCTTCATAAAAGGCGTTCACCTTCTTCGCTGCTAAAAAAGCCTCTAATGCAAATGCGAACGGGGCGTAGGCTAGGTCTGGTAACTCCTTTACCGTCCAAAAAATTCCTCGGCTGCCTGGCGGCATTTGTGCGAAACTGCTGTTCGCGGATGAGTGGCGCGCCAGTATCGAAAAGCCCAACTGATGAAAACCGATCAGCGAGCAAAACTGCGGCGTGAATGGCATAAACGCCTGGCATACAGTGGCCTGCAATTGGAAGGCGGTCCAAGCCAAGACCATCAAGGACAAAGATCCAGTCTTGAATAAGCCTGTAGACATCAAGCTCGCCTTGATCAGGTGTCGATTGTTCGACCCCCGGCTTGCAAGGTGCGATCAATTGAGGTCACCAAGACTTCTGGACAAACGCTCGCGGTGAAATCGGGATGCCGAATGCTTGGGGTAGCAACATTTATGCGCTGTTGAAGCTGGACCGTGCGGAAGCCCCTATTTGGGCGAGTATTTTCGCGGTTGAGCAACAAGCCTATGGCGCCCGGCCGCTTACACCCCATGTTGCACTGCGCGTCATGGAGGAAAACCAATCGAGACCGGCAAGATAGCGCTCGTGAAAGCCGACGCGCTTGCACAACAGATCGGTATTGACGGGCGTATCGCGCTCTATGGTATCGCGTTCGACCATGACAGCGACGTTGTGAAACCCTCGTCAGATACCCAGATCGCGGAAGTCGCGGCCTATCTGACAAGCAATCCAGACGCGAATGTGCTGGTTGTCGGTCATACGGACATGACGGGCGCGTTTGAGTATAATCGCGAACTATCGGAACGCCGCGCGGCGGCGGTGGCCGCCAAACTCACCGGCGGCCACGGGCTCAGCGCGGATCGGATATTCGCTGTCGGCGTCGGTCCGGCATCGCCCATCGCCACCAATCGCACCGAGGCGGGCCGGGCGAAGAATCGCCGGATCGAGATTGTTGACCTGCCCAAGGCGGAATAAGCGCAAGCACCTGAGTGGAAACAGGGAGATCACAAGATGATGAAATATATCCTGGCGAGCGCAGCATTGGTGTTTGCATCACTCGGCCTAGCGCAGGCTGCGTCGCTTGAAAGGGATGGCGAGTTGATCGCTGCTTTTCCGATTGAGGGGCTGACATTGTCAATGACTCCGCCGGAGGCGCGTACCTCCGCGTTGGCGGCGGGCTTTATTGAAGAATCTAGAGGCGGCCCGGACCCGGACAACCCGACTGCGTGGCAATATAGCAAGGGTGAGAGTTATAAACTCAATATTGCGCATAATGCCGGCGTTATGACCTCTATCTCTCTACGTCGAATTCCATCACGCGGTGACGCGCTCATTGATTATCGCTCCGAGATTAACCGTATACGGACCTACTTTGGCGTCACCGGTGAGGAAAAAGCTTGTATGGCAAATGATCGCGGCGGCGTCTGTTCGGTAACGGATGGCGCGGACGGAGTATATTTTGCCGGTATGCAAACGACGTCCTATATGCTGAATATTCAGCTTGAGCGCCATTACATGCCATAAAATGTAAGGATCTTCTCTGATTGGGTTGAACGGAATTAAGTTGTTCGCGAATTTCTCCCGAGTATTTGCGTCCATGGGTCACACGTTTTTCTTCGCGGTCGGCGCATGTTTTTTTAGATTAACATAGATAATCTCCCATTGTTAAAGGAGTCCGTGAGTAGACCGCACGCGGCCATTTTCAATTTCATCGCGGATGCAATCCTGCCTAGTCCATGTCGGGGCGGTCCTTGTTGTAGGGTCCGTAGCTATATTGTGGCATGCTCTTGGGCCTCATCAATAGTATCAAGGATGTATGGCCAGCTATTCGCTCCGGACCTTGCGGTTGTAACGCTCATATGCGAGCTATCCCCGCGAGCGACCGGCTAGAGCAAATCCGCGTTAAATTGAATCATGGATTTGCTCTAGATTCTTTGTTTGCCGCATTTCTACCGGATAACCGCGTCACACTTATCCGGAAATGCTTTAGAATAGCGTTCTGGCGGCTAGAAGGACTGAATCTCCCACCCGGCGCTTGACGCCCCGTTCTTAGCGGGCTACAGACCCGTTTCCTATAAAAACCGGACGCATGAAGCCGGGGCCAAAAAGGACGCTGGGCGCGAAATAGCGCCTGTTGAGGTCGATATGTACGCAGTCGTGAAGACTGGCGGTAAGCAATACCGCGTTTCCAAAGATGATATTGTGCGCGTGGAGCGCCTCGCCGGAGAGGCGGGCGACACGATTACGCTGGCCGATGTTTTGATGATCGGCGATGGCGGCGACGTTACGCTCGGCGCCCCGAATATTTCCGGCGCCTCGGTCGCGGCGGAAATCCTTGAGCAGACCCGTGGTCGCAAGGTCATTATCTTCAAAAAGCGCCGCCGCCAGAATTACCGGCGCAAGAAGGGCCACCGTCAGCATCTGACCGTGCTCCGGGTCACCGAAATTCTGACCGACGGCGCTAAGTCAAAACCAGCGGCGAAAAAAAACGCAAAAACAACGGCCCCTAAAGTTGACGCCAAGAAGGCCGAGCCCAAAAAGGCCGCACCTAAGAAAGCTGCGGCTAGTGCGGACGATCTGACGCAATTGTCCGGCGTTGGCCCTGTGCTTGCACAAAAGCTGATTGATGGCGGCGTTACGTCTTTTGCGCAGATCGCTGCGTGGAAGAAAAAAGACGTTGAGGAATTCGACGAGAAATTGTCGTTCAAAGGCCGGATCGAACGTGAAGGCTGGGTCGAGCAGGCCAAGATACTCGCCAAGGGCGAGAAGGAGTAAGAGATGGCTCACAAAAAAGCAGGCGGCTCGTCTCGTAACGGCCGCGATTCCGCAGGCAGGCGGCTGGGCGTTAAAAAATATGGCGGCGAGCTGGTTATTCCCGGCAATATCATCGTGCGTCAGCGCGGCACAAAATTTCATCCGGGCGCCAATGTCGGCATCGGCAAAGACCACACGCTGTTCGCAACTATTATCGGGCGGGTCAAGTTTGCAACTAAGCGCAATGGCCGCAACTTCGTTTCCATTCTTCCGGAAACCGAATAAGCGCGACGGTTTGTTTGCGCGCAAAGCGCGGAACTTCTGATACTGTCATGAGGGAGGGCGCAACGCCTTCCCTTTTCTTTTGCGTGGATATCTTTGAGAGATGTGCAAAACCGAAATATAATGAGAACGGATATGACCGTCATTAGAACCAAACGCTTTACCTTGCGCCCGATAGAAAAGACTGACGCTCCGCGTTTTGCTTTCCTGTGCAACGACCTGGAAATCGCCCGCCACACAGCGCGCATTCCCCACCCTTATACGCGCCAGGACGCGGAGCTTTTCGTCGATCAGCTGATCGCGGCAAGGATCAAAGGTGATGAGCACGCTTTTGCCGTCTGTCGCGATCACGACATTATCGCCTGCGCCGGCACGCTTCAGACCGGCGAACGGGTCTGGGAGATCGGCTATTGGGTCGGCGCCGATTATCGAGGCGACGGCGTCGCCAGCGAGATCGCCGATGCAATGGTTCAGTTTGCGATTGGCGAGATGGGCGCGGAGGTCATAACGGCCGGATATTTTATCGATAACCCGGTTTCCGGGCGTGTGCTCGAGAAAATCGGGTTTCGCGATACCGGAGAAACGGTGATGATCACGTCGCTCGGTCGCAAGCAACCGGTTTCGTCATACAGGCTGGAGCTGGATGTCGCGAGTTTTTCCGGCTCACGCGATGTTGTGATCGAAGCTTAGGGCACAAACAGCGCCAGGTGCGCCCGCGCATTGCACGCGTCATAGTCGCGCCGTAACTTGAACGCGCCCCTCTTTGACACAACAAAGGCCGCGCTCATGACCGCAATTTCCGAATTTCAGGTCCGTAAGGACAATCTTGGCGAGACCCGTTTTGCACAACGGACCGCGCCGCCGCTCCAGGATGGTGAGGTTCTCGCCAAGGTCGATCGCTTCGCCTTCACCGCCAATAACGTGACCTATGGCGTGGTTGGCGAGCGTATTGGTTATTGGAAATTTTTTCCTGTGGACGATCCCGGCTGGGGCATCATTCCGGTCTGGGGGTTTGCTGATATTGTCGCCTCAAACCATCCGGAAATCAAAACCGGCGAGCGGCTTTACGGCTACTGGCCGATGGCGAGCCACCTCGTCATGACGCCGGGCAATGTCAAAGACAAAAGACTAAGCGACGCCGCGCCGCACCGCGCCAAGTTACCCCCGGTCTATAACAACTATCAGCGCGTGAACAATGAACCCGGCCATGATGCGGCGATGGATGATGACCGGATGGTGTTGTTCCCGCTCTATGCAACGTCGTTTTGCCTCTATGATTTCCTAAAGGACAATGACTGGTTCGGCGCGCGCCAAATCATCATCCCGAGCGCGTCCAGCAAAACCGCAATCGGGACGGCCTATGCGGTCAAAGGCGATGAGGCGTCGCCGCAGCTGGTTGGCCTCACCTCCCCGCGCAACAAGACCGCTGTGGAGGCGCTCGGGCTCTATGACACGGTTCTGACCTATGATGATATTGCAGATGTCGATGCGAACACGCCCGCCGTTATCGTCGATATGTCCGGCAATGGCGACGTCTTGAGCCGGCTGCATAAACATCTCGGCGAGAATATGAGATATACGTCCAATGTCGGCGTCACGCATTTTGACGCCAACAAAATGGGCCCTGACTTCATCAGTGAGCGGAGCGCAATGTTTTTTGCGCCCAGCCATATCCAGAAGCGCACGCAAGACTGGGGGCCCGGCGAATTTGAAAAACGCGCCGGCGCATTCTGGCGCGAAGCGGCGCTGAAAAGCCGGGGCTGGCTGAACATCAAGACGGAAAGCGGGCCAGAGGCCGTCGAGCGCGCCTATCGCGATGTTCTCGACGCCAAGACCCCGGCGGATTGTGCTTGGGTGGTTGGGTTATAAGGCGCGGCCTCGCCCGTTCAGTACTGGTTATATACTCCGCCAAGCCATTATAATGCTGCGCAACAAGAAGGGTTCCGCCAATGTCTTTTGATTTCATAACCACCGCATCCGCCAATGGCGTTGCCACAATCACGCTTGACCGCCCGGATGCGCTCAATGCCTTTACCCCGGCGCTGTTGAAGGAATTGATCGCCGCAGTGGATGCAGCAAGCAAAGACAAGACTTGCAACTGCATCATTCTTGAGGGCGCGGGGCGCGCCTTTTCCGCCGGGGTTGATTTAAAGCTCTTGCAATCGGCGACGTTCAAGGCCGGCAAGGTCGATAATATTTTCGGCCACACCGCATTTGCCGCCGCGGACGCTTTGCGCCTGTCGCCGCTTCCGGTGATCGCCAAGGTGCACGGCTTTTGCTTCACCGGCGCGCTTGAGCTTGCGCTGCATTGCGATTTTATTTTAACGACGGCGGATACGAAATTCGGCGACACCCATGCGGAGTGGGGCCT
>JAJFFZ010000224.1 GCA_021776395.1 Hyphococcus sp. | reverse complement strand
CGCCAACCCAATCCCCGCGACCGAAGCGCGCGCGCACGCCATCAACCGTTCCTTCAACGCCGAAGCCGGGATATTCCTCCGCATCAGGCGCAGCCCGTCCGGGCCCCGCCTCAGCGACAATCGCACGCGACAGCGGGTGGCGGCTGATACGCGCCAATGCAGCAGCGCCCATAAGCGCATCTTTTGAGATTTCATCCGCATTCGCGACCCGCAGCTTGCCGAATGTCAGCGTTCCGGTTTTATCAAAGACAAACGCATCAACTTCGGCAAGACGCTCCAGCGCATCGCCTGATTTCACCAGCACGCCGGATTTGAATAACCGGCCTGTCGCAACAACCTGCACCGCCGGCGCGGCAAGGCCGAGAGCGCATGGGCAGGTGATGATAAGCACGGCGACGGCGTTCAACATAGAAATGCGAAGCCCAGCATCCATCAGAAAAAACCAGCCGAGAAACGTGGTGAGCGCCAGCGTGTGTACGACCGGCACATAGAGCGACGCGGCTTTGTCGGCGAGGCGTACATATTTGCTTTTCGATTGCTCGCCCGCCTCAATGAGGCGCGTGAGATCAGCAATCAACGAGTCGTCCGTAGTTTTGGTTGCCCGCATGACGAGGCGCGATGAGATGTTGAGAACGCCTGAGTGAAGCGCGCCGCCTTTCGCCAACTGAGCCGGCGCGCTCTCACCCGTCACCAGCGACAGATCAACATCCGACGCGCCCTCTTCAACAACGCCGTCAACCGGGGCGCGATCACCCGGCGCCAGCACCAGAAGATCACCCGGCGCAATTTCGCGCGCCGCCACTGCCGTCAGCGTTCCATCCGTGTTGAGACGGCTTGCGGTCGCTGCTTGCAAGGCGAGCAAATCGCGCGCCGCCGTTCTGGCGCGAAGCCGCAAGCGGTGATCAAGATAACGCCCGATGAGGAGGAAAAAAAGCAACATCACCGCCGCGTCAAAATAGGCGTGCTCGCCGCCTTGTATCGCTTCCAACAGGCTGATCGTCAGCGCCAGAATAACCGCCAGCGAAATCGGCACATCCATATTGGCGTGCCCGCCTTTCAGCGCGCGGATGGCCGAAGAAAAGAATGGCCGTCCCGCATAGAGCGCCGCCGGGACCGCAATCAAACCGGAGACCCAGTGCATCAGTCCGCGCGCGCCCGGCCCCATCTCGCCGCCGTTTCCCGCCCAGACCGCAATCGACAGCAGCATGACATTGGCGGTTGCAAAGCCAGCTACCGCAAGGGCGCGCAACAACCGCCGCCCATCGGCGTCATTTTCTTGCTCGACTTTTTCCGGATCAAATGGCGCGGCGCGATAGCCGAGCGCATCAAGACGCTCAACTATTTCTCTGGGCGCAAACCCGCCGTCGCGCCAGGTCAGAGACAATTTCCCGGTAGACAGGTTAAGGCGTGCGGACTGCATCGCCGGCAGCGCATTCATGGCGCCTTCAATTTTACGAATGCAGCCGGCGCATTTGGCGCCAAAAACAGCCAGATCAAGACGCGCAATACCATTAATGCGACGCACGAACGGCGCCGGATCGATCCGCGCGCCATCTGCTGGCGGTTCAAGTCCGCTCGGACAACCGCGTTCCTCTTCGACGGTCCCCGCCTCTATCGTTGCCAGCGTCATTCGAGCACCAGTTTTGTCTCCAGATTAAACGCCTCGCCACGCATATTTTGCGCGCGCGCCGTCAGTTTCCAGGCGCCGGGCGCCAAGCCCTCAATTTCCGCGCGGTAGACGCCCTCGCTTGCCGAAATGAAAACCAGCGCCTGATCATCGGTCCGGCTCGCCGGGCGGCCAATCAGTCCGCTGACTTCAAGGGCGTGTATAGGCGCGCCGTCCGCGCTTCGGTAAATCAACTCAATGGTCGCTACGCCATCTTGCAGATCGGCGCTTGCGACTTCCGCAGACCAGCCGAGCGCTTCTTGCGCGCGCCGCTCCGCCAGACGGTCATTATAATGAAGCCCCTGAAGATAGGATTTTTTCTCTTCCTCGCCCGGAAAGGAGCGAACTGCAAAGGTAATAAAAATTGCATTAGCGCCCGCGACAAGCGCGAAAAAGCCAAGCAACATCGCCAGCACATGCCGGCCTTTTAAACGAAACGTCCGCGTGCTCATTTGCCCTCCGACAGAAATACTGTGGGGTTGACCGCTTCTTCGCCGCTTTGCGGGTCAAGGATGGAGATCGTCACCGGGATCGAAGATTTTGTGAGTGCGGTTTGGGGAAGCGTTATGAAAAGACGCATGGAATGGACAGCGTCGCTCTCGGTGTTGAGTTGAATTTTTCCATCCTCCACCGTCTCGCCAATGGCGCTGATCTGCGCCCCATCCGGCGCGTCAACGGTCAACACAAGATTTCGCATTTCATTCGCCTTGTTGAGGATCTTTACGGTATAGGCGTTGCGAATAGATCCGCTGGAGAGCTGTACGAATGGCGGCGTGCGATCACGCAAGACGTTAAGCTCGATCGTTGCGCGCTCCGATAGACCATATGTTATCATGACGGCGACAAGGCCAAGCACGAATGCATATAAAATGGTGCGGGGGCGGATAAGATTGAACGCCTCTTTCTTTCCGGCCGCGCGCAATTCCCTGTTTTTATCGGTGTCATAGGCGATCAGCCCCGTCGGGCGGTCGACTTTTTTCATAATGTCGTCACAGGCGTCGATGCAGAGCGCGCAGTTGATGCATTCCAGCTGCGCACCGTCGCGGATATCGATGCCCATCGGGCACGCTGCGACGCAGGCCCGGCACGATATGCAATCGCCGCGTTCATCCCAGCCGTCGCCTTTTTTGTGGGGGCCGCGCGGTTCACCGCGATCTTCGCGATAGGTGACCTGCAGCGTTTCCTCATCGGTGAGCGCGGCCTGAATGCGCGGCCATGGACACATAAAGGTGCAAACCTGCTCACGCATGAAACCGGCGAAGATATAGGTCGTGAGCGTCAAAAT
>JAJFFZ010000223.1 GCA_021776395.1 Hyphococcus sp. | reverse complement strand
GCGGTTGGCCCAGCGCGTACACAGACGGGTAGGTGAAGTCCGCTTAGCAGCAGGTATTCAGCAACACATCGATCTCGTTGGGTGCGTTGCAGAACTTCGGGTCACTGCCGGACAGGGCGAACATTCCGTGAACAAATCCGTACCTGCCGCTGGTCACGGCTCCCATCTGCTGCAGGTCGCGGACGTCCCGGATTTGTGAATCTTTTATATCGTCAGCGCCAATGACGCTGACCGCAACCGGTGTTTCCTGCAGCGTTGTCGCACGCTTTGTGGCTGTGACAATAATTACATCGTCAGCGGCAAGTGCGGCGCCGCCCGAAAGCGCACTAATGGCTGCGCTGGCCAGCAAAACTCGTGAAAACGAGCTGGTGGAGTTCCTGAATTTCATTTTTTGACCCTCTGTTCGCCCCTCCCTGCGGGGCCTCCCAATTTATCGACCATTTTTTCAGGCCGAATTCTAACACTTGCGCGCTGGCGGACTGGCGTCCAGCTTAGTTGGCGCCTGGGCGGTAAAGCGGTTATCAACTGTTACAAAATAGCAACATCCTCTCCCTGCTCAGCGCGTAACGCTGCGTTATAGTTAATCAAAACGGTTAAGTTGTAATGAACGCGCATTTGTCACGCGAGTGAATAACAAAGTGCGCGCCAATGCAGAAACCATCAGGGAGGAAACTTATCAGTTTCCCTGGCGTCCCGGATTTACTCGCCCGCCGGGCCTTAACGATAAGCCGCGTCGCGCTGTCATGCGGCGTGCTTGGCGCGTTGAGCCGCTGGCGGCCGCACACAACTTGCCGGCAGCAATATTGCCGCCCGGGTGCCAGAGCCAGATGTAGAGCTAATGCGCAATTGTGCGCCATGCGCGTGTGCAATCGCTCCGGCCAGCGGCAGGCCAAGGCCTAATCCCTGCTCGGAGCGTTTGAGCGACATGTCCGATTGCGCAAAAGGAGCTAATACCTGTTTGAGCTGCTCCGGCGCCATTCCCGGCCCGGTATCCTTCACTAATAGCGCAAGATCGCCCTTCTTTGTCAGCGCGGCGCCGAGAATGATTTTTGCGCCGCGCGGGGAGAATTTCGCAGCGTTTTCGATCAGCTTTGAAAGCGCCCGCGCCAACAGCCGTTGATCGCAGTTGATGGTGAGGTTCACGTCCTGAACTGTCTCAACGACTTCCGTTTGGGCAGTCGCGACAACAGCGGCGGAAATAGTTCTGGCGGCGGCGATGACATCGCCAACCGTTGTGTGCGCCTCTACAATTGCAATCGGCCCGGAGCCAGCGTCAGAGGCAAGCAACATATCCGATATCGTATTGAGAAGCCGCTTGCCGCCATCGATGATATAGTCTGCATATTCTTTATGAAGAGGATCGTTTTGCTGAGCGAAGCGCTCTCCCAAAAGCTGGCCGAAGCCGATAATGGCGTTGAGCGGCGTTCTGAGCTCATGGCTCATGACCGACATCAGCCCATCTTTATATTTGGCGCCCGCTTCAGCCTGATCGCGCGCCTGTCGCAATGCGCGTTGATCATTGCTCGCGCGCAACACAAACTTTACCGCCTGATTGAATAGCGTCCAGTTAATCGGTTTGGCCAGAAAGGACGTTGCGCCAGCGCCAAAAGCGCGGTCCACCGCATCGGCATGGTCACTTGCCGTGATCACGATAACCGGAATTTGGGCGATGGCTCGGTCTGCGCGAATTTCCCGGGTGAGTTCAAACCCGTCCATGATTGGCATTTCAAGATCGGAAATGACCAAATCAGCGCCGTCTCGCTTCAGGGTGGCGAGCGCATCAGCGCCATTTTCCGCCGTCGATACCTGATAATGCGCCGCCATGAGCTTTTCACACGCCAGTTCGCGCATGATCGGATCGTCATCTACCAGTAAAACCCTAGGCGCTGAGGACACAAACGAGCCCCTTTTCATAGGCAAAGACGTCGGCATTCGGCCTGCGACAGCCATTAGTTAAGCAAAAGTTCCTTAAAAAGTGATTGCTGTCGTCCGCAGGAAAGCAAATCGCAAGCAATTTAAGCAATGACTTGTTGCAACAAGACATTCTCGACACCTTCTATGGGGCAAAGGTTTAAGTGAAAAAGCGTATCCATTCGCTGCGCAGCCGGCTGACGGCGCTGGTCATCGTCGCCATATTCGGAACGGTCGCCATCGTCGCCGTGTCCTCTGTCTTGCGCGAGGCGATGCAAAATGGCGGCGGCGAGCATGATGCGTTTGATGCGATCGCAACAATTATTGCTTCGGTGATCTCAGAACCAATGGCGGCTGGCGACCGGCCGGGAACTTTGAGCGCCGTTACAACAATTGCAGAAACCGCGACAATAGACTTTGTCCGTATCGACAATATGAGCGGTGACGCCATTATCGAGTATGGCGCCGAAAAACCGCTGACTGACGATGATGCAACCCATACGCATTTTACCCAACTTGCCAGCGTTCTTGTCGCAAAGCCTGTCATCTCTACCGCGCCAATAACGCATAAAGGCGAGAAGATTGGCGTGCTTACTATTCATGCGGCGCCGCCAGGACTAAATCAAAGATTCGGCGCGCTGATTTACGATGCGCTAGTGGCCGGCATATTTGCCGGCGGCATCGGATTATTGATCGCCCTCAAAATGCAGCGGTCAATTACCGACCCCATTCTCGCGCTTGCAGAGGTGATGGGCGAGGTTCGAAAGACCGGTGATTTTTCGATGCGTGCAACACCCAGCCAAAATAATGACGAACCCGGGCAGTTGATTGACGCCTTTAACGATATGCTGGACCAGCTCCAGCAACGCGATGCTGAACTTCAGGGCCATCAGCGCAATCTGAAGAAAATCGTTCACCGCCGCACCCGCGAACTTCAAACCGCCAAGGAGGTCGCGGAAGCGGCCAGCATCGCCAAGTCTGAGTTTCTGGCGACCATGAGCCATGAAATTCGCACGCCCATGAATGGCATGATGGTGATGGCCGAGCTGTTGAGCAAAACCCAATTGCCGCCGCGTCAAAAACGCTATGCAGATGTCATCTCAAAATCTGGACAAAGCCTCCTGGCGATCATCAACGACATTCTCGACCTTTCCAAAATCGAGGCCGGCAAACTCGACCTAGAGGAAATCCCCTTGCGGCCGGTGGAGATTATCGATGATGTTGTGGCGCTTTTCTGGGAGCGCGCGACCAGCAAGGGCATCGACCTTTCCGCTTATGTTGCGCCATCTACGCCAGAATTGATTACCGGCGATCCGGTGCGGATCAGTCAGATCCTTTCCAACCTCGTTAACAACGCGCTGAAATTTACTGAAAAAGGCCATGTGGTTGTTTCCGCAAAGCGCCTGCCGGCCGATAGCGGCGAATGCATTATCGAGTTTTCAGTTTCCGATAGCGGCGTCGGCATCGCTGAGGACAAGCAAAAGGCAATCTTTGAGGCGTTCTCGCAGGCCGACCAGTCAACCACGCGCAAATTTGGCGGCACCGGCCTCGGCCTTGCGATTAGCCGCCGGCTGGTTGAGGCGATGCACGGATCGATTGGCGTCGCCAGCCAGCAAAATAAAGGCGCGCGTTTCCACTTCCGTTTTCCAGCGGAGATTCTGGCGGCGCCGGTGCGGCCGCGCCGCGCTGAAGACGACAAACGCGCGATCATCGCCATTGACGGCACGGCGACCCCGACAGTGTTGTCGCGTTATCTGGAAGAGGCGCATATTTCAGCGCAGGTCATTGATCGCAACAGCTCGATCAGCGCGCATATTGCCTATGCGGACATGATATTTGCCGATCCGGCTTTTCTCGATGCGTTCCAAAAAGCGATTAGGGGCGACCCCAACCAATGGACGCCGGCGCGCATTTGCGTCAGTGAACTTGGAGATGCAGCCCCGGACCGGCTGTTGGCGAGCGGTGTTGCGGAGGACTTGCTTATCGCACCGCTATCGCGCCGCGTAGTCTTGGATCTGATTGGCCGCATATTCGATAATAAACTCCGCGGCAAAGCCGCCCTCAATTATGCAGAAGAGCCATCGGGTATCGCCGCTATCTTCAACCGCGAACGTATCCTTGCCGCCGACGACAGCGCGGTGAACCGCGAGGTGGTCAAGGAGGCGTTGACCCGTCTTAATCTGGTTCCGACGCTGGTCGCTGACGGCCGTGAAGCGGTTACGGCAGCGCGGGAGCGCGCCTTTGACCTGATCTTGATGGACTGCTCAATGCCAGAAATGGACGGCTTTGAAGCCACAAGGGCGATCCGAAAAATCGAGGCGCAAACCAAGCGCCAGCCGGCGCCTATTGTCGCCCTTACAGCCGATGTCGCGGGCGCTGGCGGCGGCTGGCGTGAGGCTGGTATGACGGACTATCTGACCAAACCCTTCACTATTGAAGCGTTGTCTGATCTCATTCAAAAACATTTGGATCCGTTATCGGATGGCGCCGCGCGGCCCCTGTCGCCGGACAAAGCTACCGCTCGCTACGAACGCCGCGCCGGGCCGTTCGATCGCGCCGTGCTGGACCAGCTGGCGGCGATGCAATCGAGCGGCTCCAACTTGCCTGAACGCGCGCTCAAATTGTTCCAGACCCATTCGCGCGAGGCTATGGCGCAGCTCAATGATAGTACGCAAACGGACCGTTCCGGGATTGCAAAGGCCGCCCATGCGCTGAAATCCATGAGCGTGAATGTTGGCGCGGTAAGGTTGGCGCAAGCTTGCGCCGATATTGAAGAAAACGCGATCGCCGGCGCCTCGCTCGGCGAGATTGCAACACTGGTCAATATTGCCGGGCAGCGGTTCCGTGAAGCGCAAGCGCATCTGCCTAAGATGCTTGATTATTATGCGCGCAACGCGGCTTGAGTTTAAATTAGTGAATCCGGATTGACAGGCGCGCGCAGCCAATGATGCGGATGGCGTCGTCTGCAAAGACGGTCTCATAGCGGTCTTCGCTGGAGGCCGGTTCGAATCGCGGCGGTCCCTCGCGCCAGCGGCGCAAGATTGGATCGCCGGCGACCGATGCGAGGCAAAAGACGCCGTCATTGGGCGCATGATCGGCGTAATCGATCACTACCAGCGTGCCGATGGGAAACACCAGATTGACCGCCTCATCTTCCATAAAAACGCCAAACATTTTTGGCGAGCCGGCGGTGACCGGAATATAATCTTCAGCCATGGTGTGCGGGTCCGCTGTCATATCAAGGGCCAGCAGCGCGGCGGAGCGAAAGCTGATCACCGGCACATGTTGCACCGGCCGGCGTAAGTAAGCTGCGGCTGCATGCTTGTCGCTCTCGCCGGCCGAGCGATCGCCGGCGGCGAGCCAGTCGAGCGGGGATTCCAGCGCGGCGGCGAGCTTGGCCAGCATCATCCGCCGCGGGTCATGCAGCCCGCTCTCCCAGTTGGCGATCGCCGGCTGGCTAACACCCAAACGCCGCGCCAGGTCAGCCTGGCTCATGCCGGATGATTTTCGCGCCTGGCGGATTCGCTCGCCAATCGACTGGGCCCGTTCAAATTGTTCCACGTTGCTCATGGCCACCCTAAAATATAAGTTTAGCTTATATCATTTCTGAGTTTTACGCGATAAAATTCTCAAATCAATCAAAAAAACCAAGAGCATCAGCGTTTCTTAGTAAACTAAGGGGTATAAAAAAATCCCGCAATGGTCTTGAAAAAATCAGATTTCCTTATATTCTACACGCAGTAGCAGTAGTTCAATAAAACATCGGGGTAGTCTATGGCTGACCAGTGTGATCGCGACGGCGCTAGCCGTCTTGCCACGAGAATCCAGGATTTCTGGCGCAAGCGTGGTTTCGACGTTTCCGTTGAAATGTCGGATGAAGGTTTTGTCTCGACCATGCGCTCGGCGCGCACGGATGTCCGTAGCGACATGATCAACGGCATGCCGACCCGCAACGTCAGCGCGGAAGCTACTGGCTAGCGCGCCAGCAATTTTTCAATCATCGCCGCCGCCTCACTATAGGCCGTGAAGGCGCCTGCCGCCTGATCGCGCAATGTCAGCGGCCCATAGCCAAACTCAGCAATCAGGCACGGCAAGCCGGCAGCGCCCGCGGCTTTGATATCGGTGTCGCTGTCGCCAATGAAAACTGAACGCGCCGCGCCGGTCCGCTCAATGCAGAAAAATACGGGCGCAGGGTGAGGCTTGGCCGCGCTACATGTATCCGCGCCGACAATCGTATCGAACATAGCGCTAATGCCGAGCGTGTCGATTAACAGGCGCGACAACGCCTCGCGTTTATTGGTGCAGATCGCGATGCCGGCGCCGCGGCGGCGAAACCCCTCAATCATCTCGATGGCGCCGTCAAATGGCCGTGAATGGGCGGCGATATTGGCGCCATAATGATCAAGGAAGTTTTTCAAACCCTGTTCAAGCTCGCCCTCGCTGGCCGCCCGTCCGGCGCCGGCCTCGATGCCGCGCATCAACATTGCGCGCGCGCCATGGCCGACAAGGTGACGGACCTCGCCATGCGCCACCGCCGGCAGGCCGGCCTCGCCAAGCGCGTGGTTCATCGACGCGGCGAGATCGTCAGCGGTGTCAATCAGCGTGCCGTCAAGGTCGAAGATGACCGCCGCGCCCTTCAAATCCTGCCTCATTGGCGCTCCTTATTGCACCTATGCCCACCCGCGCCCCAGCGAATCGCTCCATCGCATAGGCTGTTTCCGGTAAATTATGATACAGCGGTTGCGATTGAATAAATGAGCCCAGGAATGACTGATATCAATATCGCCGCTGTTGTCCTCGCTGCTGGCCATGGCAAACGCATGAAATCCGCCACGCCCAAGGTGCTGCATGAGATTGGGGGCAAAGCGATGATCGCGCATGCCATCGATGCGGCAAAGGCCCTGGCGCCGGCTAAAATCGCCGTCATCATTGGCGATCACGCGCCCGAGGTCGGTGACTTTGTGCAATCGATGGACCCGCAAATCGGGGTCGCCGTCCAGGCGCCGCCGCAAGGCACCGCCCACGCGGTGGAACAAGCGCTGCCAACGCTGAAAGGTTTCGACGGCGCGGTGTTGATCTTGAACGGTGATACACCGCTGGTAAGGCAGGAAACACTGCGCGCGCTTGCAGGCGAAATTAAAAACGGCGCCGCAGTCGCCATACTCGGGTTCCGTCCTGACGACCCGGCGCTTTATGGTCGCCTGAAGCTGAATGCAAAAGGCGAGCTGGAGGCCATCGTCGAGGCTCGCGACGCAAACGATGAAGAGCTGAAGATTGACCTCTGCAATGGCGGCGTCATGGCGATTGAGGCGGCCTTTCTCCACGCCCGTCTCAAAGACATCGACAACAAAAACGCCAAGAACGAATTTTATCTGACAGATATTGTTGCGCTCGCGCGCGGTGATAAGCGCAAATGCGCAATGCTCGAAGTTGACCCGGACGAAATTCTCGGCGCCGACAGCCGCGCCGATCTGGCTGAAGCGGAAATGATTTTTCAAGACCGGGCCCGCGACGAGGCGCTGGAAGGCGGCGCCACGCTCCACGATCCGTCCACGGTTTATTTTTCCCACGACACGCAGATCGGCGAAGATGTGGTTATCGGGCCGAATGTTGTGTTCGGGCCGGGGGTAGTGATTGGCGACAATGTTGAGATTAAAGCCTTCTCCCATCTGGAGGGCGCGCATGTCGCGGCCGGCGCAACGGTGGGCCCGTTTGCGCGGCTGCGCCCGGGCGCCAATCTTCTGGAGGGCGCCAAAGTCGGTAACTTCGTTGAGATTAAAAACGCCGATATCGGCAAGGGCGCGAAAGTCAGCCATCTGACTTATCTTGGCGATGCGGAAATCGGCGCGGGCGCCAATATCGGGGCCGGAACCATCACTTGCAATTATGATGGTTTCAGCAAGCACAAAACCACCATCGGCGCCGGCGCCTTCATCGGATCAAATTCCTCGCTGGTCGCCCCGCTGACGATTGGCGCCGGCGCCTATGTCGGCTCCGGCTCGGTCATTACCAAGGACGTTGACGCTAACGATCTGGCCGTTGCGCGCGGGCGCCAGAAGACGCTCAAAGGCTGGGCGGCGCGGTTTCGCAAAACCAATCAAGGCGAGCGTTAGGGTGGTTATGGACAGGGAAGCGGGAAAAAAACGCGCTGGCCAAGAGGCTGCAAAATATGTCGAGCGCGGCATGACCCTCGGCCTCGGCACCGGCACCACTGCAAGCTATTTCGTTGCTGCTTTGGCGGACAAAGCCGCGGATGGCTGGGCGCTGCGCGGCGTGCCGACATCGGAGGCCACCCGCCGTCAGGCTGAGGCAATCGGTATCGAGATCATTACCCCGGACGAGACCACCATTATCGATCTTGCGGTTGACGGAACTGATGAGGCCGACCCGCAGCGCAATCTCATCAAGGGCGGCGGCGCGGCGCTGTTGCGCGAGAAAATTGTCGCAGGCGCCGCAAGGCGGTTTATCGTTATCGCCGACAAATCAAAACGCGTCGCCGCGCTCGGCGCTTTCCCTTTGCCTATTGAGATTGAACCGTTTGGCTGGGCGCTCACCGTGCGCAATATCCGCGCTGCGCTGCTTGGCGCCGGATTTGACGGCGCCGGGGTGGAGCTGCGCGCAGCTGAGGGCGAGGTGGTTAAGTCTGACGGCGGCCATCTCATCATCGACTGTGCGCTGGGCCGGATTGATGAGCCGGCAAATCTCGACCGGGTGCTGCAAGCCATCCCCGGCGTGATCGAGACCGGGCTGTTCTGCGGCATGACCGATATGATTATTTACGCAGATGAGATCGGCGTCAGCATCGACCAGGCCTGAGACTTCATTTTCACGATGGCGTGCTTTGCACTTTATCGCCTCCATGCGATAGCCTATCTACGCAATCCAACTTGCAATCATGTGACCTATGACAAAAACCCGGTTTAAAAAACTACAGGAAGCGATCAAAATCTATGGCGCGGCGGCGTTTGAGAACCTGATGCGCTGCAAGGGTTTGGGCGAGGCTATCGTCTCCGGGTTTTCCACCTATATGGGTTGCGACAAAGACTGCGTGAAGGCCGTGCCGCCCGAAGGTGCGTTCGATCCGCGCAAGGATTATGGCGATGACGCCTTCAGCTATAGCCAGCGCGAGGTTATTGTTCTCGAACCCATCCGCTTCGCCCTCGCGCTGACGATTGATAATTCTGAAGATTCCGGCGCCTTGTGGCTCCGCACCGCCATCGGCGTTGAGGTCACCGGCGACAATTTTGATATATTCATCGCCGAGCAACCGGTGATCCGCGTTTCTCTCGATTATAAGGGAAATCTCGAACCGGTTTTTGAGGCGATCTATGAAGAGTTTATGCGCACTTTCAAGGTTGAGGTGCTGGAATTTAACGACAAAAGATTTGCAACCGGCATTGGCTTTCTTCCAAAGACATAAGAGCCAAAGATAACAAGAGATTGACATGACAAAATTTGACTACGATCTGTTCACCATCGGCGCCGGTTCGGGCGGTGTGCGCGCATCGCGTCTCGCGGCCACATTTGGCGCCCGCGTTGGCGTGGCGGAAGAATACCGCGTCGGCGGCACTTGCGTGGTGCGCGGCTGCGTGCCCAAGAAATTTCTGGTCTATGCCAGCGAATATGGGCACGGGTTTGACGAAGCGAAGGCCTATGGCTGGACGGCGGACAATGTGGCGTTCGACTGGACACGTCTGATTGAGAACAAAGACGATGAAATCGACCGCCTCAACGGCATCTATAGTCGCAACCTCAAAAACGCCGGCGCGGAGATATTCCAGTCGCGCGCAACTTTAAAAGACGCCCACACCGTCCACCTCGAAGCGGAAGGGCGCGATGTTACGGCCGAGACAATCCTCATCGCCGCCGGCGGGGCGCCGTTTGTCGATCAATCGGTTCCTGGCCACGAACTTGGCGTTACGTCAAATGAAGCCTTCCACCTCGACAGGTTGCCAAGCCATGTCGTCGTCGCTGGCGGCGGCTATATCGCTATTGAATTCGCCTGCATCTTCCGCGGTCTCGGCTGCGAGGTGTGTCTGGTCTATCGCGGCGAAGATATCTTGCGCCATTTCGACACCGACATCTCGGTTCAGGTGCATACCGAAATGAAGCGCCAGGGCATCCGCGTCATCACCCAGACGAATTTTGAAAAAATTGAAAAGCGCGATGGCGAGATGAAGCGCGTTCATCTAAACAATGGAACCCATGTTGACGCCGATCTCATCTTTTGGGCGGTTGGGCGCACGCCCTCGACTGGCGGGCTGGGGTTGGAAGCAGCCGGCGTTGAGCTTGACAAGCAAGGCGCGGTGATTGTCGATGAGTATTCAAAATCATCCGTAGACAACATATACGCCGTCGGCGACATCACCAATCGCGAGAACCTGACGCCGGTGGCCATACGCGAGGGCGCGGCGTTTGCGCAAACCGTGTTCAACGACAATCCGACAACAATGGACTACACATTCATTCCCAAAGCGGTGTTCTCGCAGCCGCCGGTGGGAACGGTGGGTTACGCCGAATACGAGGCGCGCAAAAAATTTAAAAATGTCGATATTTACAAAGCCAATTTCCGGGCGATGAAGCACACACTCACCGGCTCGGAAGAGCGGGTGTTGATGAAGCTGGTGGTCGATGGCGACAGCGACCGCGTGCTCGGCTGTCATATTGTCGGCGCGGAGGCGGCGGAGATGATCCAGTGCCTCGCCATCGCCGTCAAAGCCGGGGTCACCAAGGCCCAGTTCGACGACACCGTCGCGCTCCACCCAACCATCGCCGAAGAGCTGGTGACGATGCACGAAAAGTTCAAACCGAACATTTAGCCCGGCCTGGCAAATGTAACGCCGCACGCGACAAAATTCGCCCGGGCATTGAATCTGGCGCCAGTTTTCGCGTCATAGGCGCGCCCCATAAGGGCTCCAGCGCCTCGCCGGCTGATAATCAGCCCTGGCCGCCAAATCTCGTCCTCACGCTTTCTCGCGGGCCTATTCTTGCCATCCTATCGATTTGGATACACGGCCTGATTGGTCCGATTGATGTGGATGTAAATTCCAAACGGGCGCGACTGCGCCCCGGCGCTTATGCGCCGCGCCCGTGCAGGCCCATTGCGTAGCAATGGATTAGCCGCGAGCGAGAACAAACCATAGCAAAATCAATGTTCATTGATCTTGCTATGGCGCCAAGAAATATTGCGCTGCACAAGGGCCTCGGATAGACCGGGCGCAATGGGAAATCACTGACGGAAAGGAATAACGGGCATGGCGACGACAATCAGCGGGCTGGACTTTATCGGCGAGGTTACCTCGGCCGACCGGGATATCCTGACGCCGGAAGCATGCGCATTCCTTGCCGGGCTGGTGGAGACGTTCGCCGCGCGCCGCGACGCGCTTCTGGAGGCCCGCGCCGTCTGGCAGGCGAAGATTGACGCCGGCGCGTTGCCGGATTTCCGCGCTGATTCAAAGCCCGTGCGCGACGGCGACTGGCGCGTCGGCGAATTACCGGCGGACCTGCTTGACCGGCGGGTGGAAATCACCGGCCCGGTGACGCGCAAGATGATTATCAACGCGCTCAACGCCGATGTGAAAGTTTTCATGGCCGACTTTGAAGACGCGCTGTCGCCGACCTGGCGCAATGTCATTGAGGGCCAGGCGAATATGCGCGACGCGGTGAGCCGCACCATCAGCTTTGAAGGCCCGGGCTCCGGCAAGCAATACACGCTGGGCGACAATCCGGCGGTGTTGATTGCGCGGGTGCGCGGCCTTCACCTGAACGAGAAGAACGTCCTCAAAGACGGCAAGCCGATCCCCGGCTGTCTGATGGATTTCGCGCTTTATCTTTTTCACAATCACGCGCGCCTGCGTGAGAACAACACCGGCCCCTATTTCTATGTGCCCAAGCTGGAGCACTACGAAGAAGCGCGGTGGTGGAATGAGGTGTTCGTTGCGGCGCAGGAGCAGCTCGAGATTGCGCGCGGGACCATCAAGGCGACCTGCCTGATTGAGACGTTGCCGGCGGTGTTCGAGATGGACGAGATTCTTTTTGAGCTAAAAGACCACGCCGCCGCGCTCAATTGCGGACGCTGGGACTATATTTTCAGCTATATCAAAACCTTGAAAAACCACCCCGACCGGATGCTGCCGGACCGTCAGGCCGTGGGCATGGACAAGCCGTTTCTCGATGCTTATTCGCGGCTGTTGATTAAAACCTGCCATCGCCGCGGCGCGCTCGCCATGGGCGGCATGTCGGCGTTTTTGCCGGCCAAAACGCCAGGCGAGGACGCCGCCAACAAGGAAAAAGTCCGCGCAGACAAACAGCGCGAGGCCGATAATGGCCATGACGGCTCGTGGATTGCCCATCCGGCGCTCGCGGGCGTCGTCAACAAGGTTTATTCAGACGCCTTCAAACCCGGCAAAACCAACCAGCTTGATGTCAGCCGCGATGGCGACGCGCCGGTTACCGCCGCTGACCTGGTGGAGACGCCGCAAGGCCCGTTCACCGATGCCGGCTTGCGCAGCAATATCCGCATCGCGCTGCAATATATCGAGGCCTGGCTTGGCGGTCTCGGCGCTGTGGCGATTTACGGGCTGATGGAAGACGCGGCCACGGCGGAAATCTCGCGCGCGAGCATCTGGCAGTGGATTAAAAATGGCGCCCAGCTCGACAATGGCGAGACCATGACCGCCGATTATTATCGCAAAGTCAAAGCGCAAGAGATGGATGTCGTCAAAGCCGAGCTCGGCGAAGCGCGCTGGAACGAAGGCCGCTTCACAGACGCCGCCGACTTGCTCGACAAGCTTTGCCTGTCGGACGGCTTCGATACGTTTTTAACGCTGGAGGCCTATGACCGGCTTTAGATTATCGGGTGATTATTCAGGTTCAGGCCCAACTCCACCTCCCGCTCATCCCCGCGAAAGCGGGGATCCAGAACAACGCACGCCGGATGTGGCTCTGGATCCCCGCTTTCGCGGGGA
>JAJFFZ010000222.1 GCA_021776395.1 Hyphococcus sp. | reverse complement strand
CAGCGCGGGGAAATCCATGACGCCCGCACGCGCCAATCGCGCCGCGACGCCGGCGCCGACGCCCGGAATGTCCGTAAGCGGCATATGGGCGAGCTTGCCGGGCAAGTCGTCCAATTCCAAAACCGTCAGCCCATCCGGTTTCACCCGCTCGGCGGCAAGCTTGGCGAGCAGTGTTGTTGACGCAAGCCCGATAGAGGCGCGCAAGGCCGGCCCGACATTGTCGGCGAGGGCGTGTTTGATGCGCCGCGCGATTTCAATCGCCGGCGCGGGTTTGCGTTCTGACCGCGACAGACGATAGGCGGCCTCGTCAATCGAATATATCTTCACCAGCGGCAAATGCCGCTCGATTTCCTGCATCAGGATTTTGTGAAGCTCAACATAACGGTCATGGCGCGCCGGCATCACCGCTATGTCCGGACACAACACTCGCGCATCGCGCACCTTGGTGCCGCGTTTTATCCCGAAGGCTTTGGCTTCATAGCTGGCCGCGATCGCGCCGGTATATTCCGACTTTAACGGCGTAACAATCACCGGCCGGCCGCGTAACTCCGGGTGGTCATGCTGCTCGACGCTGGCGAAATAGGCGTTGAAATCAAGAAACAGATAGGCGAGCCCGTCTGCGGGATGGTAGATGTCCGTGGGTGTTTCTGGGGCTGAACGCATGAGAACAAATGTAGAACATTTGCTGCGCTCTGTCTAGCCGGCGGCGACCCTATTGCAGCCGCAGCGCCGCACGTTCAATTTGCGCGGCGGCGGCGTAAATCGTCTCGGCCTGGCCTTCGCTTGTCTCCGCCAGAAGCCCGGCGAATGCGCTGATCGAAAGATCGAGCTGTTCGTGGGCGACGGCGATGGCTTCGGTCTCGTTGATGTCGCTTGAGTTTTCCGAAGCCAGCATCTCGCGCGCGACCGACAAGAACCCGAACGCGTCCTGATATTCGTGCGCATCGACAATCGCGCAGTCATCGGCAACGCCGACGTCAAATTCCTCCGCCGCCGTCGCCACCATTTTCGATATCGCCAGCAGCTTGACGGCAACGCTGGTCTTCGGCGCCGTCGCGCGGATCGCGACCACCAGGTCGGCGTAAACCGCATCGACATCGCTGTGCTCGGCTGCCGCGTCCGCAAGCGCGGTCAGTCCCTCAGCGAAGCCATCCGATGCGCGCGCTTCAAACGCCGGAACGAGCGCGTCATAAAGCTCGCTAGCGGGATGTTGAACATGCGCCGACGCCATCTCATAGGCTTCGGCGCGGTAAAGTTCGATAAACGACAACAGATGGCCGCGAATAAGGCCGAGCCGATAGATGAATTCAACGTCGTCATCCGCCGGATCGCCGCTGCGGATTTCGGGTATGTCTTCGGTGACCGGTTCAGGCGCCTCAGTGACATTTTCACTGTCGGACACCGCCGATGGCGCCGGGGCGCTCTCGTCTACCGCCTCCGAGCCCGGCTTCTCGCCGCAGCCAGAAAGCGCAAGCGCGATAACGCCGAGCGAGAAACCCGCTCGCCCACTCAGTCGCAACCTAACCATTCGCGCCATACTCCCCTCAGTATCCGTCAGGCCTATAGTATTCAGCATTGCAAGATTTGCCAACGATCGATTGGCCGGCGCGCCAACAATACTACAAATTGTGATATTCCGGCATTACTGCATATTAGGCGCGCTTTATGTCGATACGCCCGGCGGTTAGGCGTCATAGTGATGGCGAGGCCAATGGGCTTGCCTTCATACAAGGGAGATAAAAATGAAATTCATGCTTCTGGCCAATGAGGCGCCCGAAGATTTTGCGCTGCGCGATAATCCTGAGAAATTCGACGCCTTTATGGGGGAATGGTACGCCTTCGGAACCGCGCTACGCGAACAAAAAGTGCATGTTGACGCCAGCGCGCTGGAGCCGCCCGCAACCGCCACCGTGGTGAGCCTTCGCGATGGCGTGCGCACCGTCGAGGACGGCCCCTACCCCGACGCCAAGGAACAGCTTGGCGGGTTTTGCATCATTGACGCGCCCGACATAGAGGCGGCGCAAGACTGGGCTGCTAAGTGCCCGGCGGTCAAAAATGGTTTTGTCGAAGTGCGGGCGGTTCTCAATCTTCAAGGGGGAGAGGCGCAATGAAATACTTATTTCTTCTCTACGATGATGAGAATGCATGGGACACCATGGAAGACGCCAAGAGAAATGAAATCTTCGGCGCTTATATGGCCTATACGGATGCTTTAAGAAATTCCGGCGTCCATATTTCAGGCGAACCGCTAACGCATTCTCGTGAAGGCAAACGCGTGCGCGCAGACGGCGTCCAGGATGGGCCTTTCGCCGACGGCAAGGAACAGCTTGGCGGGTTTTATCTGGTTGAGGTAAAACATCTGGACGAGGCGCTGGAATGGGCGGCGCGGTGTCCTTGCGCGTCGTTGGGCCATGTTGAGGTGCGCCCGATCTGGAACATCGGAGATTAGACCATGTTCGAGAAGCATAAAATCGATGACCATGGTCTAATTTTTATTTTTACGCACATTTTATCGAAAAACCGGTTCCCACTTTTTCGAATGCGCTCCGGACGATGACCGATGCGCGGGCGATAGCCGAACAGACCGCCCGCGCGTCTTACGGGCGGCTTCTGGCCTGGCTGTCATCGCGCTCGCGCGATGTCGCGGCAGCCGAAGATGCACTTGGCGATGCGTTCCGCGCGGCGCTGGAGAGCTGGCCCAAAACCGGCGTCCCGGCCTCGCCGGAGGCCTGGCTGTTAACCGCGGCGCGGCGGAAACTGATTGATGGCGCGCGCCGCCAAAATACGCGCACGCTCAGCACGCCGGCGCTCACCCTCGCCGCCGAGGAAGCCGAATCGGCGACGCGCGCCGACAAACCGTTTCCCGATGAACGCCTTAAACTCCTGTTCATCTGCGCCCACCCGGCCATCGATGCCGCCATCCGCACGCCGTTGATGCTGCAAACCGTCCTCGGTCTGGACGCCGCGCGCATCGCCTCGGCGTTTTTGGTGTCGCCGCGCGCCATGAGCGCAAGGCTGGTGCGCGCCAAACGCAAAATAAAAGTCGCCGCCATTCCGTTTAACGCGCCCGGCGGACAAGACCTCGCCGCGCGCTTGCCGGCGGTGCTTGAAGCCATTTATGCCGCGTTCGGCGCTGGATGGGACTATGAGGCTGGCGCGGAGGCGGACCAGCATGACCTCACTGGCGAGGCGCTTTATCTCGCCAGTCTGTTGACGGAGCTTTTGCCGGACGAAGCCGAAGGCTGGGGTCTGTTCTCACTGATGCTGCATGCGCAAGCGCGCAAAGACGCGCGCCGCGACAACGGCGCCTATATTCCGCTTAGCGATCATAACACTGCGCGCTGGAACAAAAAAATGATCGCCCATGGCGAGGCGGCGCTGGCGCGCGCCTGGCGCTTCAATCAACCCGGGCCCTATCAAATCGAAGCCGCCATTCAATCCGCACACGCCGCCGCCCGGCTGCATGACCGCGACGTCACGGGTGAGATAGTCTTGCTCTATCGCCAGCTGGTGGAAATCGCGCCAACCATCGGCGCTAATGTCGGTTACGCCGGCGCCCTCGCCGCGGCGGCCCGTGCGAAGGAAGCGCTTCATCTTCTTGATACGCTTGAGGCGGCGCGGGTTGAAAACTACCAGGCCTATTGGGCGGTGCGCGCACATATTCTGGAGCGGCTTGGCCGCATAGAGGATGCACATAGCGCATATGAACGCGCGATCGGCCTCGCCCAGGATGCGGCGGCGAGACAATTTCTGATGCAAAAGAAAACTGGGCTCGGCGTTTAGCCGCCTACGCCGCCTCAAATGTCCGCGCGCCATTGCGCGCGCCAACCGCGCCGGTTGTGAACGGCGCGCCCATGCGCCGTGCGGCGGGAACCAGCGCTGATGCCGACAGGGATGCGCCTTTCAAGGGAATGGTCTGACCCACCGCAAAGCCGCCAATGGTCTCTACATCCAGCGTTTCGCCGGCAAGACAGACATTCATCGCAATCGGCAAACTCAACACCTGCGCGCGTAATTTCAACGCCCAAAGCTCTTGCGCGGCCGCCTTGGCGCCGGCGTCCTCTTGCTGCGGCGGCCGAATAAGGCTCGCTGCGGCGACAAAACCGACGGACCCCAGCGGCCCACCCTTGCGCACGTTCAAATCGAACCTGAAATTATGGGCGATATTATCCGGCTCGCCAATATCCAGCTGCTCGCCATTTTCGGCCAGCGTTTCAAACTCCAGCGTAGCGGCGTTGGTAAACAACCCATGACGCTGATTATTGCCAAAGACGCCCGCACTAAATTTTTCTGCAAGCAACTTCGCCAAGCGACGGTCAGTGATGGAGATTTTTTTGTCCGCAGGCGCATCGGTTTCATCCGGTGTTTCCAACACGACTTCTAGAGAGCCGTCGTCAGGTTTATTCTCATCGGCGGTTTCAGCAACAACGCCGTCAAGCGACCACCGCACCGCTAGCGCCACCGCGTCAGGGTCGAGATAGATGATCACTTCATCGCCAGTGGGGAAACTAAATTGATAAGGCGTCAGCACTTTATCCAGCGCCTGCAATATTTCACCGAAGAGGTCGCTCTGCGCCGCACGGTGCACAACTTCAATCTTTGCATCCAGCGCAAGGGAGAACACCGCCGCAAGCTCTTTGGCCAGCGTCGCCGCGGCCTGTTCAAGATGGGCTGTATCGCCATCGCCGGCGCCAGCGCCCCGGCGCTTGGTCTTGCGCCGCAAAATTGTTCCGTCGACTTTGGCCATAGATCAGATAATCACAAACTCTACCTAAAATTGTCGCAAGTGTCAGTATCGCGTAAAAGTTGCGGAAAGATTATTTTGCTACCAGCAAAGACATAGACCAGCAGCGAAGTCATCTATGGCCGATCCAAAATCGGGCGCGCCGATCATTATTATCAAGAAGAAGCGCAAAGCAGCGGGGGGCGGCCATCATGGCGGCGCCTGGAAAGTCGCTTATGCGGATTTCGTGACCGCGATGATGGCGTTCTTCTTGTTGATGTGGCTGTTGAACGCCACCACAGAAGACCAGCGCAAGGGCCTGGCCGACTATTTCAACCCCTCCATCCCGATCAGCAATATTTCCGGCGGCGGTCAGGGCGCGTTGAACGGCTCGTCAGTATTATCGGAAGACACGTTGTTCACTGACGGCGCCGGCGCCACGACGCAATATCCTAAAACCCGAAAATTTGACGACGATAAAATGCTGGACGCGGAAGCCAAAAAACTGCGCGCCATAGAAGACGCGATTAACAATCAAAAGATCGAAGTGATGAACGAGGCGCTCGCCCAGCACATTCAAACCCGCATGACGCCCGACGGTCTGGTGATTGAACTGGTCGATGCGGACGGCGCGCCGTTATATAACGCCGGCTCGTCGACGCCATCATCCCTTCTTCACGATCTACTTTCGGTTATCGCGCCGGTGCTGGCGACCGTCAGCAACGACATGGCGATTGTCGGCCATACGGATGCGCATAATTTTGCCAATACCGAGAATTATTCCAACTGGGAGCTGTCGGCCGACCGCGCCCTTGCCGCGCGCCGGCTGTTGATCAAGAGCGGTATTCCCAAAAACCAAATTGCGGAAGTCACCGGTAAGGCTGACAAGGAACCGATATCGACGGACGCTTATGCACCACAAAACCGGCGCATCGCGATCACCCTGCTGACGCAATAGGATAAAAATTCCGCGCGTTGTTAGGCCTTCATTAAGCTAAAATCGACTACCACTTATAGTTGTGGTGTTATTTTTATTCGCGTGGAGATTGTCGCATGGGTCTATCGTCATCATTGAACGCCGGGGTTA
>JAJFFZ010000221.1 GCA_021776395.1 Hyphococcus sp. | reverse complement strand
TGATCGCGCAAAAACCTCCAGCCTTGAAGACCACCCCTCGCGCCAACTCGAAGACGCCGAACAACTGCTCTACAAGCTCGCCGAGACCGGTAAATATGGCGGCGGGTTCAAAACTTTTCGCTCCGCAATTACCGAAGCAATCGAACTTGCTAATGCAGCGGTAAAACGCGACGGCGGTCTTGCCGGCGTTGCAACGGAACTGCGCGATCTCGACCGCATGCTGGGCGGCATGCACCCGTCGGACCTCCTCATCCTCGCCGGCCGGCCATCGATGGGAAAGACCGCGCTTGCAACCAACATCGCCGTCAATGCGGCCCAGAAATTTCGCGCTGAAAAACAGCCCGATGGCTCGATGAAGACCGTTGAGGGCGCGGTTGTGGGCCTGTTTTCTCTGGAAATGGCGTCCGAACAGATCGCCACCCGCATCATCTCCGAATTCGCCCAAGTTCCATCCGAGCGCATCCGCCGCGGCGATGTCGATCAGGAAGAATTTGACCGCATCTACCACGCCGCGCGCGAGCTTGAAAAACTGCCGCTCTATATTGACGACACCGGCGGGATTTCCATCGCCCAGCTTGCAGCCAGAGCGCGCCGGCTCAAACGCCAGCACGGGTTGGGTTTGCTAGTGGTTGACTATCTGCAATTGCTGACCGGTTCGGGGCGCCGCAATGATGGCCGGGTTCAGGAGATTACTGAAATCAGTCAGGGGCTCAAAGCGCTCGCCAAAGAACTGAACGTGCCGATCATGGCGTTGTCGCAACTGTCGCGTCAGGTGGAATCGCGCGACGATAAGCGCCCGCAACTGGCTGACTTGCGTGAGTCCGGTTCGATCGAGCAGGACGCCGATGTTGTTATGTTTGTCTATCGCGAGAAATATTATCTCAGCCGATCAGAGCCGCGCGAAGGCACCGAGGACCATGCAAAATGGATGGCGCGTCTTGATGAGGTTGGCGACACCGCCGAGGTCATCATCGGCAAACAGCGCCACGGGCCGATTGGCAAAGTCGATCTGCATTTTGAAGCGAAATTCACCAAATTCTCCAACCTCGCTCAAAGCCAGTATGGCAATCATTAGATTTGCTGGTTTGCCTGACGGCAAAACCGCCCTAAAATCCGCCCATGAGCGGCGCTTCATCATCCGATAAAACCTCCGGCCCCTGGGTCGATATTAACCTTGGCGCGGTTGCCGCCAATTATGCGACATTGCGCGCGGGCGCGCCCAATGCGGAGATGGCGGCGGTTGTAAAATGCAACGCCTACGGGCTCGGCCTGGCGCCGATCGCAAAAACCCTCGCCGGACTGAACTGCAAGACGTTTTTTGTAGCCTACCCGGAAGAAGGCGCCGAATTGCGTGACGTTTTAAAGCCGCTCAACGCAGATGCGGCAATCTATGTTTTTAACGGACCGCTGCCGCAAACCATGGCGCTGTTTCAAAGCGCAAAGCTGACGCCGGTGCTCAACAGTCTTGAACAGGCGAAGACATGGGCGGCGCAATGCGATGGCGCGCCCGCCGCGCTTCATATCGACACCGGCATGAACCGGCTTGGCGCACCACTCAGCGAGGTTGATGCGATTGCCGCGCTCAGCGGATTGAACATCAACCTGGTGATGAGCCACCTCGCCTGCGCAACCGATCCGGCGCACCCTAAGAACGATGAACAGTGCAAACTGTTCGCTGCTATCGCAAAAGATTTTCCGCATGCGCGCGCCAGTCTTTCCGCTTCCGGCGGCGCGCTGATGGATGCGCGCTTTCATTTCGATCTTATCCGGCCCGGCATTGCGCTTTATGGCGGCAGTCCATTTGATGTCGATGAACCGCGCCTCAAACCGGTCGCCGTCCTGCGCGCACCGGTGGTTCAAATCCGCAATATCGCGCCCGGCGAAACCGTCGGCTATAACGCCAGCTTCAAGGCGACCGCGCCGACCCGGCTCGCCACTGTCGCGCTCGGCTATGGCGATGGCATGCCGACCAGCGGCTCCGGCAGCGCCCAGGCGGTGATCGCGGGAGGCCGGGCACGCGTTGCCGGACGGATTTCCATGGATTTGATTTCTCTTGATGTCACCGATCACAAAAATCCAATAAAAACAGGTGATATCGCCACCTTCTTCGGCGAGGAGATCAGCCTTTTTGAAGCCGCCAAATCGTGCAACACATCTGCGTATGAGTTGCTCACAGGGCTTGGCGGCAGGGTAGATCGCCGTTACCTCTAACGCCTAGCACGCACCCGCTATGGGGGGGATTAGAACATGAATGTCGTCGCCGCCACCGGTCGTCTGACGCTGGACGCCATCGGCGAAATTGGCCGGATCGCCAACTTTGCCGCGCGCGGCGGAACCGCATGGTTCGTCGGCCCGTTTTACTGGCGCGCCTTTGGCGGCGCGCTCGCGCGCATCGGATATGCATCCCTGCCCGTGGTCGGACTAACGGCGATTTTCACCGGCGCCGCACTGGCGCTCAACATCTATGAAGGCGCCCTGTTTAATGTCGAGGCGTTCCTGCCGCAAATTCTTGGCGTCTCCATCGTCCGCGAGCTGGGACCGGTGCTTGCCGCTTTGATGGTGGCCGGCCGATGCTCGTCGGCCATGGCGGCCGAAATTGGCACCATGCGCGTCACCGAACAAATCGATGCGCTCTCGACGCTTTCGGTTGACCCGTTTAAATATTTAATCGCGCCGCGCATTATCGCCACCACACTCGCGCTGCCGCTGCTTGTCCTCATCGCCGACATTATCGGCGTATACGGAGGGTATCTTGTGTCGGTCTACGCGCTCGGTTTTGAGCCGACGCATTATGTCACCAACCTGGTTGACTTTCTAAGCGTCGACGATGTCACCAGCGGGCTTCTCAAAGCGGCTGTGTTCGGCTTTTTGATCTCGGTTATGGGCTGTTATTATGGCTATAAAAGCCGCGGCGGCGCCGGCGGCGTTGGCTCTGCAACCCGCACCGCCGTTGTCGCCGCCGCCGTATCGGTGCTTGCGGCAAATTATTTCCTCACTTCCTTGTTCGTTCCGACCTGAGGCAATGATGACTGACACACCGTCAAAAATTTCGATCCGGGGCTTACACAAGAGCTTTAATGCAAACGACGTCTTGCGCGGCGTTGATCTTGATGTCGCGAAGGGCCGATCACTCGTTGTCATCGGCGGCTCTGGAACCGGCAAGTCCGTTTTATTGAAATGTATTCTTGGCCTATTAAAACCTGACAACGGGGTCATCGAAATCGATGGGGCAAACATCGCTCGGCAGACAGAGCGCGACAAACGTATCATTGCAGAAAAAACCGGCATGTTATTTCAGGGGGCCGCCCTGTTTGACAGCCTTCCTGTCTGGGAGAATGTCGCCTTCCGCCTTGTTTATGCAGAAAAAAAGTCACGTAAGCAGGCCCATGACAAAGCCATCGATTGCCTCGCTCAGGTTGGCCTGGCGCCTGAGATCGGCGATCTTTCACCAGCGGAACTTTCAGGCGGAATGCAAAAGCGCGTCGGCCTTGCACGCGCCATTGCCTCTGATCCGGAAATTTTGTTCTTTGA
>JAJFFZ010000023.1 GCA_021776395.1 Hyphococcus sp. | reverse complement strand
TCACTGCGTTTTCGGACAGTTGCCCCGCAAAGGCGCCGAGTTTTTCGCAAAGTGCAATGAACGGCTTTAATCGCGGCGCTTCTTCCGCGGTCACAGAAGGCGAATTTAGTGAATTCGACACCGCGCCGCGAACCAGATAATCGGACATTTGTTCGGCGATCTGGATGGCGACATTTTCCTGCGCTTCGCGCGTGGAGGCGCCAAGATGCGGCGTCGCCACCACTTTCGGATGACCGAATAGAGGATGATTGGTCGCCGGTTCGGTTTCATAGACATCAAGTGCGGCGCCGGCGATATGATCCTCGTCGAGCGCATCCTTCAGCGCGCCTTCGTCGACGAGCCCGCCGCGCGCGCAGTTCACGATATACGCGCCCGCCTTCAGCCTGGCGATGTTTTCCCGGCTTAAAATATTTCGCGTCTGGTCCGTGAGTGGCGTATGCAAGGTCACGACATCCGCCCGCGACAACAGACCATCCAGGTCGACCTTCTCGACGCCAAGCTCAATGGCGCGCTCTTCGGTAAGAAACGGATCGAACGCGACAACGCGCATCTTCAGGCCGACGGCGCGGTCCGCAACGATGGAGCCGATATTGCCGCAACCGATAACGCCGAGCGTTTTGGCGAAAGCTTCCGCACCCATAAAGGCGGACTTTTCCCATTTGCCGGCATGGGTTGATTGGTTGGCCTGCGGAATTTGCCGGAGCAGCGCGAACATCATCGCGATGGCGTGCTCTGCGGTGGTAATCGCATTGCCATAGGGCGTGTTCATCACCACAACGCCGGCGGCGGTTGCGGCGGGGATGTCGATATTATCGACGCCGATGCCAGCGCGGCCGATGACTTTCAAATTCTCCGCCGCGGCGATAATTTTCGCGGTCGCCTTGGTTGCGGAGCGCACCGCAAGGCCGTCATATTGGCCAATAACGGAAAGGAGTTTTTCCTTGTCCTTGCCGAGATCGGGTTGGTAATCCACATCAACACCGCGCTCTTTAAAAATATTGACGGCGGTCTCGCTCAGCTTGTCGGAGATTAAAACTTTAGGCATGGGGCAGTTTCCCGTGATTTAGATTTTTGGAAAGAAAATTTAAAGCGACGCTTTTGCTTCAGCGAAGGCCCAGTCGAGCCATGGGCAGAGCGCTTCGATATCGTCGCGCTCGACCGTGGCGCCGCACCAGATGCGCAAGCCCGGCGGCGCATCGCGATAGCCGCCAATGTCGTAAGCCGCCTCTTGCGCCGCCAGACTTTTTTCCATCGCCTTCACAAAGCGCCGCTGCTCAGCTTCATCCAGCGCAGAGACCATCGGGTCGGTAATTTTGAGGCATACGGAAGTGTTGGAGCGCAAGGCCGGATCGGCGCAGAGGAAATCTATCCACGACGTTCGCTCCACCCACTCCGCCAGCATCGCCGCGTTGTTGTCCGCACGGGCATGCAACGCCTGCAATCCCCCAAGGCCGGCCGCCCATTTCAGGGCATCGATATAATCCTCAACGCATAGCATCGACGGGGTGTTGATGGTCGCGCCTTCAAAAATACCTTCGATCAGCTTGCCGCCCTTGGTGAGGCGGAACAGTTTCGGCAATGGCCGCGGCGGCGTATAGCTTTCAAGGCGTTCAACCGCGCGCGGGCTTAATATCAACATCCCATGACCGCCCTCGCCGCCAAGCACTTTCTGCCAGGAGTAAGTCACGACATCGAGCTTCGGCCAATCGAGCGCTTGGGCGAATACCGCAGAGGTCGCATCGCAAATCACGACGCCTTCGCGCTCGGCGCTAATCCAGTCCGCATTGGCAACGCGCACGCCCGACGTCGTGCCGTTCCAGGTAAACACCACATCATGGGCGGGATTGACGGCGCCAAGATCGGCAATCTCGCCATAGGGCGCCTCAAGAATGCGCGCATCAAGCTTGAGTTGCTTGACTACGTCGCTCACCCAACCGGCGCCAAAACTTTCCCAGGCGAGCATATCAACCGGGCGCTCGCCCAGCATCGACCACATCGCCATTTCAACCGCGCCGGTATCAGACGCCGGTACAATACCGATGCGGTAATCCTCCGGTACGCCAAGCAACACGCGGGTGCGATCAATCGCATCTTTCAGGCGCGCCTTGCCGATATTCGAGCGATGCGAGCGCCCGAGGGGTGCGAGGCTGAGATTTTCAGGAGACCAGCCGGGCCGCTTTGCGCAAGGCCCGGATGAAAAATAAGGGCGCGCTGGGCGCGCCGCAGGTTTAGCCACCGCTGGCGTAGTCTTTATCATTTTATTCCATCCTTCCAGATGGCAAGCGCCCCGTTGGGGAGGCGTGGCCCGCGATCACCTTTGCGCGTCTGGCGGCGAGCCGTCAACCGAAAATTTTTCGCACTGCAATAAGGTTTTCTACCTTGCGCATGGCCACGCGCATCGATAGCGCGTGAGCATGGCCGCAAAACATACCGCTCCGAGGCAAGCGACACCGTTCGACTGGGTGCTGCTGGCGCTGATTGTCGCGCTTGGCGGCTCGGCCTTCGTGATGATCCGCAGTGCGCTTGAAACCATGCCGCCAGCGGTGATCACCATCAGCCGTTTGTGGCTGGGCGCTATCGTGCTTTACGCCATCATGGTTCACGCCGGCCGACGTCTGCCGCCGCTGACGGTCCGGGTCGGCGGAAAACTCCGCCTGCGTCGCAGTTGGTGTTGGATGATCGCCGTCGGCATTGTCGGCAACACATTGCCGTTCTTTATTTTTCCGTGGGCGCAGCAATTTGTCGATAGCGGTCTGGCCGGCGTTTATATGGCGTTCATGCCAATCTGGACGATTGCGCTGGCGTTTTTCTTCGCCGGCGAGAGCCTTACAGGCCGCAAGCTTGTCGGCTTTGGCCTCGGTTTTATTGGCGTTATCGTATTGATGGGCCCGGAAGTTTTAAGCGGCGCGGTAGACGCAGACCTTCGTGCGCAGGCCGCGCTTCTGCTCGCAACATTATGTTACGCCGCCTCGGTAGTGCTCGCACGCCGGGCGCCGCCGATCCGACCGCGCGTATTCGCCGCCGGGATGATGCTGACCGCCGCCATCACCGCAACGCCCGCTTTGTTGTTTGTCAGTTTTGACGCTGGGCAATGGTCGCTCGCCAGCATTGCAAGCGTGGTCGGGCTTGGCATATTCCCCACCGGCATAAACGGCGTCCTCATCATCATGGTGATCCGCCGCGCCGGGGCCGGGTTTATGGCGCTGACCAATTATTTCACGCCCATATGGGCCGTCGCCATGGGCGCTGCCATCTATCATGAACGCATTGAAGCCAGCGGTTTTATTGCGCTCGCCATCATTTTGATTGGCGTCGCGATCACCCAGCGCAAGCGAAACACAAGCTAAATAGGTCAGACAAATATCTGACCGGTTTGCACAGGAACGGCGGCGCCGCCAATGCGAACCGACGTCACTGCGCCATTGGCTGTCTCTACCCTTGCGATGATGCGGCTTGGGCGGCCGATTTCAAAGCCCTGCTCGATGATCCAGCGATGTGTCCCATCGCCAAGCGGTTCGGCGCGCGCGATTTGCCCCGGCAATGCGGCGGCGGCGGAACCTGTAGCGGGGTCTTCCACAATGCCGGCCGTCGGCGCAAACATCCGCGCATGATAATCCGCATCCGGTGCTTCTCCGCCCGCGGCGTAAAGATATACCCCGACCGTTTTGTCTAACCCCAGCGCTTCAAATGCAGAGCTGTTTAGCCGCGCATGGCGCACGGCTTCCAACTTAGCGCAGACATAAATATAGACCGAGCCGGCGCTGATGCGCCGGGGCCGATGCCCATTGCGGTCGAGGACGTCTTGCGGCAAACCTAGCGCTGCTTCCAGCGCCTCCGCAGACGGCGCCGCGCCCTCTTCCGCCGGCAGAATGGGATTACAAAATTCAGCAAATAGCGCAGGCCCGCGCATATCAAGGCGCACCGGGAATATCCCGGTGTTCAATTCAAGCCTGATCTCGCCGCTGAGATTGCGCGCGCGGGCAATCGCGATGGCCGTGCCGACCGTTGGGTGGCCGGCAAACGGCATTTCATAGCCAAGCGTAAAAATCCGCACCCGCGCGGTATTAGCGGGCTCCTCTGGCGGCAACACGAAGGTTGTCTCAGAGAGGTTAAACTCGCGGGTAATGGTCTGCATTTCATCATCGCTCAACCCGCGCGCATCCATAATGACGGCAAGTGGATTGCCGGCGAATTTGGCGTCGGTGAAGACATCGAGTGTTTCGAAATCATAGGCCTTCATGGGGGCTCCTGAACATATGCGCGACCTTTGCAAGCACATCCGGTATCGGCTTAAGCCTGCCAGGTTTCAATCAAGAAATAATCATGTTGGCGATAGCCAATCTGAATGCTCTTTATAGCAGGGGTGTTCTCCGACGCCGTCCTTCGCGACGGATTGAATATTTAACAATATCCAATCCTCCTCAGGATGAGGGTGTTCTTGTTGGGAAACCTCTCCATCTTCATACTGAGGAGCGGCTTTCGCATTCGTAGCATGTGCAGGCCGCGTCGCGAAGGATAGCATCATGCGCACGCTCTAACACAAAACCCTACCGGCTTTCCAACGTATGCGTATGATTGAGCGGGCCATGCCCCTCGCCATAGCCGGGCGCGGTTAATATCGCTTTGTGCACATAGGAAATCGCGCGCTTTACCGCCGCCGGCAAAGCCATGCCTTGCGCCAGGCCGATCGCAATCGCCGAGGCGAGCGTGCAGCCGGTGCCGTGGGTGGAGGTGGTGTCGATGCGCGGATTGGAAAACACCCGCTCGCCGGCAACGGTGACCAGCACGTCTTTGATGATATCGCCGCGCCCGTGGCCGCCTTTCACCAGCGCCGCCCCGGCGCCGCGCGCAACCAACGCTGCGCCGGCCGCCGCCATAGTGTCTTCATCGCTTACTTTTATTCCGGTGAGCGCTTCGGCCTCTTCAATATTGGGCGTGATAATGGCGCAAAGCGGCGCCAGCTTTTCTATAATCGCCGCCGCAACACCTTCGCCAGCCAGCGCATCGCCGCTGCTCGCGACCAGCACCGGGTCGAGCACAATCGGCGCCGCGCCCTCTAATTTCGCAAGCCGGGCGGCAATCAATTCAACGGTTTCAACATCGCCGATCATCCCGACCTTGATGGCGTCAGCGCCAATGTCTGATAAAACCGCATCGATCTGCGCAGCGATAATATCCAGCGGCGTTGGGTGCACGCCCGTAACGCCCGTGGTGTTCTGGACCGTCAGCGCCGTTATCGCCGTCGCCGCATAACCGCCAAGCGCGGTCACCGTTTTAATGTCGGCCTGAATACCCGCCCCGCCGGACGGGTCCGAGCCGGCAATAATGAGAACCCGGCCTTGCATGCGCGCTCCTTTTCTCAATTCGCCATCATGTTTTCAAACAAGCGCCCAAATTAGGCAATATCTGCGGGCGCACGCATTCATAGCGCAAAAAATCAAACGGAGAGACACATGTCGATGAATAATGCTTTCTGGGTCGGGCTCGGCTGTTGCCTGGCGGCGCTGGCGATACAGGTGTTTCCGGGCGCCGCCTTCCGCATCGGCGTCAATGTCAGCGCCGCGTGGCTGGTGTTCGGGTTCGGCGTGTTTTTGATTTTGATGGCGGCGGCGCTGAGCGTCGCCTCACCTGGGTCAGACCGGGCTGGGCCGAATAAGGGCTAGCTTTTCAAGCGGAGCTGTGCGGCGCCAATGGCAATCGGTGCGCCGGCCTCTGTCACCAGACCGACATGGCAAGGTGCGCCGGAGCGCCGTTCGACGATTTCCGCCACCGCGCCGTCATCGTTGAAATGCTTCTCGCCCCACTGCATCAGCGCAATCATCGGCAGCGCCAGCTCCACCCCCATGGCGGTCAACACATATTGATGGCGCGCGCGCTGGCCGTCTTTTTTATACGGACGGGTTTGCAAAACCCCGATCTCGCAAAGCTTTTTGAGCCGGCCGGAAAGCACCGTGCGCGGAATGCCGAGATCAGCCTGCATCGCGTCAAAACGGGTGACGCCGTAAAGCGCTTCTCGAATAATCAACAACGTCCAGCGATCGCCAATCAGATCCGCCGCCCGCGCCATACCGCACCGTGCACGCGCCGTCGGCGTTATCTCATCGCCTATATCTCCGTCAGCATAAGCCATGGAAGCTTGCATAAGCTGATTTGCATCCGGCCCGCAAATTGATTCGTTGGCGTTTATCTCACGCCAATGTGTAGGCGATCTAAAATATGACGGCTTTTAGGCGCCAATTGGCGCCATTCTCGCCGCAATAGGTTTTTAACGTTGCGTTTATGGAAACCCAGCTGGGGCAAGCACGGAGTCCAAAGATGAATACGCTTTTCAAAACCATGGCCATAGGCATAATCGGCGCTGTCACTTTGATGGTGGCCTCTGTCGCCTTCGCCAGTGAGCGACCCGCTTATTGCAATATCGATCATGACCACCGCAGCCATAACACTGACTATTATGATTATTACGACCAGGATCGATATTACCGCGCTGGCCCCTATCGCAGCCCTCGCCAAAGTTCAGGCGTCAGCTTTTCGATAACAATCGGCGATGGGCATTCCAGCGGCAGACGATATCGCGACGACCATCATGCCGACCGCCGTTACAATGAGCGTCGTCGTTATCGCCGCAATCACCATCGCGGTAAAAACCACGGCTATCGCGGACGTGACGGGCGCATCGTTAACCGTCAGGTGTTCGACACCCGTTATCAGGCGCGCATCGTGCTGATTGAGGAAGCTGTGCGCACCCGTAACGGACCGCGCCTTGTCTGCACAGTGACAGCGCGCGGCCGCGAGGCGGACCATGTATCCAATCGTCGGATGCGGCGCATTGCCAACAATAATTGTTCACCGCGGGCGCGCATCAACGTCTACACCTGATTGATAACCCTACCCGGGAAAACCGCTGGCATGCGTATCTTGCCGGCGGTTTTTATTTTGCGGCTTTTTCCACCATCGCACAAATCTCGTCGATAACGTCGCTAATCAACGACGCGTCCTCGCCCTCGCCCATGACGCGAATCAACGGCTCGGTGCCGGATTTGCGGATGACGAGGCGGCCTTTCTTGCCAAGACGGTCTTCACTCGCCTTAATGGCTTTTTTCACTACCTCATCCTTGAGCGGATTGCCCCCGTTGTAGCGAACGTTCTTTAACAGGTTTGGAAAGGCGTCAAACTTGTCGCAAACATCGCTGACCTTGCGGCCCTCGGCCGCGACCACCGCCAGCACCTGAAGCGCCGTCACCAGCCCGTCGCCGGTGGTGGCGTAATCGCTTAAAATGACGTGCCCGGAGGGCTCGCCGCCGATATTCATGCCCGCCGCGCGCATTTTCTCAACCACATAGCGGTCACCGACCTTTGTCCGCTCCAGCGTCAGGCCATCGCGCTTGAGTTGTTTCTCAAGCCCCATATTCGCCATCACCGTTGAAACGATGCCGTCGCCTTTAAGGAGGCCGCGCTTGTTCCAGAAGCCGGCAATCACCGCGAGGATCTGATCGCCATCGACAATTTTTCCCTTTTCGTCGCAAATGATCACCCGGTCAGCATCGCCGTCGAGCGCAACGCCGATATCGGCGCGATATTCGCGCACCGCATCGCGCATCGCTTTGGTCGCGGTCGAGCCCACTTCGCGGTTGATGTTGACGCCATTGGGGGTGACGCCGATGGTTTTAACATCCGCGCCAAGCTCCCACAAAACCGTCGGCGCAACTTTGTAGCCGGCGCCATTGGCGCAATCGATGACGATGCGCAAGCCTTCCAGGGAATGGCGCCTTGGGAACGTAGCCTTTGCAAATTCAATATACCGCGCGCCCGCATCTTCAATCCGCTTGACGCGGCCAAGATCGGCGGAAGCCGAAAGCCCGACATCAGGGCCGGCGCGCATCAGCCGTTCAATCTCCAGCTCGGTCTCATCAGACAGTTTAAAGCCATCCGGCCCGAAGAATTTCACGCCATTATCCTGGTACGGATTATGAGATGCGGAAATCATCACCCCGAGATCGGCGCGCATCGAGCGCGTCAGCATCGCCATCGCCGGGGTCGGCAAGGGGCCGAGCAGAAAGACATCCATGCCCGATGCGGTAAACCCGGCGGTCAATGCCGGTTCGATCATATAGCCGGAAAGGCGCGTGTCTTTGCCGATCACCACGCGGTGGCGATGGGCGCCATTTTTGAACACCCGGCCAACCGCCATGCCAAGGCGCAAAATCGCATCAGGCGTCATCGCGCCGGCATTGGCCAGGCCCCTGACACCGTCGGTGCCGAAAATTTTCCGTTTGCCCGTCATCTGATCGTCGCCCCGCATGGCGCCGCGCTCCCGTTTAATCTTCGTATCAATGCCAGTCTAGCACACCGATTTGGCTAATGCCTTAACGCAGAATTACGGATTTTCCATGGCCGCAGCGATGGCTTGCGCGATTTTTAACGCCTGGCGGGTCTCAGCCACGTCATGCACCCGGAAAATCCGAGCGCCCCGGGCGTATCCCGCCAAGACCGCCGCTAGCGACCCGCCGAGACGCTGGTCGGCCGAGCCGTCCCGGTCGAGCGCCGAAATAAACCGTTTTCGCGATGCCCCAAGCAGGACCGGACATCCCAGCCGCTGAAATTGCTCAAGATTAGCGATCAGCGCCAGGTTATGGTCGGCGGATTTGCCAAAGCCAATCCCCGGATCGATGATTAGCCTGGCGCGACCGATCCCGGCGGCGGCGCAAACCTCAATACGCGCGGCGAGGAAACCAAGCACTTCATGCACAACATCCGTATAGGAAGGATCATGTTGCATAGTGCGGGGCTCGCCTTGCGCATGCATCAACACGATATCGCAATCAAGTTCTGCCGCCGTCGCCACGCTGGCGCCATCTAATGTGAGCGCCGAGACATCATTCCAGATAGAAGCGCCGGCGGCGACCGCGGCGCGGGCGACCTCTGGCTTTCGCGTGTCGATGGACAACGCCGCTTGTGTTTTGCTGGTAAGCCCCTCAATCACTGGCGTCACCCGGTGCAATTCTTCTTCAATTGACACCGCCTCAGCGCCAGGCCGCGTCGATTCCCCGCCAATGTCGAGACTATCAGCGCCGTCTTCGACAAGTCGTAAGCCATACTTAATCGCGGCCTGCGGGCCATCAAACCGACCGCCGTCCGAAAACGAATCCGGTGTCACATTGACGACACCCATGATGTGGGTGTGTGAGATCGTGAAGGGAGAATGGCGCAAGGAGCAAGGCGATCGAGGCTCGCCGCTAACTGCTTTCTTATTCACTATTCGCCATTTCGCAATTCACTTCTTCATGCCCCTTGCGGGCTTGGCTCCATACCGCCGGTATCATCGTCTTTCTTGCCCGTCGCTGACGCGCCGGCGGTCGGCACCGATGAGGGCGGCGTATGGTCGGTTGTGTCGGCTGGGTCTTCGCGCACGATTTTCTCGCCGCGCATCAGCGCTTCAATTTCCTCGCCGGTAAGCGTTTCATATTCCAAGAGCGCTTGCGAGATCGCTTCCCAATCGTCACGGCGTTCGGTGAGAATTTGCCGCGCCTTGTCATAGCCTTCGGTTACGAAGCGGCGAATTTCTTCTTCGATGATTTTCGCCGTGTCGCCGGAAACGGCTTTAGAGCGGGCAATGGACTGCCCCAGAAACACTTCACCCTCATCTTCGCCATAGGCGATGGGCCCGAGTTTTTCTGAAAGCCCATATTGCGTGACCATGGCGCGTGCGAGCTTGGTCGCATATTCAATATCCGATGATGCGCCGGAGGTGACTTTTTCCTTGCCGAACTTCAACTCTTCGGCGACGCGCCCGCCCATAACACTGGCAAGCCTGGCTTTCATCTGCTCCAGTGAGAATGAATATTTATCGCGCTCGGGTAAATATTGAACCATGCCCAGGGCGCGACCGCGCGGAATGATGGTCGCTTTGTGCACCGGATCAGAACCCGGCATACACAGGCCGACCAGCGCGTGGCCCGCCTCATGATAGGCGGTGAGCATTTTTTCTTCTTCGGTCATCACCAATGAGCGACGCTCCGCGCCCATCATGATTTTGTCCTTGGCGTTGTCAAATTCGTTTGCCGTCACAAAGCGCTTGCCGCGCCGCGCCGCCAGCAGCGCCGCCTCGTTGACGAGATTGGCGAGATCGGCGCCGGAAAAGCCGGGCGTGCCGCGCGCTATTGTACGAATATTGACATCCGGCGCCAGCGGCACTTTTTTCACATGCACCTGAAGAATTTTCTCGCGGCCGATAACGTCCGGGTTCGGAACAACAACCTGACGGTCAAAACGGCCGGGGCGCAACAATGCGGGGTCCAGAACATCGGGCCGGTTGGTTGCAGCAATCAGGATGATGCCGTCATTACCCTCAAAGCCATCCATCTCGACCAGCAGCTGGTTGAGGGTTTGCTCGCGCTCATCATTACCGCCGCCAAGCCCGGCGCCGCGATGGCGCCCAACCGCATCAATTTCATCGATAAAGATGATGCAGGGCGCATTTTTCTTGGCCTGCTCGAACATATCGCGGACACGGCTTGCGCCGACGCCGACAAACATTTCGACAAAGTCAGAACCGGAAATCGTAAAAAACGGCACATTGGCTTCGCCGGCGATGGCGCGGGCGAGCAGCGTCTTACCGGTTCCCGGCGGGCCGATGAGCAGCGCGCCTTTGGGGATTTTACCGCCGAGGCGCTGAAACTTCATCGGGTCTTTGAGATATTCAACGATTTCTTCGAGCTCTTCTTTCGCCTCGTCAATGCCGGCGACATCGTCAAAGGTGACGCGGCTCTGGCGCTCGGTGAGAAGTTTGGCGCGCGACTTGCCAAACCCCATCGCCTTGCCATTGGCGCCTTGCATCTGCCGCATGACAAAGAAGAAGAACGCAAAGAAAATCAGCAATGGCAAAATATTTAACAGGAGAGAAAGGAAAACCGGGAGCTCTTCTTCCTTGCCAATTTTGGTATCAACACCGGCATTATTCAGCCGCTCGGCAATCGCCGCCTGCCCGGTCTCGGGGATGGTCGTGATATACTCGCCGCCGCTGACAAGCTGGCCGGTGACTTGCGTCTTGGCGACTTCAGCCGAACGCACCGCTCCGCCATCCACCCGCTCCACAAATTGCGAATAAGTCAGCTCCTCCGGGACCGGCCCGGGGGCTTGATAGTCGAACACTTTCAGCGCGATCAGGAAAAACACCACCACCAGGCCCCAGATCACAATATTTCGCGTGTTCATTCGTTTTTCCTTGCTTTGCGGCGCCGGCAATGGCGTCCACAAAATTATCGCTTCACCCTATCAAATAGGGATTAAAAAAGCCCAGCGCCATGGCTCCCGGTGAAATTCCTCAAAATCTACTAAAATCTAATGATCGCGCCATAAAACCGCGCCGCTGCTTGGGCCTCGCCTGAAAATCCGCCGGTCTTTGCAGATAAGAGGGCCGGCGCGCTTATCAATACGGCCTCGCCCCCAGCGTCTGGTGCAAAAATCCCCGGCAGCCCCGCAAGGCCTTCTTTGGGCCCTGCATAGAGCGCCGCCGCCGCTGCGCATTGATCTGGGGCCGCCAGAGCCAACGGTTTTACGATGGCGCCCGCGCGGGCCTGGTCGCCGGCGACGATGAAGAACCGGTTATCCCAAAGGATGGCTTGCCCAGGCTTAAGGGGAGCTGGCGCGATGGTCGGTGCGCCAGTGCGACCGACAACCGCGGCGGGCTCACGCAGGAACCACAAACGGCCCTGCCATAGTTTAATCAACGCGCCGCCCGCGGTTGCCGCGCCGGTTTGCAGCGCGCATGTCAGCGCTTTTCGCGCCTTGTCCTCATCGGGCGCATAGGCCGCGCCGCTCACCGCATGGATGAGCCGCCGGCAAAGTCCTGCCAGCGCATCGTCATCGCTATGGCGAACCGCATCGGCGCAAAGTGAGACCCCGCCCCAGCGATAAAAACATCCTTCAGTATGGCGAAGCAACGCCTCTTCCTGATCGCGCAATCGGTGCGCGGCGACGCGCTGGCGCGCAATCGTGCGCAGCAACGCATCAGTGCTCAGCGCGTCCTCGTCTTCCAGCAGCGCCAACAAGGCGCGCATGCGAATGCGTTCATAGGCAGGATCGTCATTGCTCGGATCATCAATAAAGGCTTGCCCGAACGACTGCACCGTCGCCGTTAGCCGGGCTCTGGAATAGTCGAGCAATGGTCGGATCAGGCGGATGGGTGCGCCCGCGCCGGCGGCGATTTGCGTCTCCTGCGCCATCGCCCCAAGCCCAGCTGGGCCCGCGCCGCGGGCAAGCCGCATCAAAAACGTCTCCGCCTGATCGCTGGCGCTATGAGCTGTTAAGAGGGCGCCAATCCCCGCCTCATTGCAGGCCGCCGCCAGCAAGCGATAGCGTGCATGACGGGCGGCTTCCTGAATGCCAGTTGTCGGTTTGTCGCCGGTCCAAACCAGCGTCCGGTGGGCAAGGCCCGCCGCCTTGCACCATTGCGCAGTTTGCGCCGCTTCACTGGCCGATTGCGGCCGCAAACCATGATCGACCGTGAGGGCTAAAACGGCGGCGCCGGTCTCTTCCGCATAAAGCGCCGACAACCGGGCGAGCGCCATGGAATCACGCCCGCCGGAGACAGCAATGGCAAAGCCGCCATCCAGTTGCAGCACTGAGAGCTGCGCCGCGAACGCTTCGTATTCAATGGGCTGCGCTGTGGTTACCGCCGCCAAGGCGGGGTTACTGACAGTTAATGCGCGACATCTCAAGATCGGCGCGCTGGCGGACCGGTTGAGAGACATTGGGGAATTTCGCTTTCATGGTTTTGAACACCGTGCAGGCCTGATCCGATTTTTCAAGCCGTGAAAACGCCGTGCCGAGCTTCAAATAAGCTTCCGCCGCACGCGGATCATTCGGGTAGGCGCGAATATGGGCGATGAAAACATCCGCCGCATCGGCATTCTCGCCCAGCGCCAGATGAATCTCGCCCAGACGGAACCGCGCATCAGGCGTGCGCGCATGATTTGGGAACGCCTCAACATAAAGCTCAAAGGCGGCTTTGGCGCGCTGATAGTCCCCCTTCAGAAGAAAGCCGGAGGCATAGTCAAAGGCCGCAGCCGGATCAAGCGGCAACTCAACTGAGGCGGAGCCCGAACCGTCCTGGACATCGGCGCGGCTTAACTGGTCCGCAATCGGATCGCCGGGCGCAAGCGCAACGGGGCCCTGTTGTTGATACCCCGGCCCGCCGAGAAAAGCGCCCGCTCCTGGCTCGCCAGCCTCCCCAGACAAAGCCGCGCCGATTGCGTTAAGGCGTTGATTGGCCTGATCGAGCTGGAAGCTAAGCTCTTCAATGCGGCCGGTCAGAAACTGGTTTTGGCGCTCAAGCTCGCTGAGCCGAACCGTTGCCGCACTCTGTGCAGCGGCGGCCTGTTCCATCCGCGCCATGCGCTCTTGCAGATTGCGTATATCGTCCTTGGTTCCAGCGGCGGCAGGCGTTGCGCTGGCGACGATAAGTAAGGCGGCGGCAAAGCCGGCGGCAGGAATAAGCTTGCTCATATTGACGATCCTTACTGTGGCGGGCCTTACTGTGGCGGTCTGTGTCGTTAAAGGCGCATTAGATGGGCGAATGTCCGAACCGTAGACTAACGCTCACAAAAGACAAAACTAAGGCGAAAAACAAAAAGAGCGCACCGATAGTTCCCGGCGCGCTCTTAAAATCAAGTCATGCAAGCCGGTGGTTTAAGCGCCGGCAGCTGAAATTGTCGTGGTCGAGTTCCGGTTCAACGACCAGGCGTCTTCCGTCGAGCGCGGATCGAGCGGGCGTTCTTTGCCGTAAGACACCGTCGTGATCCGTGCGGCGTCGACGCCGAGGCTCACCAGATAGGCGCGCGCCGCTTCAGCCCGGCGAGCGCCGAGTGCGAAGTTGTATTCCCGCGTGCCGCGTTCGTCACAGTTGCCGGCAAGCTTAATCCGGGTTTCCGGGTATTCCTGCAACCATGCGGCCTGACGCGATAAAACAGCCTGCGCCTGCGGCGTCAGCGTATATTCGTTAAAGGCGAAAAAGACGCGATGGCCGGCAGATTCTTCAAGATCGGCCTGGCTGCCCGGAACCGGACCGGTTGGGCCCGAAGCAACGTCCGTCCCGGCGCCGGCGGTGGCGTCAACATCCGGCCCCGTTGTCGTACATGCGGAAAGAAGCACTAGCGACGCTGCAATCCCTGCAAATTTCATCAATGTTTTCATAACTCTCTCTTGCTCCACTTCCCCAGTTCAAAGGCCCGATATTCACTACCAGACCCAGCGATGCTCCTGTCCGGGACGGCTTGCGCCGCCTGATAACGCATTGTTACTCAAATATAATAACGCCCAAAAGCGTCAGTTTTGCGAACGGCCCATTTTACGTACGCGATAATAATACGCCCACCTTTAAAATCAGTGTCAGCAAAGCACTAATATTTAACCAACGGGGGAATCGTAGCCGCGTCTGCGCCCCCAATCAAGCTCGGCTGTTCCGGCGTAAGAATGAAATTTCGGTTATTCAACAACCTTAGCGCGATATCTTACGGTAATAAGGGTGACCAGGCGGGGTCTGAGGCGTCTCCGGGGGTGCGCACCAGGCGAACATTGCGGCCTGTGAGGTCCACCGACCATAGCGATGCGCCGCCGCCTTTGCCGTTCCGCCGCGACGGTGTCTGGCGATAGAACATCAAAACCCGGCCATTGGGGGCCCAGGTCGGCCCTTCTTCGAGATAGCTTTCGGTCAGCAACCGCTCGCCGGTCCCATCGGGCCGGATGACGCCGATATAAAACCGGCCGCGATATTGCCGGGTAAAGGCGATCAAATCGCCGCGCGGGCTCCATACCGGGGTCTGATAGCGGCCTTCGCCAAAGGTGATGCGCTTTTGCTTGGAGCCATCCGCATTCATCACATAGATCTGCTGCGAACCGCCGCGGTCGGAAGTGAAGCTGATGCGCCGGCCGTCCGGCGACATTGACGGCGAGACGTCAATCGCCGGGTGATCGGTGAGCCGGGTCAAGCGCCGGGTTGCCAGATCCATTTTGAAAACGTCAGAATTGCCGTGACGTTCGACCGACAACAGCACCTGCCGGCCGTCCGGAGAAAATCGCGGCGCGAAGGTCATGCCGCGAAACGTGCCGAGCTGTTCCTGTTCGCCGGTCTCGATATTAAACAAATAGACCTGGCCCGGACGATTATCGAACAGCGCCATATAGGTGATCTGCTGCTGGGTTGGAGAAAAGCGCGGGGTCAGCGCCTGATAGTTTAGACCATCGGTAAGCGGCACCGGATTGGCGCCGTCCTGGTCCATAATCATCAACCGCTTGATGCGCTTTTCTTTCGGGCCGGTCTCATGAACAAACACAATGCGGGTATCGAAATAACCGCTCTCGCCGGTCAGCGCCTTATAGGCGAAGTCGGCGACCTTGTGCGCGGCGCGGCGCCAATTATCCGCGGGCGTCTTAAAGGCGACGGCGCCAATTTGTTCGTCGGCGTAAATATCCCATATCCGGGTTGAAACCTGAATGCGCCCGTCATCCAGCTCGACCACCTCGCCGACAATCAGCACTTGCGCGTTGATCAGCCGCCAGTTGGGAAAGGTCGGGCGGACATTGACGCCCATATCGTCGCCCATAATATAGGCGCGCTGGTCGATAACCTTGAACAAGCCGGAACGATCGAGATCGTTCATCAACACTTTGGTGAGGTCGTGGCGCAGCTCCGACGTCGCATCGTCAGCGCCTAGAAAATCCGGCACCGCGATCGGCATCGGGTCAACATTGCCCTGGGTGATGTCGATGGTCACCTTAGCGCCCGCCGATAGCGGCGCGGAGACGACAAAAATCGTCAGGAGTATGGTCAACAGTCTTGGCATTCTTCTACTCACATTCATGCTCCCTGAAATTGTTCATCACATTCCTACCATCTCGCCCGGATTGAAATTAAACCGAAATTCTTTCCAGGTCTCATAGCGGTCGGCAGGCAGAAAATCATAGGGCGCGCATTTAACGACCGCCGCAACGGCCTCTCGCTCTGCGACTTTCCAGAACCGGTTTCCTGATAGGTTGATTTGCAGCTGGTTTACCACTTTCGGCGGGGCGACGAGAGTCCCGTCAGGATTTAGTACAAAATCGATAACCACAAGGAGCTTTTCCGGTTCTGGCGCGCCGATAATAACATTTGAATTCCAACATCTACGTAAAGCTGCTCGAATTTTCGTTTCATCGCTCGCGGTCAGGCGGTCGCCGGCGCCAACTTTGCGGTGGGCTCTATCAGCGGTCTCTGCGGTCTGCGACGGCGCTTCGCGCGCGGTTGCGGCGCTGTCATCGCGGGACTTGTCGACCAGCTTTGACAACGCGTCCAGGTCGAGCTCAGCGGTTCTTTGGGGCTTGACGGTTGGCTGCTTTTTCGGCGGCGTCGGTTCGGGCTCCGGCGCAGCCTCAACGACGGTGACCGGCTCGGGCTCAGGTTCAGGTTCAGGCTCCGCCGCAACGGGCCCGGGTTCGGGCGCCGGTTCTTCTTCGATGATCGGTTCAGGTTCAGGTTCTGGCTCTTCTTCGGCTATCGGTTCCGGCGCGGCGGCGGGAACGCTGGTGGTGAGGTCCAGCTCCGCCTCGGCGATCAGCTCGAGCGGAATATAGGGTTCAGCTTCAACATCCGGCCGCCAGCTCGACGGCAACGACACGAAGGCCGCGCCGAGAATGGCGAGGTGGAAGAGCAGGGATGCAAAGACGCCAAAACGCATGGAACCCGGCGGCCTTTCGGTTACAAACTAGAGCGCCTTCAGCAACAATCACTTTCGCTGAAAGCGCGACAAAACTAACATTTAGAGCGGATTGGGTGATGCTCTGACCATCTCGCCCACCCTAATTCGCGCCGTCCAGCAGCTCAGGATTGGTGACCAGACCGATCTGACGGAAACCCGCTGCATTGATGCGCCCCATAATCCGCACAACATCGCCATAGGCGCGGTCTTTGTCGCCGCGAATTAAAATCCGCTGGTCGTATCCAGCGGTGGCAATCGCTTCGAGATGCGACACCAGATTTTCATATTCGATGGCCGCGTCCTGCACATAAATTGTGCCGTCCTCGGCGATCGTCACGGTCAACGGCTCGCCCGCTTCCTGAATCGGTTGGGCGGCCGTCTCCGGTAAATCGACAGCGACGCCGGAAACCAGAAGCGGGGCGGCGACCATAAACACGATCAACAACACCAGCATGACATCGACCATCGGCGTGACGTTAATCTCCGCCATCGGCCTTGTGCGGCCGGGTTGGTGACGGCCGCCAGCAACAGAACCGACCATTACTTGCTCCTATCGTCGAGTTGGCGCGACAAGATTGCCGAGAACTCATCGGCAAAGCCCTGCAAACGCACCGCATAGGACTTAAGCGCGGCTGAGTAACGGTTATAACCAACCACGGCGGGGATCGCCGCGACCAACCCCAGCGCGGTGGCGAACAGCGCTTCGGCAATGCCCGGCGCAACCACGGCGATGTTGGTGTTCTCGGTAATCGCGATCGCCTGGAACGCATTCATGATGCCCCAGACGGTGCCGAGCAGACCGACAAACGGCGCCGCCGAACCGACGGTTGCGAGAACCCCGAGATTGCCTTCAGCTTTTTCAAGCTCGCGCGAGACAGTAACGTTCAGCACTTTATCGATGCGCTCGCGCGCGCCGATCACCAGAACCTCCGACCGCCCGACATTTTTGGAGCGGGCCCATTCTTCCATTGCCGCGGTGAACACGCGCGCCATGGGATGGTCGGCCTTGTCGCGGGTTTTGCGAAAAAGATCGTCAAGCGGCTTGCCCGACCAGAACTGCGCTTCAAACCTGACCGCTTTACGTTTCAGCCGTCCGAAGGTGAGCGACTTGTCGATCATCACCGCCCATGACCAGATCGAAGCGATGATGAGAATGCCCATCACGGATTTGACCACCGGGTCGGCGCGCAGAAACAAGCTCCAGAGGCTGAAATCGCCTCCCAGCGCGACTGCTGCGACTTCTGTTTCCATTTTCTTTGTAACCCTTGATACGACCCGCAAACCGGGACCTGACGAAACCAACAAACGCCAAAATTGGCGCAAACGAAACGGCCTGCGCTATATGCCGGCGCATCGGCTAAACCATGGTTAACATTGAAAGCGTCGGTATTTAATCCCCCTTGCACGGGAAATTGGTCAATTCAGCGGCGCCGGGACGCCGGAATCGCGGCAATGACCGAATTTTAATGCCCCGTTAACAAGCTTTTAACCGCGCCCGCCGCCATTAAAGCGCGCTGCAACATCGCTCGGCAGGCGGCGCGGGCGCCCAGCCAGCGTCATGCAGAACGCCTCAACCTCTGCTTGTGCAATGAGGGTTTCATCGCGCCAGATCTCTTGTGTGAGGAACATCCGCGCGCCTTTCGCCGATAAGAACGCCGTACGCACTTCCAGCACATCATCGATTCGCGCCGGGGCGACCCATTCGGTGGTCATCTTGCGGACCGCAAAGGCCAGCGGGTCGTCGCGTTTGAGAAGCTCGGTGTGATGGACGCCGCTCGCCCTGAGTGCTTCAGTTCGCCCGCGCTCGAAGAATTTCAAATAGGCCGCGTGATAGACAACGCCGGAAAAGTCGGTGTCTTCGTAATAGATGCGGATCGGGTGGGTGAAGGGTTCGGTCAAGCGCAATATCCTTGTCTTGCCCGTTTGTCTCAAGGCGCCGCTGCGCTGTCAAACGCAAGCTCGCGCAAAGAAAACCCGCTAATCGAATTTCACGCGGCGATACTGCAAGCTGGCGACCCCCTGGTCTTTAATATGAACCGCCGCCTGCATTTCGTCGGGGCCGGTCATCGCGAATGTCAGGCCGTCGAAATAGACCGCATCGGCGGTAATTTCGACTAGTGGAAATTCAACGAAGCCATCCTTTTCTTCCCAGCCGACATAGTCCGGCGAGAAATGTTTGAGGCGCAGGACCACGCTGTCGCCGACTTCTGAAATCAAATAAAGTTCATAAAAGTTGGGCGCGCCGTCGCCGCTAATATGGCGGAACATGCCCATCATCTGACCGCCCGCGGGCGGCGCAAAAACTTCCATCGCCGTACCGCCAAAGCCTTCACCGTCCCAATGCCCGACCAGCCAGGACAGCATTTCAAGCCTCGCCGGCGGCGAGGCGGCGCCGTTGAGCGATTTGACCTCCACAGTGTCCGCCGCAACAGCGGCAGACGCCGCTAAGCTACACACGCAGACCAATATGCTGAGAATTTTCATCGGACCCTCCAATTTAGTGAAATGAATATATCACAATCGGATGACGCTCACGCCGCTTCGGTTTCGACAATTTCTGGGGGCTATCGGATTCACACATTTATGGGCGCTGGATTCCCTGTGCTTCAACGTTTCTATCTCCTTCCGGCGAAGGCCCCCCGCCCGCGCGCGAAGGCGCGCTAGTTATAATTCGACCGCCTTCGCGGTCGGACGGAGGAGGAATTAGGCTGCGCTTACGGTGAGGGTAATTCTTCCCCCGCTTGCGGGGGAAGTGCCCCGAAGGGGCGATGGGGGCTTTGCGGCAATTCAACATGCGCCGACGTTCAGCTCCCTTAAGGGACAAAACGAGATGTGTGAGTGTGACAAACCCGTGGAGGAAGCCAACGTTTTCTGGTCTATTCATACGGGTCGCCCACGCCCTTCGGCGCCGCCATCCCCAGATGTTTCCAGGCGCTGACCGACAAAACGCGGCCCCTTGGGGTTCTTTGAATGAGCCCGCATTGGAGCAAGAACGGCTCGACCACATCCTCGACCGCGTCGCGTGCTTCGGCGAGAGACGCGGCCAGCGTTTCCACGCCCACCGGGCCGCCGCCGAAATGCTCCGCAATCAGACGAAGATAGCGCCGGTCGAGCGGGTCGAGACCGAGACCGTCAATTTCGAGGCGGGCCAGCGCTTTGTCGGCAACGCGCTCATCGATGACGCCGGCGCCCTCCACTGTCGCCACATCGCGCACCCGGCGCAAGAGCCGGCCGGCGACGCGGGGCGTGCCGCGCGCGCGGCGCGCAATTTCCATCGCCCCATCGGCGCGCATCTCGACACGGAGCTTATCGGCGCCGCGGCGGACAATCGCGCATAAATCCTCGTGGGAATAAAAGTTGAGCCGCAGCGGAATGCCGAACCGGTCAAGCAGCGGCTTGGCCAACAGCCCCGAGCGCGTTGTCGCGCCGATCAGCGTAAAGCGCGGCAGATCAATCTTCACCGAGCGCGCCGACGGGCCCTCGCCGATCATTAAATCAAGCGCGTAATCCTCCATCGCCGGATACAGCACCTCCTCCACCACCGGAGTGAGGCGATGGATTTCGTCAATGAACAGAACATCGCCCGCTTCCAAGTTGGTGAGGAGGGCGGCGAGATCGCCCGGCTTGGTAATCACCGGCCCGGAGGTCGAGCGGAAATTGACGCCAAGTTCATTGGCGACAATCTGCGCCAGCGTCGTCTTGCCGAGCCCTGGCGGCCCGTGAAAGAGGACATGGTCAAGCGCCTCGCCGCGGGTCTTCGCCGCCTCGACAAATATCCGCAGGTTATCCTTCGCCCCCGGCTGGCCGACAAAGTCGTCAAGGCGCTTAGGGCGCAAGGCCGCGTCCGCGTCCTCGGGCTTGCGCTCCGGTTCGATCAGGCGGTCATCATTGAATGCGGGTTCAGCCATTTCACACTTTGCCCTCATCAAGCTCTTGGAAATCTTCTAAAGATTTACCCAGCGCTAGATACATATCTACCCAGATTGAAAGCAGCGCGAAAAACCCACCGACCAACATGGCCACTATAAGCGTTTCGGGCAATGCCGGAATTATTGTGCTTTCGATGAACTGATCTATGAGCCCACAAAATAACAGGCCAGATGATCCAAAAACCAAAAAAATTAGCAGATATGCAGACAACCTACTCTTGTTGTCGAAATGCGATGTGAGGCGCCCAACAGGATCGGACTCATCGGCATATCGATACGCCCCATCGTATTGAATCCCAGCCGCTTCAAATTGTGAATGGAGGAACAAAAATCCATAAGCAAAAAATAGAAACAAAAGTGAAAATGCAAGAAAAATACTAGGCATATAATCCAATTGACCAGAACCAAGCGCGCCCATAACGGCGAAAGAGAGAAAATATAGAATTTTCCCTACATCCTTCATGGACTCGCTGTGTTGGTGCAGAAACGACGTAGTTAAATCTTGTTGTGACCCTGTCATGCGTTATACCCAATTCAATTCCCTCACGCCGCCAACTGCTTCAGCGCCGCTTTAATCAACGTCTCCACACCGGGGCTGTCGATGCCCTCCGCCGCCAGGGTTACGGCGCGGCGGGCGTCCAGCCCTTCATAGCCGAGATTGGCGAGCGCTGAGACCGCGTCGGTCTTGGCCGCCAGCGCCGCATCGGCGGGTGCATTGGCGCCGACTTTCGCCCGCGCCGCAGCAGCGAAGCCTTGCCCGCTGGCTTTAGCCAGCGCGCCGACTTTCGATTTCAGCTCCGTCGCGATGCGCTGGGCGATTTTCTTGCCGACGCCATGGGCGCGCGAAATCGCCGTCACATCCTGCGCCGCCACCGCATCATAAAGCTCGTCCGGGCGCAAAATCTGCAACATGGCCAGCGCATGTTTGGCGCCGACGCCCTGCACGGTTTGCAACA
>JAJFFZ010000220.1 GCA_021776395.1 Hyphococcus sp. | reverse complement strand
CGAGCGCGGCGATATCGGCCTCAACGAGGTCGCCATCGCCGAAATTGGCGCGATAGGCGGCGCATTTTTGCGGGTCGATATCATTGGCCAGCAAACAACGCCACGAATCACCCAGGCCCAAACGCGCCATGCCGCCGCCGGCGAAGAATTCGAGGAATGAAAACTGCTGCATCATGAATGTGATGTTATCGCGCTTTGCCGCATTCTCGCCTCATTTGTCCGCATACGTATGGCATTTGCCACATTAGCGTCACATTCGCCATGTTTCCGCCTTTTTTCAAGCAAATTACGCACACTCTATTGACCATAATGATTGACGCAGCCGGTTCCATACCGCAAATTGCTTGTGGGCGCTAAGGGGGCTCGCTGGACGGATTAGGAGAAGCGAATGCCCTTGATGGATATGAAGAATGCAGGCTGTGTTGCAGCGTCGATGTTGGCTTTCGCCATTTTAGCGGCGCCGGCGCAGGCGGCGGAACGTCAGGCGCAAGGCGCCGGCAGTGTTCAGCCGTTTCAGATAGCGATGATTAAACAAAGTGAGAATCGCAAAGGCGACGACTCAGGCCGCCGCGGCAAGAGCCACAATAATGGCGCAGAACACCGGGGCAAGCGTTCCGGAGAGCGCCGCGGCGCCCAGAGACAGGAACGCAAGCATAACGCAAACGGCGCGCAACGACACAATGCGAAAAGTGCGCAACGGCGTAGTGCGCAAACCCAGCAACATCGTCAACAACGCCAGGCGAAGCGCCAAGAGACCGAACGCAGCATAGCCGTAAAGGACCATCGCGCCAGGCAGCAACGGCGTTCAGAACGCCAAAACACTCAACGTCAAAACGCGCGCAGGCAGGACGCTCGTGACGGCCGCCGCGCCGATCAACGCGTGGCCGATAGCCGTCAGGCCAGTGGCGGCGACGGTAACCGTTCTCACCGCAGCAGCGGCCACCGTCGAGGCGGCGGCGACCACCGTTCCAATCGCAGCGGCGGCCACCGTCGTAGCGGCGGCGATCACGGCTCCAATCGCAGCGGCGGTCACCGTCGCGATGGCGGCGGCGGCGATCACCGCAGTAACGATCACCGCAGTAATGACCATCGCAGCAACAGCCATCGCAGCAACAGCCATCGCAGTAATGATCACCGCAGCAACAACCACCGCAGTAATGATCACCGCAGTAATGACCATCGCGGTGATCGCCGTGGTGCGAAACATCATCGCAAAGATCACCGCCGCGCCGATCGCCGTCATGACCGCCGCGACCATCGCCGCGCCAATCGTCACTACAACAACAGCTACTACCAATACCGCACCGGCCTATATACGCACCCATCCTATTATGGCGGGCGCCAGTATCGCCACGGTTATGGACCGCGCGGCGGCTACGGCTATTACTGCTCGCTGCATGGCCTGATCCACTACAATTCCGGCTATAATCCGGCTGGGTGGCTTTATGCGAGCTTTGGCCGCGACCTCTATTCGGGCGATTATCTCGATGATTGCGATATCGTCTCACAAACCTTCACGCGCCGGGGGCGGCGTTATGAGGAGGTGGCGCTGCTTTGCTACGACTCCTATGGCTATGGCTATATCAAACGCGGCAGCCGGCGGGTGTATCGCCGCTACTGACAGGGGCATATTTAAACAAGTACAAGTACAGCCGGGCGCATTCAGCGCCCGGTTTTTTCCACAGCGGCTTTTTCTTGAGGCGCGCTGTTTTGCGCCATAGCGTGTTCACAAAAAGTATAGGCGGTTTTTGGGTTCGAGTGAGGCGAGAAAGCGCCGAACGCGACCCGCAAGGAATCTAGACTGCGTTCCTGATTTGACAAAAAATGAACGCAGTCTAGGCCTCCAGATTGACGATTGCCCCCGACTCCGGCGAGGGTGTAGACCTCAGCTGGGCATCCGAAAAGCATGGCGGCCATGAATTTCTCAAAGCGCATTCTCGCGCCTATCGTTTTCGCATGGATGCTCGCCACCGCGGGCATGGCGGCTGTCGCCTATACGGCAACGCCTGAGGCGCCGCCGGTCGGCGAGGGCGACGGCGCGCGCATAGTAATTGGCGATATTCAGGTTGGCGAGCGCGGCAATCAGACCCGGATCGCATTTCTATGCGACGGCGCCTGCATTCTGGAAAAGCGCGAAGCCGATGCATTTTATCTGAGCGGCGTTGACGCCTCGTTCATCCTTGATCTTTCCCGGCGCAGCAAGCGCGTTCAAAGCCTTCGCGCCATTCCGCAAGGCGAGGGCTCGATGTTGCGCATCCGCACCGACGCCGTCATCGACCACACAAGAGTGAAACCCTGCACGGTCGGTGGACGTGATGCGGCGTGTCTTGATCTGTTCTTTGTCGCCGCGGCGCAGAAGAACCCGCCGCCATCCAAACAAATTAAACCGGCGCAACAGGCGTCAGCATCAAGCACTGCGGCGCCGCAGCCGGCTAAGCCGGTGTTGCGTGAGGGCGCGCCGGAGCGTTTTAAAAGGTTTGCACAACTGGCCGCGCCGGAGCGCCTGTCGCCGCCGGCGGGCGTCATCCTCGCGAAAGTTCAGCCGATTGAGCCTTCCGTAGTGGTGCGCAAACCGGCGATACGCAAAAGCCAACCGCTGGTTGAGCCGGTCAAGGTCGATTTTACCGAGCGCGTGAAAACGCTTCTCAACAAGGACTTGACCTCGGCATTTTGCAACAATGCAGCAGCAGCGTTGCAGGCTGATGCGTGGGCGTTAGGCGCGATGGTTGATGTTGGCCTGTGCGCGGCGGCGCGCGGCGATGTGGTTCAGGGCGATGTCACGCTGGCGCGGTTGCTGGAATATACGCCGGACAACTATGAGGCCCTGGTCGGGCGGGCGCTGATTGCCGAACAAGCCAAAGAAAAAGGCGTCGCCCGCAAATATTTTCAGGACGCGTTAAACTCGCTGCCGCCGATTGAAGAATCCAACCGCATCGTTCAGGCGATGGCGGCGCTGGAGTAGAGCGCCGGGCGCAAAAGTGGGAACCGGTTTTTTGCAAAACCCGGTGCGCAAGAAAGAATCTAGACCATCGGGCGATTTCTATTAATCGCCCGATGGTCTAGGGTTTTATAATCAGGTAACCTTGCGGCGCGCAGAATATTTCGCCGAGCGCCATTCTTCCGTCTCAAGAATATTGTCCAGCATGCTCGCCGCATCCCAGACGTCGCGATAGCCAAGAAACAATGGCGAGACCCCGAACCGCATCAGGTTCGGTTGTCTGAAATCGCCGATAACCCCATGGGCGATCAACGCCTGAACAACTTCATAACCATGCTCAAAGCGAACCGAGACATGACCGCCGCGACGCTCTGACGGCGGCGGCGAAATGCTTTCAAGCCCGAGCGCCGCGCAGCGCGCAAGGAACAAATCTCCCAGTATTTTCGCTTTCGTCTCAAGGGCGGCGATATCGATATCGGCAAACATATCGAGCGCCGCATCAAGCGCGCTCAACGACAGGATCGGCGGCGTGCCGCAGGCGAAGCGCTCAACCCCGGGGGCGGGGGCGTAGTCCGGGGCGAACTCAAACGGCGCGGCGTGACCCATCCAGCCGGATAAGGGCTGGTTAAGCGTTGCAGCGGCCTGGCGTTCCACATAGATAAAAGCCGGCGCGCCGGGCCCGCCGTTTAAATATTTATAGCCGCAACCAACGGCAAAATCGGCATTGGCGGCTGTAAGGTCAACAGGTACTGCTCCAGCGGAATGGCATAAATCCCATATCACAAGAGCGCCTTTATCATGCGCAGCTTTGGTTATGGCTTTTATGTCCAGCATATCAGCAC
>JAJFFZ010000219.1 GCA_021776395.1 Hyphococcus sp. | reverse complement strand
CGCCATCGGCATAGTCCGGCATCACCTCAAGGGGGATGAAGCTGACAAATTCAGCATCCTTGTCAAACCATGTTTTGGCGACGACCAGCTGAATAAGGGTCACATCAACGCGCTGGTTGAGGCTCTTGACCACATCAATTTCAAATGACTGGATCAGCACCGGGGCATCCTTGGCGGTCCAGCCAGCATAGGTGAGCGCATCGACCAAAGCGGTTTCAATGTCAAAACCGAGCACCGCCAGCTTCGCTGCTTCCTTGGGCTCGGGAAAAATTTTCACCGGTTTGCCTTCGGCGATAGATTTTTTCGTCAATGCGATCACTTCAGCAAAACTGGCTACCGGATATTTGTCATCGTTTGCTTTGGTGCGATGGGGATAGTCTTCGCGGACTTTCAGGGTTTTCAGTTCGGCCAGCGTAAAATCTTCCGCCCACCAATCCTCACGGCCTTCTTTGGTCGCTTTCCGATCGGCAAATTCGGGGATGTCGGAAATATTGGTTGACCGGGATAAAAACCGGTCGTGCATGCAAACCAGTTGCAGATCTTTGGACAGCACCAGATCCGGCTCGATAATGTCTGCGCCCTGTTCTATGGCAAGTTCATATGCAGCCATCGTGTGCGGCGGCAGCAGGGCGCTGGCCCCGCGATGGCCGATCACCAGCGGCGGCTGGCCATCCAGCGTGTTCCAGTTTTTGTGTAAACTTTCGGGTTCAGATTGCGTGCACGACGTAACCAGTGCGAACCCGATTAAAAAAATTAATAGTCTCATGGCGGCGCTCCCTAGAGAAGATCACACCAACATCGCATTGCGTCCCCTGGACGACAAGGCAAAAGCGCAGGCCAATTATCTCAGCGTCATGGCCGGCCAGGCGAAACTATTCCCGTCGCAACACTTGGTCGGTGAGGAAATTCGCCCAGCCGCGGCTGCGAAATTCCTGTTTTAGCGCCGCATGGTCATAGTCGCCGTCAACCCATTCGAAAAAGTTGTCTACGGATGATAAGGATTTATCGTTCTTGGCCGCATAAGCGAGGTAGCGCGCGAAGGCGAAGTCGATTACGCCGGTTTTGCCATGTTTGATGTGGCCGTATTTAAATGACAACTGGTCCAGCGCATCATCGAGCGGGCGGCCTTCATGGAAGAAAAGATAGAGCACCGCCATGAGCCCCGCGCGGTCGGCGCCGGATTTACAATGCATCATGGCGGGATATTCGATGTCGTCAAACAGCTTGGCCGCGCGGTGGAGAATGTCCTTTGACGGCGCCTCGCGCGAGAACACCCGGAAATTGACCAGCGTCAGGCCAAGTTCGCGGCAGGCGTCTTCTTCGAGGAACAAAAATCCACTCGGATTGTCGCCGCGCAAATTGATGATGGTTTTTACGCCGCGCGCTTTCCATAGTTTGAGCTTTGCAGGCGAGGGCTGATACGTACGCCACATTTTTCCGGGCGCAATCTCATGAGTGTTGTCGTAGAATTTCCGCAACACCCCGTGATCGCGAAACATTAGCGCGCGCCAGGCGCGTTTGCGTCCTTGCGGTGTTTGGAATTCTTCACGGGTTAGGTGCGGTTTCATTTTTCAGGCGGTTCCCGGCGAACGCTTTCGCCTCCCCCTTGAGGGGAGGCCGAAATCTTTGATTTCGGGAGGGGGTAAGACGCCAAACTCATACATGGTCGTCTGTGGCATGCCCCCACCCGAAACGGCTAGCGCCGTTTCGACCTCCCCTCAAGGGGGAGGTAAGCAAGCGTCGCTGCTAATTATAAACCAACGCCCTTAAAACTTCCCGTCCCCGTCAGGGTCGAGGAGTTTGTGCATGTGGACGATGAAATATCGCATATGTGCATTATCGACGGTCTGATGTGCTTTTGCGCGCCAGGCTTTCTCCGCCGAGGCGTAATCGGGGAACACGCCGACAATATCCAGCGCGTGCAAGTCGCGGAAGTGACAGGTCTCAAGGTCGTCAAGCTCGCCGCCGAACACCATATGTAAGAGTTGTTTGTTGTCGCCGTGATCGTCTGACATGAAGGTTTCCGTTCTCTAATCGCCCGCGATTGTCATGGACGCAATTAAAATGCTTGGCGCGTTGGTTGCGCCAAGGAACTCAAGGTCGTTTGCCGGAACGGCGCTGGCGTACATTTCCAAAATATTGCCGGCGATGGTAATCTCGCTGACCGGGAAGGCGGCGGCGCCGTCTTCAAACCAGAACCCGGAACAGCCGACGGAATAATCGCCGGTATTGGAATTGATCTGTGGCCCGAACATATCGGTGACGAGGAGACCGGCGCCGGCATCGCGCATCAATTCCTGCGGCGTCGCATTGCCAGCTTCCATATAAAGGTTTGTGGAGCCTGCGCCCGGCGCGCCGCCGGTTCCGCGGGTTGCGCGCGCATTGGTCTCCAGCCCGAGCTGTTTTGCGTGCGATGAATTCATTAGCCAGCTGGTGAGGACGCCGTTCTCGATCAGGTTGATGCGCGCATTCGCCAAGCCTTCGCCGTCAAACGGGCGCGAGCCGGCGCCGCGCGTAATATGCGGATCGTCGATGATGTTGATAGCGCTGCCGAAAATTTGCGCGCCCAGCTTGTCCTTCAAAAAGCTGACGCCGCGCGCAATGCTGGCGCCATTGGCGGCGCCGGCCAGAGACGAGAGCAGCGAACGCGACAGGCGGTTGTCAAACATTACCGGCGCGGTGCGGCTTTTGAGTTTTTGCGGCGACAACCGTTTGATGGTGCGCTCGCCGGCGTTCTTGCCGATCAGCGCTGCGGCTTTCAAGTCAGCGATGTGGGTTTTGCTGTCATAATCATAATCGCGCTCCATGCCGTTTTTATCTTCGGCGAGCACGCTGACGGAAACCGAATGATTGGAGCCGCCGGACTGGCCGAAAAACCCGTGGCTGGTGGCAAACCATTTCTGGCCTTCACCGTAGCTGGCCCCGGCGCCGGAGGAATTCACCACGCCCTCAACATCAAGCGCGGCGGCTTCGCATTCCGCGGCGCGGGCTTTTAAGTCTTCTGTCGACGGCTCGGCGTAATCGCCAAGGTCGAGATCGAGAAACGGCGCCTTGGCGAGCCGGTCTTGCGGGCCAAGGCCGCAATAGGGGTCTTCGGGCGCGGCTTTCGCCATCGCCGTGCAGCGCTCCGCCAGTTCTTTCAGCGAGGCGCGTGAATGGTCAGTGGTCGAGACCGAGGCTTGGCGCTTGCCGATCAGAACCCGGAGGCCAAGATCGGCGCTCTCGGAGCGCTCAACATCTTCCAGATTGCCCATGCGCCAGGAAACCCCGTGCGAGACGGCGTGATAAAGCACCCCGTCGGCAGCCTCAGCGCCAGCAGCGCGGGCGTCATCAAGCAGGGCGGCGAGAATTGATTCTGCGTCATTGGTTTTCATGCTCGCCGGGATAGAGGGTTGGGGCTGTGAGGGCAAGGCTGGCCAAGAAGCGCTGTAATCAACTGGAATAGCGCCTCAGCGGATGCCTTGAGGAAAATGGATGGGAAAGTCTTGAGAAATCTCACGTTCCACATTCGTAATGGCTTCCACAAGCGGCGGCACAGCACGCTCTGGAAGAGATCGTGCAATATCAACGACCGGGTATGCGCGGGTAAGGACTAAATATCCATCATCGGTGTTGTCCACTGACGCGTGTAAATAGTTATAATAGTCTCGGTACCGGTTCGGCGAATAGGGATCCGCCTGGAAAGCAGATTCGAATAGTATTGGCAGGCCCTGAAATTTTTGCTCAAGGTCCTCATCAAGCTGATCTTTATTTTTACCTTCGACCAGAGTGTTTGCGATCATAATGTCCAATATGTCCACACGCTGCAGCTGAGCTGAGCGAAGCGCCAACATTGACCTTGCTGCGGCGGCATGTTCGCCGGCTTGGTCCTTGCTGAGCGCCTGGAGCAGGGTTTTCACGTCTTTGTCGGCAGCGACGTTGCGGATGGCGTTCGCGGCGATCGCGCAAATGGGCGGTGGATTCGACTGCTCACATTCGAAGCTCGCATGTATGGCCAACAGAAAAACATCAAGCGGTCGGCTGGTCTCTTGGAGCTTGCGAAGCTGCAATATGTATTCATCACCGCTGAGAGGTCCGTTCGGTGCGGTTCCGCGAGCGGCATTGATCATTAGCTCCGCCATGGCAGCACTTATTTTGGGCTTCCATACCGGTAGCTCCGGATTGCGGGAGGCCAAAAAGTCGAAGTCCGCGTCTCCTGAAGAAATGTCGGTGAACTCAATCAAAACTGAGTTGGTTTCATCCATTCCGCGACGCTCAGTTTTGTTGATGTCACTCGGTAAAAATTTCTTCGAACCAAGTAGCGATGCAACATCTGGGTGCAGATTTAGCGACCACACTAGCCATGACGCAAACGTATTGGCGTGGGCGAGGCTGGGAAATCGGTTTCCGCTAAACCCAACCTCCGCAACGCCAATCTTATCAACGGATATTTCTAAGCGGTTAGCTTTCTTTTTCGTTTTTAAAATCGGTTTGGGCAAGCTACGAAATGCGACCTCCTGCGGGTGATTTATTCCGTTTTTCTGTTCAACGAAAAATCGCTCGACACTTGGCTTTTCAAACAACGATGCGGCCTGTAGAATTCCCGTGATAGACAAATTGTTTTGCAGAAACGCCCAACGCTGATGCCACAGTCCGTAGAGAGACTGATTTAAAAAATCTGGTGATTCTGCCTGTAATTTGATACGCCGCCGGAAACGAAAATCATACACTATGGTTTGGGCAGCTTCGCGTTCAATGACGAAATCAGAACCGACCGAAACGTCTATTGTGCGGACAGTTTCGCCGTCAACAATTCGCACGCTAAATTTCATGCTGTTGAGATCAGCGCCTTGATGCAATGCTATGTAGGCGTCGCCGTCTGTATGGGGCCCAACCAAAAGATGTCCGGTTGCATCCAGATATGGATCGCCTGTTGCTATTTCAATCGGTTGCTCGGCATGCGCCGCTGATTGTACGGAAGAAAATATAACAACAGAAAGTAAAACGAATAAATATCGCATGCCCCACCACCCTATAATGACAGCGTCATTTATACATGAACAATGTCAAAAGGAAATATTCGGGTAATGATGTGAATGGCTAGTATTACCCGCCCACCTCTGCCCGCGCGCCGTCTTGCCATTGGCGCCAGGCCGGGAGTGCGCTTATCATCTCCATATAGGCGGCGGCCTCGTTGCTCAGCTTTACCGGGCCGTAGGTGATGAAGCGCGAGACGACGGGCGCGTAGAGCGCGTCGGCGATGGAGAATTTGCCGAACAGGAAGCCTTCGTCGTCGCTTGATTTGGCGCCAAACCTTGTTCGCGCTTCGGTCCAGAGGTGGTTGATGCGGTCGATTTCGCGTTGGACGCCGCCGCTGGTCGTATGGTTGAGCCCCTGTCGCGTAAACATCATCGGCCAGACAGTTCTGATTGCGGAAAACCCGGAATGCATTTCCGCCGAGATTGAGCGCGCGAAGGCGCGCGCCGCCATGTCTTGCGGCCATAAGTATTTTTCCGGGAACAGGTCGTTCAGATATTCCGCAATCGCCAGCGAGTCCCAGACTTGAATTTCACCGTGGCTCAAAAACGGCACCAGCCCGGAAGGGGATTTTTCAGCGAGTACCTTCCGCGAAGTCGGCTGGTCGAGTTTGATATTTTCCTCCGTGAAGGGAATACTTGCCTGCGTCATTAAAAACCATGGTCGGAACGACCACGAGGAAAGGTTTTTATCGCCAATGGTGAGGGTAAGGTCGGACATATTTATCTCGCATTTTGTTGAAAGAAGTTGACAATCCAGCGGGCAAGAAGGTCGCGGTCGGATTTGCCGCTTAGCGTCGCCAGCGCCGGGTCGGCGACCTTTGCGGGAATGCGCCCACGGCGCAGACGCAACAGTGCGCTGGCATAATCAGCGGAAAATTCCGGGTGATGCTGAAATGAAATCGCCGGGCCTTGCGCATAGTCTATCATCCCGAGCGGGCAAAATTGCGACCCGCCAAGAACGCGCGCGCCCGACGGCGCCGCGACCACCTGATCTTGATGCGAGACCGCGCAAGCGATACGGGTCTGCGCCGGGTCCATCCACTCAGCGGCGCCGCTGATGTCATAATCATGGACGCCAACACCCCAGCCTTTGTCTGATTTCTCAACCCGTCCGCCAAGCGCCTGCGCCATCAGCTGGTGGCCGAAGCATATGCCGACCTGCGGTTTGCCGGCGTCCGCGGTCCGGCGCACCAGCTCTTCTGCCGGCGCAATCCAGTCATGGCCCTCATAAACGCCGGCGGCCGAACCGGTGATCAACAATCCGTCAAACTCGTCGATTGCCGGCGCGAGGCCGTCCAGATAGATGGCGGTCGAGGAAAATGTCAGCGCCGGGGCGAGCGGCGCCAGCAGGCGCTCGAACATTGCCGGATAGGCGCTGAACGACTGGTCGAGCGGGGCGGGCGGTGCGCCGGTTTCGAGAATGCGGATATGCATGTTGATGGTCCGTGACTGCATGTTGTTCTTGATCCAGCCGAGGCGAGGGCGCAAGTCAATTCCATGAACTGCCGGCGAGAAGGAACAAAAGCCATGAGCGAGCATATCACAGTAGCGCAAGACGGCGCGGTGTTGCGCGTCGGTTTTAACCGGCCGGAGAAAAAGAACGCGATTACCGCCGACATGTATGCCGGCCTCGCCGATGCGCTCCAGCTGGCGCAGGAAGACGACGCTGTGCGCGTGGTGATGTTCGAAGCCAAGGGCGATATGTTCACCTCCGGCAATGACATCGGCGACTTTATGGCCGGCGTTTCAGACCTTGCCGACCCGCATGAAACGCCGCCGGTGATGCGGTTTCTGCTCGGGCTCGCCAGCGCGGAAAAACCGCTGCTGGCTGCAGTGCAGGGCGGCGCCGTCGGGGTTGGCGTCACGATGCTGTTGCATTGCGATCTGGTGTTCGCTTCTGAGGCGGCAACCTTCCATACGCCGTTTGTTGACCTCGGACTGGCGCCGGAAGCGGCCTCCAGCCTGTTGCTGCCGCGCATCGCCGGTCATCAGCGTGCGGCGGAAATGTTGATGGCGGGCAGAAAGATAAATGCCGCGCGCGCCTATGAGTTCGGCTTCGTCAACGAAGTCGTCAGCCCGCAGGCGCTGGCGGAGACGGCGCTTGCCGCCGCCCGCGACCTCGCCGCCAGAGCGCCAACCGCAATCCGCGCCGCCAAGCGATTAATGCGCCCCGACTGCGAGGCGATTATCACGCATATGAAACAGGAGAGCATCCAGTTTGCTGAGCTGCTAAAGTCGCCGGAATTCCGCGAAGCCGGGATGGCCTTCATGCAGAAACGCAAACCGGATTTTTCTAATTTAAGTTAAAACTTACTCAGTCGGCGCGGCGGGATGAGTCTTGTCGATGGTGCTTTTGACCACCGGCGGGAAGCGGTGGTGGTGTCGCCGAAGCTGATGGTCGAATTTCGGCCATTTGCCGCGGAGGTGTTTGATGAAGCGTTGAATGACGGGAATGTAAGGGGCGAGCAGCGCCAGGCCGATGACCAGCATAATCAGGCCAAAAGGCAAGGGCAGCGGCAGGACTATGAGACCTGTTACGACAAGCAAAGACCCTGAAATTTGATGCAAAATCGGCAACATCGCCGGATAACCACTCCCGAACCAGACTCCATACAATCGCAATCTATACAGTCGCAATCCATACGGTGCTATTTTATGACCGCGACCAAACACTCAACGAAGCGATGTACCGGCTGGTTTCAAAATATGCTTCCATGAGGCCAACGTAAAGGGCGGAGGCGAAAATAACGTTAAGGTCGCCCGTCACATCCCGGAGAGGGACGGTGGTTTTATTGCTGGCGGGCCTCATTATCGATCACGATTTGCGGCCCGCCATTGCGTTCCGGCGGGATTGGCGCTGCACTTGCCTCTGGCGAGCACTGAAAAGGGAACCGGCATGACGGCTTGGAAAGAATTGGGCGCGGTTGCGCCTTCGAAAATGGCCAAGGCCCATCTTCAGCCCTATCAACTGGCGCAATGGCTGGCGCGGTTTGCGCGTGGCTATCTCGCGCCGAAGCCGGATGACAGCCACACAAGCCTCAACTGGCGGCGTGACCTTGGCATGATGACCACCGGCGCAGCGGCGAATGCGGCGGGCGATATTGCGCTGGGTCTGAACCCGCAGGATCTGACCCTGGCGCTATTGGTTGACGGCAAGGTTGCCGGTGAGGCCGCCATGCATGGGCGGGAAGATGCGCGCGCCGGCGATTGGTTGCGCAAAAAGCTCACCGCTCTCGGGCTTGATTTGGCAGCGCTGGATGCGCCGGCGCCTTATGACATCCCGCCCTCGCTTTATGCGCAAGGCGCGCCCTATGATCAGCGCAAACATGCTGGTGCGCTGGCTGAATTGCGCCGATATCTCGATAATGCCAGCCTGGCGCTAGAGGATGTTATTGACGCCCATAGCGACATCCAGCCGGGCCCGTCGCCGCTCCGTCTGTGGCCGCATCACTTTGATATAGCAACCACCATCGCGCTTGAGGAGGGCGATTTTGAGACCGCGCGTTCCATTGGCGCCGGCCTGGCGGTACCTGATACAATGTGTACGGAATTTTATTGGTATGCTTATCCGTGGCCAAACGCTTCCCTCACAGCGCTGAAAGATTTGGGGCCAATCGCCAAATATCAACATGAGGGTTTCACCGGCGCGATGTTGCCGATGTCTGCGGCGGCGAATGCTGAAGACCAGCAAGCGGCTGTGAGAGCATTTTTTGACGAGACCATCAGTTTTTTCATGACGCTCCTGCAATCAGAAAAATAAGGCGCCAAGCCGCCCCCGCGTCGATAAATCGCCGGATGATATGCTTTGATGGCGGCGCATTTGCCGTTAGAGCTACCCTCTAGACCATCAGGCGATTAACAAGAATCGCCTGATGGTCTAGATTCTTTGTTGCGCGCCGGATAATGCGAAAAACCGGTTTCCACTTTTTCGCCCGGCGCTTATAGGCTCAATAGGCGATTTCATGTCTTACAAATCTTTGCGCGACTTTATCGAAAAGCTTGAAGCGGCGGGCGAGTTGGTCCGTGTCACTGAGCCGGTCTCGGTCAATCTTGAAATGACCGAGATCCAGACCCGGCTGCTGGCGGAAGGCGGCCCGGCGGTGGTTTTTGAAAATCCGGTGATGGAGGATGGCTCAGTCTCGCCGATGCCGGTGCTGGTGAATTTGTTCGGGACAGTGGAGCGCGTCGCCCGCGCCATCACGCTGGAAGGGTTTAGCGATGGCGAGAAGACGTTGACCGATGGCGGCAAGTTGCGTGCAGTAGGCGAGCTGCTCGCGTTTTTGCGCCAGCCCGAGCCGCCCGGCGGGGTGAAGGACGCAATCGCGATGCTGCCGCTGGTCAAAACCGTCCTGGCGATGAAGCCGTCAACCAAAGCGCTTGGCGGCGCGCCGTGTCAGGAGGTTGTTAAAACCGGCGACGACATCAATCTCGATGAGCTGCCGATTCAGCTATGCTGGCCGGGCGAGCCGGCGCCCCTGATCACCTGGCCGTTGGTGGTGACCAAAGGGCCGTCTGGTAAGGGTGAAGACGACTATAATCTCGGCATCTACCGTATGCAGAAGATTGCCCGCAACAAAACCATCATGCGCTGGCTGCGCCATCGCGGCGGCGCGCAACACCATCAGCGCTGGGCTAAAGAAAAATCAGAACCGCTGCCAGTCGCCGTCGTCATCGGCGCCGACCCTGGAACCATCCTCGCCGCCGTGACGCCGGCGCCAGACACGTTGTCTGAATATCAGTTCGCCGGATTGTTGCGCGGCAAAAAGCTTGAGCTTGTCAATTGCAAAACCCAGCCGCTCAAAGTTCCGGCGGAAGCAGAGATCGTGCTTGAAGGGTACGTCTCGCTTGATGAATACGCCGATGAAGGCCCTTATGGCGATCATACCGGCTATTATAATGCGGTGGAGCGATTCCCGACCTTTACCATCACCGCGATCACCCACCGCAAAGACCCGATTTATCTGTCGACTTTCACCGGCCGCCCGCCCGACGAGCCGAGCATTCTCGGCGAGGCGCTGAACGAGGTTTTTATTCCCCTGCTGCAACAGCAGTTTCCGGAAATCACCGATTTCTGGCTACCCCCGGAGGGGTGTTCCTATCGCATCGCAGTCATCAGTATGAAGAAGGCCTATCCCGGCCACGCCAAGCGGGTGATGATGGGGGCGTGGAGCTATCTGCGCCAGTTCATGTACACCAAATGGATTATTGTTGTTGATGACAGCGTTAATGCGCGCGACTGGAAAGACGTAATGTGGGCGCTCGCTACAAAAATGGACCCGGCGCGCGACATCACCATCATCGAGAACACGCCCATAGACTATCTCGACTTCGCCTCGCCAGAGAACGGCCTGGGCTCAAAAATCGGCCTCGACGCAACCGATAAACTCCCGCCCGAAACAACCCGCGAATGGGGCAAGGAAATAAGGATGGACGAGGCGGTGGTTAAGCGCGTTGATGAATTGTGGGAGAGGCTGGGATTGCCTGGGAGTGGGAAAGGGATTTGGGGGTGATGCACTAATACGGCATATGGTATGTACGCATGCCCCCTATCCATTATTTCGGTCGTGCCCCTCGCTCCGCGCTTAGAAAAAGCCTAAATGAATTATGGCTAAGAGAAAAACTCGCGCGCGGAATCATCACTGGGTTTCACAGTGTTACCTGAAAGGTTTTGCGACGCCGGCAAGCAAGTCCGGCCGTTTGTTTGCTTATGATTTCAAGGAGGATCGAAGTTTCGAACCGACGCCTCGTAATGTCGGCGCGAAGCGAGATTTTAATCGAATAGATATTCCTGGACTTCCAATTGATGCCATCGAGTCTGCGATGAGTGATTTTGAGAGGGAAGTGGGAAGTGCAATAGGAAAAATTGCCCTAACCAAGCAATTTTCCGATGAAGAGCAGCGCAATTTTATTTTCAACTTTATCGCGCTTCTTGCTGTCCGTAATCCTCGTTTTAGGGAAACGCGACGCGCGTTTATGGAGCAAACATCAAAACTTATTATAGACCTAGTGTTGTCTTCAAAGGAGAGGTACGAAAGCGAAGTTGAAAAGGCTATAGCGGCTGGAGAAATCAGCCCGGAGTCCGACGTATCCTATGAAGATATGAAGGGCTTTCAAAAACGAAAACAATATACCTATGAGGTACCTCGAGAGTATCAAATTTCAGAGGAATTCCAATTTCATGATGATGTTCTTCAAGTGCTGGGACGGCGACGTTGGCTCCTAATTCATAGCACTCCGGAAATTGGGTCGTTTATTACGTGTGATCATCCAGTATTCCTGCGCCCAATATCAGCAAAATTGGGTGTCAGCTACCGCCTCGGATTCGGTTCAAGTAATTCATCCGTGCTTTTTCCGTTGACAAAATATACATTTCTTATTGGAGAATATGGAATCGAAGACGGCGTTATAAGCGCGACAAGTGAGATGGTTGCAGGGCTAAATACAGAAATTGTTGCCGAAGCTGAGCGTCAGATTTACGCTGCTGATAACCAGTTTACCTACTTTGATGAACAACATGGTGAGATTAAGCACGGTTGGCAGCTGTCTGCGGACTCGAAGCTTAGAACGTAATGTGCTTGATGGCGTGACCTTTGTAGAGCAAAATAGACAAACCATGACGACAGAAGAAACCTTACACACACGCTCTGAATCGAAGTGCGAACTATGTAATGCCAGCGAGGGTCTGGCAGTGTACCAAACGCCGCCGCATGATGATGGCGCTGCGGATCATTGCGTGTTGATTTGTGCAACGTGCCTCGATCAGGTTGAAAACCCTGACAACACAGACGCGCATCGCTGGCGTTGTCTGATGGAGTCCGCCTGGAGCCAGACGCCGGCGGTGCAGGTGATGGCTTGGCGGATGTTGAACCGGCTGGGCGACGAAGGTTGGGCGCGTGAATTGCTCGATACGCTTTATCTTGACGAGGAAACTTTAGCCTGGGCGAAGGCAGGCGAGGCGCGCAACGACGAAGAGGCCGCCAAACATCTCGACGCACATGGCGCCGTACTGGCTGCTGGCGATGCTGTCACGCTGATTAAGGACTTGAATGTGAAAGGCGCAAGCTTCACCGCCAAGCGCGGTACGGCGGTGCGCAATATTTCTTTAGTCACAGACAATCCCAAACATATCGAAGGCCGCGTCAACGGTCAGCAAATCGTTATACTGACGGAGTTCGTCAAGAAATCGAATTAATCTCTGGTGAAGTGTGTGTTTGCACGCGCGCCCATTCCGCGATAGATTTCCGCGCAAAGAAGGGGACTTATCCAATGACCACACCCGCTGCGCCGCAAAAAACCCGTGAAATCCATAACAACCATATGGACTCAGCCATCTGGAACGACTTCAAGTTCCGCGATGACGACATCGTCATTGCGACATGGGCGAAGTCCGGCACCACATGGATGCAGCAGATTGTCTCGCAGCTGATCTTTAACGGCGAGGAGGGGCTGAACGTCTCGGAGATGTCGCCCTGGCTCGATCTGCGAATACCGCCGGCGCCGGTGAAGTTTGAGGCGCTGGAAGCGCAGAGCCATCGGCGGTTTATCAAAACCCACCTGCCGGTCGATGCTTTGGTTTTTAATCCGGCGGTCAAATATCTCTATATCGCCCGTGATGGGCGCGACGCGATTTGGAGCATGCACAATCATATGATCAATATGACGCCGGAAGTCATGGAAGCGCTCAATACCGCGCCAAATCTCGTCGGCCCGCCGGTGACGCCGCCGCCGGAAGACCCGCGCCAGTTTTTTCTCGAATGGCTTAACGAGGACGGCTTTCCGGCCTGGTCCCTATGGGAGAACGTCCGCACTTGGTGGGCGGTGCGCGATTTGCCGAACGTCATGCTGATCCATTTCAACGATTTGAAAGCCGATATGCCGGGCGAAATGCGCCGTATCGCTAAGTTTTTGGACATTGATGTTGCGCAGGAGACGTGGCCGGCAATTATCGAGCATTGCAGTTTTGACTATATGAAATCCCACGCCGATAAAGTAGCGCCGCTTGGCGGAGCTCCATGGAAGGGCGGCGCGAAAACGTTCATCAATAAGGGCTCCAACGGGCGCTGGCGTGATGCGCTGACCACGGAGGATATCGCAGCCTATGAGGCGAGAGTGCGCAAAGAGCTGGAACCGGAATGCGTGCGATGGCTTGAAGGTGGCGAGAGGGTTTAGCCTTGCGCCTTCACCGCCGCATCGACCAGCGCCAGGAACGCTTCGGGCTCGCGCACCTTTTCTATTTCCGCCGCGGGAATCGTCACGCCCCAGCCTTTGGCGATGGCTTGATAGCGCGGCGTGCGCCAGTCGATCAGCTTTGCAAATCCCCAACGGATAAAATCGTCCGGGTCAACTTTGTTTTCCGGCAAACCGGTCTCGCTTAAATAATCCGCCCAGAGCTGCTGCAAAAACGCTTCGTTGTAATACATCGGCTTGGGCGCTTTATCGAAGCGGTTTTTCAGCGCTTCATTATGCGCGTCGTCGCCCTCGAAATAGATCAACAGGCAAGTTTCCGACAGCGCCTTCAACACCGGATCGTCCGCATCATGTGGATTGACGATTTCGCAAATAGAGCCGCCAGTGTCGCAGATAAACCGTTCATAGCCGTAAATGGCGCGGGCCTTTTCAACAAACAACGGCGTGTCGCTCAGTGCACGGATTTCCGCATCGCGGTGCTGGCGCTGGCGACGCAGATATTCCTCGAACGCGATGCCGCCTTTGGCCGGATCGCCGGGCTTGCCGAGGTAAGTCGATAGGGGGTCGAGATTGTCAAAGGTAATGTTGGGCGAAATATAAATTGAATCGGAAAGCAAGAGCTCGCGAAGGAGCGGAGATTTAGTCGCCTCGCGTTTGAAATTATCGACAATCGCCTCGCCCATATAGCGCGTACCGATGCGGTAATCGACCGAGTAATGAAACCAGCCCGCTTGCGCGCGCAACATCGAGGCGATGCGGGTTTTGCCGACGCCCGACATGCCGAGAACCGCGATGGGCGTTCCTTGCCTGTAGTCAATCATCCGTCATGCTCGCATTTGGCCATGTGCTGACTTAACCGGAAACCGAGCCTAGCGCCAAGTCCTTAACGCCGTGATGCATTCTGCGTTTATGTCCGCTCGCGGGTTTTCAGGAATTGAACGCCGGGGTTTTTGTCTTCCGCATAGCCGGCTTCCCATTGCGAGCGGGCGAGATAGACCGGCGCGCCATAACGGTCATGGGCGACGGCGCCCTGGTTCTTAGTGACGAAAGTTTGGACATCAACCTCGTTGTCGCCGCCGAGCCAGCGCACCGTCTCATAACCGCAAACCTCCAGCGTCGCCTTAACGCCATATTCGGCGATCAACCGCGCCTCGATCACATCCAGCTGCAGGGCGCCAACCACGCCGACGTAAAAGTCAGCGCCGAGCACTGGCGTAAACACCTGGCTGGCGCCCTCTTCGGCCAGCGCAATCATCGCCCGCTTCATCTGTTTGGCCTTCATCGGATCGTCAAGCCGCACCCGGCGGATGATCTCCGGCGCAAAGTCCGGCAGCCCGGTATATTGAAGGCCGTCACGTTCGCTCAACGTATCGCCAACGCCGAGCGCGCCATGGTTGGGAATACCGACAATATCGCCGGCAACCGCTTCTTCCGCAAGCTGACGGTCCTGGGCCATGAAAAAGATCGGCGCATTGATGGCGAGCGCTTTCGCGGTGCGGGTGACTTTCAGCTTCATGCCGCGCTTGAAGCGGCCGGAACAGATCCGCACAAAGGCGATACGGTCGCGATGGTTAGGGTCCATATTCGCCTGGACTTTAAAAACGAAACCCGAAACCGCATCGTCATCGGGCGAGACTTGTTCTGCGCCGGCCTGTTGCGGTCCAATTTTTCTGGGCTGGGGCGGCGGCGCGAACTTGCCGATATCGCGCAACAGTTCAGCAACGGTGAATTCCTTCAGCGCCGAGCCGAAATAGACCGGCGTCAGTGTGCCCTCGCGGAACGCCTTCAAGTCAAACGGCGTATAGCCCTCGCGCGCCAGTTCCATCGCTTCGCGCGCATCCGCGATGTCGTCAGCGCCGATCAATGCGTCAAGACGGGGATCGTCAGGGTTATCAAGCTCTATGGTCTTCCCGAATGCGCCGCTGACATCGCCGTCCGCCGGCAACAGCACCCGGTCATGGGCCAGGTCATAACAGCCCTTGAACTGTCCGCCGGTCCCCAGCGGCCACACGCGTGGGCAAACATCAAGCGCCAGTTGATCGGCGACCTCGTCGAGAAGCTCAAACAGATCGCGGCCTTCGCGGTCGACTTTGTTGATATAGGTGATGATCGGAATATCGCGCAGGCGGCAGACTTCGAAAAGTTTCCGCGTCTGCGTTTCAATGCCTTTGGCCGCATCTATAACCATGATTGCAGAATCAACCGCAGTGAGCGTGCGATAAGTATCCTCGGAGAAATCTACGTGGCCCGGCGTGTCGAGCAGATTAAAGATTGCGCCGTCATGTTCAAAAGTCATCGCCGACGTCGTCACCGAGATGCCGCGCTTTTGTTCAATGGCCAGCCAGTCGGACCGCGCGCGGCGCCGGTCGCCCTTGGCCTTAACCTCGCCGGCAAGCCGGATTGCGCCCGAGGCCAGCAACAGCTTCTCGGTCAGCGTGGTTTTGCCGGCGTCGGGATGCGAGATAATCGCGAAGGTGCGGCGGTTGAGATAAGCGTCGGTCATAACGGATGTAAGGTGGCTTCGCGCGCTCTTCGGGCGCCGGGGCGTTGGCGTCAAGCTAATTGAGGAAATAGCGGCCACGGCTCGGTTCTGGGTGCGTGCATCCAGTTATATAGAGCGGCATGATTGCTCCAGAGTCCGAGTGGGGCGGCGGCCCGGCCTCACTCTGAGTTAGTTATGGGCTTGCTCTCGCGGGAACATATCCTGGAGGAGGGGTGTGGCGAGGGCGGATCCAAACCGTCAGGCGCCGGTGCCTTCACTCAAACCAGCATTTGACAGAACCGCAATCCCAATCTATCGCACACACCCTCAAGCCCAGGTGGCGGAATTGGTAGACGCGCTGCGTTCAGGTCGCAGTGGCCGAAAGGTCGTGGAAGTTCGAGTCTTCTCCTGGGCACCATTTGAGGTCAAAGGTGGGCACCAATAGTTTGGTGCTGTCAAAGGCTATAGCCTGCTCGGCTAGAGCTGCCTTTGGACCGCACATTCTTATACTGTCTTTGCCGACATCGACGCGAGTGACTACGTGTGCCAGAT
>JAJFFZ010000218.1 GCA_021776395.1 Hyphococcus sp. | reverse complement strand
TCCAGCAAAGCTTCCTGCTCCTGGCGGTCGGCGCGATCCATTTTGCGGATACGCACCACCTGGCGCAGCACCTTGACGTCATAGCCCTCACCCTTCGCCTCGGCGTAGATTTCTTTAACGTCGTTCAGGATCGCAGCTTTTTCTTCTTCAAGACGCTCCACACGCTCTATGAATGAGCGCAGCCGGTCCGCTGCAACGGTTGAGCTTCCTTCAATATTCGCTGATCCGTCCGCCACGATACGCACTCCTTCAATATTTCATCCGACTACGGAAGGATATCCCCCGTCTGACCCATATAAATAGAAAAGCACGGGGGCGGAGCCAAGCAGCAATCGCAAAGTGGGGAAAATTAAATCTCTTGACCGTCGAGATCGCGTCGCAGGGCGCGTGAGCGCTGGCGCACGTCTTCATCATGCGGGTTCCATTCCAGAACCTACTGATACATCTCATAGGCCGCACGGCGCTCACCCGACGCATATAAGATACCGGCGAGCGTGGTGCGGATCTGAAACTGGCGTGGTTCAAGCTCGAGCACGCGGGAGAAGTCTTCAATCGCGCCCGCCGTGTCGTTGGCGCTTAACCGCACCCGTCCGCGCAGCGCATAGCCTTGCGCAAAATGCGGCGCTAGGCCGACAATGTGATCAAGTAGCGTCAGCGCGAGGTCGTCAGCGCCCTCAGCCGCGCTTAACTCGGCCCGGGCATAGAGAAGATCGACCGTATCACTCTGGGCGTCGGACCATATCTCAATGATGCGGGAGACATTTTCCTCGGCGCGCACCGCATCACCGGTGCGCAGCTCCTCAAACAGCAAATCGAGGCGAGGATCGGTCTGATCCGCCGCCGCCGGGAGGGCGAGCGCCATACTCGCGAGAATCAACAAACAAAGCCTTCGCATCAACGAAAGCCTAGCGGTCAAAGCCTTAAAATCCAAGGAAGAAGCCGTCCGGCGTTAACCCTGACGCGCTTTAAAGCGCTTCTGGGTCTTGTTAATGACGTATACGCGCCCCTTACGGCGGATTACGCGGCAGTCTTTATGACGCTTTTTCAAAGACTTAAGGGAGCTACGGACTTTCATCGGACAGGCCTTTAATGCACAAGGGAGCGCGGGAGATAGTCAAACCCAGCGGCCCTGTCAACAGCGAGACTCGCCTCAGGGTAGTTGCGTACTCCCCGCCGGCCCTAAAGCAGTCGCGACACGTGCTTTCCATCATCGTCGGCGTCTCTTGCGGACCGATGCGAGCTGTATCTTTGCTTTGAGGTCAACCAGAAATCTGGCGAAATCCATCTAGATATGCATCACCCGCCCATAAGCGTCGAGCACGCTTTCATGCATCATCTCGCTGAGCGTCGGATGCGGAAAGATGGTGTGCATCAGGTCTTCTTCGACCGCCTCCATTTGCCTGGCGATGGCGAAGCCCTGGATTAGCTCAGTGACTTCCGCGCCGATCATATGGGCGCCGAGGAGCTCCCCGGTTGCCGCGTCGAACACGGTTTTGACCAGGCCCTCGGGCTCGCCCAGAGCGATAGCCTTGCCATTGGCGTTAAACGGGAAGCGCCCGACTTTGACCTTGCGGCCCGCCGCCTGCGCCGCCGCCTCAGTCAGGCCGATGGAGGCGACTTGCGGATTGCAATAGGTGCAGCCTGGTATTTTAGTAACGTCGAGCGGATGGACGCCCGCTTGCCCGGCAATCTTCTCTACACAGATGACCCCTTCATGCGAGGCCTTATGCGCCAGCCATGGCGCGCCGACAACATCGCCAATCGCATAGAGGCCTTTAACGTCGGTTTCCAGCCATTGATTGACGCTGACATGACCGCGTTCAATTTTCGCGCCAACCGCTTCAAGCCCTAGATTTTCGGTGTTGCCGACAATCCCGACGGCGAGGACGACGCGCTCGGCCTCGATGATTTTGGTCTTGCCGTCTTTAAGCTTTACCGTCGCTTTGGCCAGCTTGCCTTTCTTGTCGAGGCTTTGCACCTGCGCGCTTGTAAGGATGTCCATGCCGTGTTTTTTAAATTGCTTCTCGGCGTGTTTGGAAATTTCTTCGTCTTCCACCGGCAACACACGGTCGAGCATTTCAACCACCGTCACCTTGGCGCCGAGCGCATTGTAAAAACTCGCAAACTCAATGCCGATGGCGCCGGAGCCGATCACCAGAAGTGATTTCGGCATCACGTCGGGGACCATCGCTTCCTTCGCGGTCCAGACCAGCTTGCCGTCGGGCTCCAGCCCGGCTTGCGGAATAGTGCGCGCCCGCGCGCCCGTGGCGAGGATGACGTGTTTGGCTTTGACCGTGTCCTCGCCATCCTTGGTTTTGACTTTAACAATCGGGGCAGTGCTTCCCTTCTCCAGCCGCGCGGTTCCCTCGATCACCCGCACTTTGTGCTTCTTCATCAGATAGCCAATACCGCCGGAAAGCTTGTTCGCCACCTTGCGCGAGCGCTTGACGACCGCGTCGATGTCAAAGCCGATATTGTCTGCCGTCAGCCCAAAGTCAGCTGCGTGCTTCATATTCGCATAGACTTCCGCGGTGCGCAGCAGCGCCTTGGTCGGGATGCAGCCCCAGTTGAGGCAGACGCCGCCCAGCACGTCGCGCTCAATGATAGCGGTCTTCATCCCCAGCTGCGCCGCCCGGATCGCCGCGACATAGCCGCCCGGCCCCGAGCCGATAATCACAAGATCGCAAGAATGCTCCGCCATGAATGTCTCCAAGATGGTTATAAAAACTGCGCTAAACGTCTGGCGCAATTAACTTTCGGCGTGACTATAGCGGCGCGGCCTGAGAATAAAACATGGACGGGAAGAAATTTCGTAACGATTGGAAAGGCCAGCGGATGCGGCTAGCTTATACCGGTCTAACAAAATCGGCGGGCCCTTTTCCCGCCTGCAAACGGGGAGAGACACTAAGGTGACATTTGCAAGAAACTTTATCCGGGCGGTCGCCATGCTGCTCGCGGCAACCGCCATCATCGCCGCACCGCCGGCGGGTGCACAAATCGGCGGGATTGTGAACCAGGCGAAGAAACGCGCTGAACGCGAGGCGCGGGACGCTGCGGAGACCGCGGTCGCCAAGACTTTGTTTCCGCTGGAAATGGAAAACGCCGAATTTCATCGACAATCCCCCCATCTCGATACCTGGGATTTTGGCGCACCCGGCAACATGGCCTCATTAGAGCGCACAGCCACGGGTGGTTTCAAACTACAGCCCGGCCTGTGGGAGTTCCGTGCACAAAGCTATTGCCTGAAAATGGGCACACATGAACGCACTGGCGGGCGCGGATACCTTACCGGCGAACTCACGGGAAAATATGCCCCTTATGTGACATCCATCCTGACAAACAGCTATGCACACCCTGATATAGAACAGCGCGACATTCAGGTATTACTGTGGAGTGTGTTGAGCGGGCTTGAGTTGAAAAATGTTGTACCAAAATCACAAGCCGCCGCGCGCGCGTTGTTGACGCCCAAACAATATCTCGCCCTTGATGGCGGCGCAGCGAGTTGGGCGCCCCCGGAATTGTCCTCACGAGCGCGCCGCAAAATGCCGCGTTCTGTACTTAAAGTACTTGATGCTCGTGATCGTCTTCGCCTTGCAGCACAGCGCCCCGGAACCACCTATGAAGATCTTGAACAGATCGCTGTGCTCGGTGGTGATCCGCCGCGCAATGCTGATGATGCCGTGCCAGGCGGTCGATGGTCATGGCATCCGGACGGGTATCACATTCGGTATTTTTCCGAACGCTACAACGAAACCCGTGTCCAGATTATGGTTGGCGAAAAAATCGCCGTTGAGCGCGATGACATAGGCCGGATCGTGGAACTAAAGCTACCAGACGGCTCCTACATCCGGGCCAGCTATCGCGATGATATCGAGCCCTATCGCTTGCGAAAATTTCCTAAGCTGGCTGCCTATGCTTTTGCCAGTGTCGAATATGGCGCGCCGAACCCGAACGGCGGCGCGCCTCGAACCCAGCGCTATGAAAACCAGGGCTTCACCTGGGTCACCGATCGCATCGGCAAGCGCACCGAAACTGATGGCGTAAAACGCTATGCCGCGCTTGAAAATCCGACCTTCCGTACTGACGCCAGCCCGCTGGTCCTCGCCCAGGCAACTTTTGACTTCAGCGGCGCGCGCGAGCGCGCGGAAGCCGTCAGGAGCCATTATGACGAGGCGGTACGGCCTATATCCGATGCCGATATGGACCGGGCCATGGATATTGAACATTACGGCGATGGCGCTAGAACCATAACCGGCAGCACCGGCGACCGCCTCGACTGGATCGCCGCCACCCATGAGCGTCTTATCCGCGCGCTTGCTCGCGCGACGGAAATAATCGACAGCCTTGGCGAAAGCGACAGCCCAACATATGATCCGGCAAGTGAAACCGGCTATTCAACTGCCACAACTCATGTCCAGGACCGCGGAATAAGCGGCCGCGAACTACTTGAAATGGGGGGGTATTAGAATTGAATAATGTGCGAAAGCTCTTTGCATGTAGCGGTAAAGCGCGACATGCTTTGTCTTAACCAGACAAGGATATGCACCCATGACCATCAAAGCCCTGCGCACGCCCAACGACCGATTTGAAAATCTCTCCGGTTGGGACTACGCGCCACACTATGTTGACGACCTTCCCGGCTACGAAGGCTTGCGCATGCACTATGTCGATGAGGGTCCTGTATCGGGAAAAGAGGGAGATGGCGTGACATTCCTTTGCATTCACGGCGAGCCGTCATGGGCTTATCTGTTTCGCAAGATGGCGCCGGTTTTTACCGATGCGGGCCATCGCTTTGTCGCGATGGATATGTTTGGTTTCGGGCGCTCGGACAAGCCGGTCGATGATGATGTCTATACCTATCATTTTCATCGCGACGCGCTGCTCGCGTTTGTTGAGCGGCTGGACCTTAAAAATGTCTGCCTCGTCTGTCAGGACTGGGGCGGGTTGCTGGGGCTCACCCTGCCGATGGAAGCGCCGCAGCGCTATTCGCGGCTGATCGTGATGAACACCGGCCTGCCGGCTGGCGAAAATGCAGGCCAAGGGTTTGCCGCGTGGCGTGCGTTCAACCGCGCCAACCCGGACCTTAAAGTCGGTAAGCTGATGAAGCAGGCGACGCCAATTCTCACCGATGAAGAGATCGCCGCCTATGACGCACCGTTTCCCGACCAATCCTACAAGGGGGGCGTGCGGCGTTTTCCCGAACTGGTCATGCTCAAAGGCGGCGAAGGCGAAGCGCTGACGCCCTCGGCCAGCGAAGGCGTTGAAACCTCGCTGAAGGCGCGCAAATTCTGGTCCGAAGACTGGACCGGCGATAGCTTCATGGCGATCGGTATGCAGGACCCGGTGCTCGGTCCCCCGGCGATGAAAATCCTGCAACAAATAATCAAAAACTGTCCCGAGCCAATGGAAGTCGCAGACGCCGGCCATTTCGTCCAGGAATGGGGCGAGCCGATTGCCAAGGCGGCGCTGGAGAGGTTTGGGCTTTGAGCGCGGACGCTTTTCAGTAGAGACGGTCGCGCTCGTCCGCGAGGACGATTTGGTGCATATCTTCTTCGCTTAGGTCTAATTTTCCGGCATCAACCATGGTTTCGGCTAGCCGGGGCAATCCTTCAAGACTTGGCCAGTGCTCTGTCTGCCAAAGTTTCGACCTCAGCATACATTTTGAACAGTGAAAGAACGCCTCTTCGACATTCACAACAATTGCAAGCTCCGGGCTGCGCCCTTTCACGGCCATGGAGTTGCGCAACTCCTCGTCTCTGACAATGATGGCACTCCCGCTGATCCGGAGCGTTTCGGTTTTTCCGGGTATTAAAAAAATCAGACCGACTTTCGGATTTTGTACAATATTCTCCATCGTGTCGGCGCGCCGGTTTCCAAGGCGGTCCGGTATCGCAAGCGTCTTACCGTCAAGGATTTTCACAAACCCTTGCGGGTCGCCCCTGGGAGATACGTCAATATGTCCAGCCGCATCCGCTGACGCCAGTATCATGAACGGCGCCCGGTTTATAAAAACCCCGCAATGCTTGTCGAGATGATCGAGGGTCTTGCGCGTCACCAGATCGAAGGGCTCCGGGAGGATTGCGCGCAACGCCTCCCTCGTGTGGATGACATCTTTAAATTCAGGCATCGTCGCCTCCTGGCGCTTGTGGCTATTCGGCGCTGCTGGACAAGCTAGCAGTCATCGTTCCACAGACAAAGGCAAAGTCACAGCTTGTATAGGCAAGTCAGCGCCTCGCAATATCCAATCGAATTGGCTAGGCTGCAATGATGACCAAACAGGAGGCCTGCATGCGCCGGTTCGTTCGTTTTATTGTCTGCTGCGTTTTCTCGGTTAATCTTACTGCGGCGCCAGCTTTTGCAGACGCGACCTCAACCCCGCCGCTTGCTGATGTCGCGCACCATCCCAATGGCGGGCGCGAGGGGATGGTTGTTGCGGGCGAGAAAACCGCCGCGAAAATCGGCGCGGATATGTTGGCGCAAGGCGGCAATGCGGTTGATGCAGCGGTCGCGACCGCCTTCACCCTTGCCGTCACTTACCCACGCGCCGGCAATCTTGGCGGCGGCGGTTTCATGCTGGTGCATATGCAAGACGAAGGAAAAACCATCGCCATCGACTACCGCGAAATGGCGCCCGCCGCCGCGACGCAAGACATGTATCTCGATGATGAAGGCAATGTCGATATTGACGCCATCCGCCATTCCCACAAATCATCCGGCGTGCCGGGAACCGTCGCCGGCCTGCTTCACGCGCACGAGAAATATGGCGTCCTTTCCCGCAAGAAAGTAATGGCGCCGGCGATCCGCCTTGCTGAAAAAGGCTACACGCTTTCTTACTTTAACGCGGCGATGTTTGAAGAGGAAAGAAAAGCCCTGACGCGCAACGCTGCGGCGCGCGCCGAGTTTTTCAAGCCCGATGGGTCGGGATATCTCCCCGGCGATGTCATGCGGCGCAAGGGTCTGGCCAGGACGCTGAAGGCGATTTCAAAACACGGCCGCGACGGGTTTTATGCCGGCTGGGTCGCAGACGCGATTGCCAGCGATATGGCGGCGAATGGCGGGCTTATCACCCGTGATGACCTTGCCCGTTACAAAGTCGTCGAACGCGAGCCGGTTATCGGAACCTATCGCGGTTATGAAATACACTCGATGCCGCCGCCAAGTTCCGGCGGCATTCACCTCATCGAGATGCTCAACATTTTAGAAACGCGCGCGCCTTATACGTCCGCTGGCGACAGCGCCGATGCGTTGCATTTTCTCGCCGAGACCATGCGCCTGGCTTTTGCTGATCGCGCCGAACTTCTGGGCGACACGGATTTCGTTGATGTCCCGGTTCAAGGGCTAATCAGCAAAGAATATGCAAAATCGTTAGCCGCAACCATCAACCCGAACAAAGCCGGCGTCTCCTCTAAAATAGGCGCCGGCGATCCGGCTGCTTATGAAAGTCATGATACGACGCAATTTTCCGTCATCGACAAAGACGGCAATTTTGTCTCCAATACCTATACGTTGAATATGAGTTTTGGCTCCGGCGTCGTCGTGCCTGAAACCGGCATTCTATTAAATAATGAGATGGATGATTTTTCCGCAGCACCCGGCGTTCCAAACTATTACGGCCTTGTCGGCAACGACAAAAACGCCATCGCCGCCAGCAAGCGTCCGTTAAGCTCGATGACGCCGACATTGATATTCAAAGACGGCGCGCCCTTCATGGCGATTGGCGGCGCGGGCGGGTCGCGCATTATCACTTCCGTTTTGCAGGTCATCATCAATGTCATCGACCGGGGCATGAATATCGGCGATGCGATGGAGCATCCGCGCATTCACCACCAATGGCTGCCGGACCAAATTCTCTATGAGCCCGGCATCAGCGCCGACACCAAGGCGCTGCTCGAAGCCAAAGGCCACAAGCTCACGCCAATTGACTGGTATGCGCGCCCGCAAACCGTTCTCTACAAAGATGGCTGGTCTTACGGCTACACGATACCCGCATGCCCGGCGGCGGCGCCTGCTCACCGGATGGCGGCTGTTAACCACGCTGCCGTCGCGCAGGCCATGTTTTACGGGCCAATCCAGCCAGAGCTTGCCAAAAGCCGCCAATTCGCCAAAAATCCTCTTTGTGGGATAAATATGGGGTGTCGTGGTGTCTGAGTTGCTCATTATTGGTGGGGGTGCGGCCTTTGGCGGGTTTGTTGTCGGGGCATTATTGACTGCGTTTTTTTCCAGACGGCGCACGCGCACGCGGGTTAAAGAGCTTGGCGGCGAGATTGCCCGCATGCACAAGGTTGCGAAGGATAAGATGGCGGGCGACGACCCGGACCTCAAAACACTGCTGCGCAATCTCAATACCGCTGTGGAACAAACCTATCGCGCCGTCGATGCGCTGGAGGACACTGCTCAGCTGACGAAGCGTAAATCTGAAGGCGGCAGACAAATCCTCGCCTCCTCGCACCAGATTGTCTCGATGATTGAAGAGCTTGGCGGCGAAATGCCGGAAATCAACATGTCGATGGCGGACGCCGATCCCGAAATCGAGCTCGCGAGCGACAAACAAATCCCGCCGTTGAAATAGGAATTAAGCAGCGGGCGGTCCTGCCATTGTGCGCGTAACGAAACTCTATTCCGGCGCAATGGCCGGGCCATAGATTGAGTTTTTGGGCGCCTCAAACAGTTTCATCACCATCGGCTCAAACGCTTCCAGCGGCATTGACTGGTAATCCGGATCGAAGGCGTTCTGGTCATATTTCTCGCAGAAATCTGCTGTATACTGAAAATATTTATGCTCGCGATAAGCCTCGCGCATGTCACGATCGAGGCCGAGATAGTGGAAGAAATAATAGCCCTGAAAGACGCCGTGCTTTTCAACCATCCAGAGATTTTTCTCCGACACGAACGGTTTTAAAATCGCCGCAGCAATATCGGGGTGATTATAGGCGCCGAGCGTATCGCCAATATCGTGAAGCAAGGCGCAGACGACATATTCCTCGTCGCGGCCATCTTTATGCGCCCGGGTCGCGGTTTGCAGGGAATGCTGCAAGCGATCAATGGGGAACCCGCCATAATCACCATCAAGCAATCGCAAATGGTCAAGCACGCGCTTGCCGCCGGTTGCTGCAAACGGCGCAAATTGCGTGGCGATCGCTGTCCAGTCTTCCTGCGTGCCTTCGCTCATGGCGCGAAACTTCGCGCGTTGCGGGTTGATGTCTCCATGGTCCGGCATTGGGGCCTCGCTCTCGTTAGCGTTAACGCCAGTCTATACCCACGCCAGCCTTCGACTCAACTGCGGCAAGCAGACCGACAATGTGGCTATCCGCAGCAACCAGCAGGGCGTTAACGGTAATCCGCCTTTGTTTGCGAGTGTTGCATGAATATTGCTCCCCGTTCGCTACATGACCTTATCAATTTGCATATTCGCCCATAACGAGCAGTGGCTGTTGCATCGCTGCATTGGCGCCCTCGACGCCGCTGCCGCGGGCGAAGACTACCGCGCGCATATTCTGGTTAATGGCTCAACCGACCAGACCTATAGCGTCGCCAAAGCGCTTGCCGCAGCTGATCGTCGGATCACGGCGCATTTCCTGCCCGTCGCAGACAAGGCCAACGCCTGGAACGACTATGTCTACCGGATCGCGCCGGAGGCCAGCGCGCATATTTTCATCGATGGCGACATCCGGCCAAGCGCCGGCGCATTCCCCGCATTGTCGCAAGCGTTACAACGCGCACCGCGCGCTTATGGCGCGAGCGCCCTACCCGCCACCGGCCGCAGCCGCCGCGCCTGGGCGGCGCGGGTAAACACAAACCACTATCTCAGCGGTAATCTGTATGCTTTGAGCGGGACAGCCCTTAGCGCGATCCGTACGCACGATATCCGCCTGCCCTTCGGCGCCAAGGGCGAGGACGGGCTAATCTCTTATCTTCTGCTGACGAATTTAATTGGCGGCAGCGATGACAGCCACCGCCACCGCATTGTGGCCGCTGAAGAGGCGACATTTGAATATGACTCACTTACGCTTAACAGGCGCGATATAAAAACCTACCATCACCGCCTGTTGCGATATTCCGAGCGCCACCTTCAAAAAATTATTCTCTACCGTCTCTTGAAACAAAATGGCGTCACGGCGATGCCGGACAATATTTACGAGATTTATTCAAGCGACAATGTTCGCCAATTGCGCCCGCGTCTTGATCCGGTGAATTTCTGGTATGATCGCGCGATGCTCAAACGCGTGCGCCGCCAAAATCAGGGCGCGTTAAGGCGCTTTTAGTTTGACTTCTCAACCTGCGTAAATTCAAGCTCGACCGGTGTCGCCCGGCCGAAAATTGAAACCGCCACCTTAAGCCGCGTGGTTTCCTCATCGACGTCTTCGACTACGCCCGAGAAGGACGCAAACGGCCCGTCCGTAACGTGAACGGTCTCGCCAATCTCGAAAGTAATCGTCAGGCGCGGCGCGGTCTCGCCGTCTTCGACAACGCCGCGGATGCGGTCGACTTCCTTTTGCGGCACCGGCATCGGCTTGTTGCCAGAGCCCAAAAAGCCGGTGACTTTAGGAGTGTCTTTAATCAGGTGATAAGTATCGTCCGTCATCACCATGTTGACCAAAACATAGCCTGGGAAAAATCGCCGCTCGGTATTGACCTTGCGCCCGCGCCGCATCTCGGTGATCTCTTCGGTCGGCACATAGATTTCTTCAATCAGGCTATCGAGCCCTTTTTCCTTGGCGGAAAGCATGATCGAATCGCCGACCTTCTTTTCGAAGTTCGAATATGCGTGAACGATGTACCATTTCGCAGTCATGTCGCAGTCCGTTATTGTCTGTTAATTATCCAGCGAAACGCAATCGATGGGGAGAAAATTGCAAACGCCAAACCGTAAGCCCTGGTCGACCAGGAAGAAAAACAACGCCATAATCATGACCATGATCAACACCATGATCGTCGATACCATGGTTTCATTGCGCGACGTCCAGGTGACCTTCGAGGCTTCATTGCGAACTTGCTGAACAAATTCGAAAGGGCTGGTCTTTTTCTTTTTCTTCGCCTCGGCGGCCTTGCCTTCGATCACCGGCGCATCGCCGCCTGATTTCTTTTTCTTCGCCATTTTCCGCCACGCTTTCGCCGTTTGAGACCGCCAGCCCTGTAGGTTTCCAGACTTAGAGATACCCAGACTTGTAGATACCAGAGCTCGTGCGCCGTATTGACGCTGA
>JAJFFZ010000217.1 GCA_021776395.1 Hyphococcus sp. | reverse complement strand
GGCGCCGGTCTCGTCGAGCATGACGAACAGGCCAAACCTGGTGACGCCGCGAATGCGGGCATCGAAGCTGGAACCGACACGCGCCTCTAAAAACGCCGACAGATAGCGGTCATTCGCCTCGCGCTCGGCGGCCATGGCGCGTCGCTCCAGCGTTGAAATCTGGTCGGCGATATCGCCAAGGGATTTTGCTTCCTCGGCGCTCTGGCCGCCGGGGCCGAGCTTGCAGGCTTTAACCAACGCACGGTGGACCGTGAGGTCGGCATAACGCCGGATCGGCGAGGTGAAATGGGCGTAACGCGGCAGGTTCAGACCGAAATGGCCAAGGTTTTCCGTGGCGTAAACCGCTTGCCGCTGGGAGCGCAGGACAACCTCGGAGACCATCTCCTTTTCATCGCGCTGGCTGGCGATCTTCAGGAGTTGGTTGAAGTTTGCAGGCCGCACTGCGCCGCCCTTTGAAAGCGAATAATCGAGCGATTTCAGATATTCGCGCGCCCCTTTGATGGTCTCTTCATCGGGCTGGTCATGAACCCGGTAAATCAGGGGCGTACGGGCGCGTTCCAGGGTTTCGGCGGCCGCGACATTGGCGAGGATCATAAATTCCTCAATCACCCGGTGGGCGTCGAAGCGCTCGCGCTTGACGACTTTTTCAACCCGGCCGGCCTTGTTCATGATGATTTTTCGCTCGGGTAGATCAAGGTCCAGCGGTGCGCGTTTGCCGCGCTCAATCCAGCGGGCTTTGAACGCGTGATAAAGGTTGTTCACTGCGGTTTTTATCTCGGGAGAAGCCGGCGCCCCCTCGCTGATCGCTTGCGCTTCTTCATAGGAAAGCTTGACGGCTGAGCGCATCATCGCGCGGACAAAGCGGTGGGATTTTTTAACGCCTTGCGCGGTGATAATCATATCGACCGCAAGGCACGGTCGGTCTTCGTGCTCGCGCAGGGAACAAAGGTCGTTAGACAACCGCTCCGGCAACATCGGTACGACACGGTCGGGCAGGTAAACCGAATTGGCGCGTTTTAAGGCTTCGGTATCGAGCGCGCTGCCGGGACGCACAAAGTAGCTGACATCGGCGATAGCGACGATAATGCGATGGCCGCCGGGATTGTCCGGGTTCGGATCAGGTTCGGCGAACACCGCGTCGTCATGGTCTTTTGCGTCCCCGGGATCGATGGTGAACAGCGGCGTATCGCGCAAGTCGGTGAAGGCGCCGGCGCGCGGCAGCTGCGCTTGTTGCGCTTCTTCCAGGACCGACGCTGGAAACTCGGTGCGGATATCCTGATTGGCGAGCGCAATCGTAGAATAGGCGTGGGTGTCGTCGATATGGCCGGCGATGGAACGCACGCGGGCCTTGCGCGGGCCATAGCCGCGTTCATTCTTGGTCTCGATCCACACCAGATCGCCATCCTTGGCGCCGCCTTCGTCACCCGGCGCAATGGTGAAATGGCCCTTCGCGCGGCGCTCAACCGGGTCGGCCGTCGCGCCGCCGCGCTTGGCATTGTAAACGGCGAGGAAACGGTGCGCGCCCTTGCCAATCTCTTTGATGATCGCGGCTTCATAGGAGTTGTCGCCAGCCGCCGTCAGCCGCGCCAGCAATCGGTCGCCGACGCCGGGGGGCGGTTTGTGTTTGGCAGCGTGGCTGGCGACGATGCGGATCATCGGCGCGCGATGGTCCTGGCGCCAGTCGGCCGGTTCGCATTCCAGATCGCCGTCATCGTCAACAGAGATTACGTCAATCGGCATAACCGGCGCCAAGCGCCCAGCGACGGCGATGCGTTTGCCGGTTTTGAGATTGATTAATCCGTCCGCGTCCATTTGCTTCAGCAGCGCCCGCAATTCAGTGCGGGCCGCACCCTTAACGCCGAAATGCCGCGCCAGATCGCGCCGCACAGCATCGCCGTCAGCGCCGTTTAAAAACGCGATAATATCGGTTTTGGACGGCAGCGCGGCGGGACTGTCGGGGCGGCGGGGACGCCGGGGCGGGGTTTTCTTTGCGGGCAAGGGGAAGGCTTTCGGTTTGTTGGCGTTAGTTTGCTTCCCGCCGTAGCAGGTTCCGCGCTTGCCGGGTAGAGGAGAATTTAGCGGCCAACCGTCATCGGGTTGCGCGGGCGGCCGTCTATCAGGACTTCATAGTGGAGGTGGACGGCGGTGGCGTTGCCGCTTTCGCCGGTATAGCCGATCAGCGCGCCGCGGCGCACCTTATCGCCGCGGGCCAGACCGCGCGCATATGCGGAAAGATGGGCGTAGCGGGTTTTAACGCGCGCATTGTGGCGGATGAGAATAGTGCGGCCATAACCGCGCTGGGTGTCGACGCTCTCAACCACGCCCGAACCGCCGGCGAAGATTTTGCGCGGCGAGCGGGTGAACAGATCAACGCCCTTGTGTATGCGCCCCGCACCGCCGCGGCGCGGTCCGAAACCGGATGACAAACACCCGCGCACCGGCGCGCGCATCAGCTTCGCGCCGATGACGGTTGTGGTTGCCTCATAGTTGATAATGTGTCCGTCCGATGTAGTTTTCGGCGCATTGGAAACGCCCATGCCGGCGCAGACTTTTAATGCGCTGTGTGCGGGTGCGGGCGCAACAGAGACTTTAGGGGAGGGCTTTGGCGGCGCGGTGGTGCATGCGGCAAGCATCGCCGCTAGCGCTATAGCGCAAATATTCCGTGTGGTTCGCATCAGGGTTACGCAACTGTACTAGGTGACTTACCCGCAGGAGAATAATTGCGGAACTCTGCGACAAAGTTAAGGCGGATGGTTGGTTTTTACGGATTGGGTAGGGCTTCGGTATCAGTTAGGAAGAATATCAACCTTACTCTACCCGCTCATTCCGGCGGAAGCCGGAATCCAGAAAAACGCGCGCAGGATGTGGCTCTGGATCCCGGCTTTCGCCGGAATGAGCGGAGGTTGAGTTGTGCTTCGGACGCTCCAAAATCTGCCATTGATTTGAAGCCGTGGCACTAAATCACTTCGCAGCGGATTTCTTCGTCGCCTTCTTCTTCGCAGCCTTTTTGGCGGGGGCTTTTTTTGCAGCCTTCTTCTTAGCGGTTTTCTTCTTCACAGCTTTCTTCTTCGCCGCCTTCTTCTTGGTCGGCTTTTTCTTCTCGCGCGCGGCAAGCAGCTCTAGGGCGCGCTCCAGGGTTATATTGTCCGGCTCAATCCCGGCGGGAATTGTCGCATTGGTTTTCTGGTGTTTGACGTAAGGCCCGTAGCGTCCGTCCATGACGTTGACGGGATCGCCGGTTTCGGGATGGGCGCCGAGTTCTTTCAGCGCTTGCGCCTGCTTGCGCCCGCGCGGATTGGCTTTTTTCTCGGCGATCAGCGTCACGGCGCGGTTGAGCCCAACCTCGAACACCTCATCGACTGTCGGCAGATTGGCGTAGGTTTTGCCGTGTTTGACGAACGGCCCGAATCGGCCAAGGCCGGCGACAATCATTTCGCCATCTTCCGGGTGCGGGCCAACATCGCGCGGCAGCGCCAGCAAAGTCAGCGCTTTTTCAAGGTCGATGCTGGCCGCATCCCACCCCTTTGGAATGCCGGCGCGTTTGGGTTTTTCCTTGGAGCCTTTTTCCTGCTCGCCAATCTGGAGGTAAGGCCCGAAGCGGCCGGTCTTCAAGGTGATGTCGAGGTCGGTTTGCGGGTCCTTGCCAAGCACCTTGTCGCCCGTCGCCTCCGCGCCGTCGCCCTCGCCGAGCGCGGTGAGTTGTCTTGTGTGTTTGCAGTCCGGATAATTTGAGCAGCCGATGAAGGCGCCATAGCGCCCGGTTTTGAGGGAGAGGCGACCGTCAGCACGGTCGTCTTCCTTGCAGGACGGGCAGGCGCGCGGGTCGGAGCCGTCTTCTTTTTGCGGGAAGATCAGCGGGCCGAGGGACTCGTTGAGTGCGTCAAGGACTTCAGTGATGCGCAACTCGCCAGTGTCTTCCACCGCGGCGTGGAACTCGGTCCAGAAATTGCGCAAGAACTCTTTCCAGTCCGCATCGCCGGCGGAAATTTTATCCAGCGTCTGTTCCAGATCCGCAGTGAAATCATATTCGACATATTTGCGGAAATAGTTTTCCAAAAACGCCACCACGATCCGGCCCTTGGAATCGGGGATGAAGCGGTTGCGATCCATGGTGACATAGCCGCGGTCGCGCAATGTCGATAGCGTCGAGGCGTAGGTTGAGGGCCGGCCGATGCCGAGCTCTTCGAGCTTTTTAACCAGGCTCGCCTCGGAAAAGCGCGGCGGCGGCTGGGTGAAATGCTGGTCGGCTTTGGTATCGGAAATCGCCGCTGGCGCGCCCTGCGTCAGCTTCGGCAACACGCCGCCATTTTCATCCGCATCGGCGTCATCGCGGCCTTCTTCATAGAGCGCTAAAAATCCGTCAAACAAAATCACCGATCCGGTGGCGCGCAGGCCGGTTTTTTTATCCGCCGTCAGAAGATCGATGACGGTGTTTTCAAGCCGCGCCGATTGCATCTGGCTGGCCATGGCGCGCTTCCAGATCAGCTCATATAATTTGTGCTGGTCGCTATCGAGCCCGCGCAGCTTGTCCGGCGAGCGCGAGAACGATGTCGGGCGGATCGCCTCGTGAGCTTCCTGTGCATTCTTGGCTTTGGTTTTGTAAACCCGGGCGCTGTCGGGCACATATTGATCGCCGAACTGGCCGCCAATGGCGCGGCGCGCATCGCTGATCGCTTCGGGCGCCATATCAACGCCGTCGGTGCGCATATAGGTGATGAGCCCTGTCGTGTCGCCGCCAATATCGATGCCTTCATATAGCCCCTGGGCGGTGCGCATGGTGCGCTGGGCGTTAAAGCCGAGCTTGCGGGCGGCTTCTTGTTGCAGCGTTGAGGTGGTGAACGGCGGTGGCGGGTTGCGCTTCGCGGGCTTGGCTTCGACTGCAGCGACGGTGAAGGTTCCGGCTTCAACCGCGCCCTTGGCGGCCATGGCCGCGGCTTCATTATTGAGCGTGAATTTTTTGAGCTTCTCGCCTTCATGGAAAACCAGGCGCGCTTCAAACGATGCGCTGCCTTGGGAGGAGGCCTGGCTTTTCACCGACCAGTATTCTTCCGCGACGAAAGTTTCAATTTCCAGCTCGCGCACGCAAATGATGCGCAGGGCGACCGATTGCACCCGGCCGGCGGAACGTGCGCCCGGGAGTTTGCGCCACAGCACCGGCGACAGCGTGAAGCCGACGAGATAATCGAGCGCCCGGCGGGCGAGATAGGCGTTGACCAGCGCGGTATCAATTTCGCGCGGCTGCGCCATGGCTTCCTGAACCGCTTTTTTGGTGATCGCGTTAAACGCCACCCGGTCAACGCGCACGCCCTTCAGCGCCTTTTTCTCCGCCAGCACTTCCAGCAAGTGCCAGGAGATGGCCTCGCCCTCGCGGTCGGGGTCAGTCGCCAGAACCAGCCGGTCGGCGGATTTCACCGCAGCGGCAATTTCGCTGACGCGCTTTTTCGACGCCGCATCAAGCTCCCACACCATGGCGAAATCATTGTCAGGATCGACCGAGCCATTTTTCGACGGCAGGTCGCGAATATGGCCGTAAGAGGCCAGCACCTTGAAGCCGGGGCCAAGATATTTGTTGATGGTCTTGGCTTTGGATGGTGATTCGACGACGACAACTTGCATGTAGGCGATACCCCCGGCGAAACGGCATGAACTGGCGAATGGGGCGGGTTATTGCGTCGGCGCCCCCTTGTCTGTCAACTC
>JAJFFZ010000216.1 GCA_021776395.1 Hyphococcus sp. | reverse complement strand
CGCATAAACATAAATCTGTTTGACGATGTCGCGAACATGGATGGCCGTTGCCGGGGCGCCTCGATCTTTGACCTTCTGGCACGCTGCTCGAAGGTCTTCTTCTTTGATCTCTTCCAATAGCATGTTTTTGAAACGCGGAATAACGTCGCGCACCAGAATTGAACGACGCATTGCCCGGGTACTTTCGGCGAGCTCAACTTCCTCGATCCACTTTTCTGCATATTCGCCAAATCTCTGGGCGCCAGATAAGCGCTCTTTTTCGCGTCGCTTGCTTTTGGCCGGAGAGATGCCGTCTGCCACTTGCTTACGCGCATCCAGGCATTTTTCACGCGCAAGCGCCAAAGAAATGCCGCCTCGCCCGTACCGGCCGATGACATAAGTCTCGCGGCGCCCGTTAATCCGATAATCGTATCGAAAGGAGATAGATCCGGTCTTTGTCACAAACGCATACATCCCGTCGCGATCGGACACTTTGTAGGTTTTATCCTTTAATTTCATATTCTTAAGGGAAAGCTCGGTCAGCATTGGGCGCTCTCCTGAACATCAATACCGTCATTGATTTTTTCCGAGTTTTTTCTATTATTATATCTGTATTTCAATGTGTTAGGCATGTTTTTGGTACCGTCATTGCTAAATCTACATTGACGGTACCTTCGATTTCAGGAAATCGCAAATTTATTGGTCCGTCAACAATACCGCCGATGGACCTAGTTTGAGGACGAAAGATAGCGATAGATTTCGGCAGTATAAATGCCTTAATTGCTTGTTTTAATTATATTATTTGATAGATGGCGATAGATCTCGAAAAACGCCGGATCATTCCCACTCGATCGTTCCCGGTGGTTTTGATGTTACGTCATATACAACCCGGTTGACGCCGCGCACTTGGTTGATGATGCGGGTTGCGCAGGCGCCGAGAAACGCGTGGCTGAACGGATAGTAATCCGCCGTCATGCCATCGGTCGAGGTGACGGCGCGCAGCGCCAGCACATAATCATATGTGCGCCCATCGCCCATCACGCCGACCGTCCGTACAGGGAGCAGAACAGCAAAAGCCTGCCAGATATCGTCATAGAGCCCGGCTTTGGCAATCTCATCGAGGTAAATCGCATCCGCCTTTCGTAAGATGTCGGCCTTTTCTTTCGTCACTGCGCCGGGAATGCGGATCCCCAAACCCGGCCCCGGAAAGGGATGGCGGGCGACAAAATGGTCCGGCAGACCGAGCTCGCGCCCCAGCGCGCGCACTTCGTCTTTGAAAAGCTCGCGCAACGGCTCGACCAGTTTCAGGTTCATGCGCTCCGGCAGCCCGCCGACATTGTGGTGCGATTTAATCGTCACCGACGGCCCGCCGTCAAACGAGACGCTTTCAATTACGTCGGGGTAGAGCGTTCCCTGCGCCAGGAATTCGACATTCTCAATCTTGCCGGCTTCTTCGTCGAAAATGTCGATAAACGTCGCGCCAATAATCTTGCGTTTTTCTTCCGGATCATCGACGCCCGCCAACTTGTCGAGAAACAGCGCCTCGGCCTCCACATGCACAAGCGGAATATTGTAGCTGTCGCGAAACAGCCGCACGACGTCTTCGCCCTCGCCGACGCCGTCAATATTAGCGCGCATCAAACCGGTATCGACGAAAACGCAAGTCAGCTGCTCGCCAATCGCTTCGTGGATTAAAACCGCGGCCACGGAGGAATCAACGCCGCCGGACAGCCCGCAAATCACCCTTGCGTCGCCAACCTGTTCGCGGATCGCCGCCACCGCCTCGTCGCGGAACGCCGCCATGGTCCAGTCGCCGGAAAGCCCGGCAATGGCATGGGTAAAATTCCGGAGCAGTTTGGCGCCGTCAGGCGTATGCATCACTTCCGGGTGGAACATCACACTGTAGAACCGGCGCGCCTCGTCAACGGCAATCGCGAAGGGCGCATTCGGCGAGGTTCCTATAACCTTAAACCCCTCCGCCAATCTGGTGACCCGATCGCCATGGCTCATCCACACGGGGTATTTCTTACCGACCTGCCAAACCCCTTCAAGCAGTGGACTCATCTGGTGAATTTCAACATCGGCGCGGCCGAATTCGCGTTCGTCGCTCGGCTCAACTTCGCCGCCAAGCTGAACCGCCATCGCCTGCTGGCCATAGCAAATCGCCAACACCGGAACCCCAAGCTCAAAGATTTCCTGCGCCGCACGAGGGCTAGCTTCGCTTTTCACGCTTGACGGTCCGCCGGAAAGGATCACCGCTTTGGGCGCGAACGCCGCCAGAAAAGCCGCATCGACGCGGTTGAACGGATGGATTTCGCAATAGACCCCGCTCTCGCGCAACCGCCGGGCGATCAACTGCGTCACCTGGCTGCCAAAATCGACAATCAGCGCGCGTTCGTGGGTCGTAGCATGAGGATCAAGGGTCATGGCGCCTTCGCATAAGGGAGTCTTCGCCCGCCGTCACTAGGGTTGCTTGCATAACTTTCGCGCTTAATGTGAACCCAGCAACCACGGGGCCCGCAGCCGAATCTTGTCCAACATTTTTCTCCCGCGATCTCCGCTAGCGGCGCCTGTCTACGCGATGTCTTTATGCGCTGCGTCTGGATGTGTTGCATCAGGTTTGCTCCTTTGTCTGCAATTTCCGGATCTCAGAAGAACGGTTGTGACACCATCGCTCCTTCATTCCGACTGTTTGGGAGTATAAGGCCGCTGGAATCGGTGAGGATAACTTTTCACCGAATATAGGTTTTATGGCCAACGACCCTCTCAGGGTTGCATTTTTGAAGAGTCGATTCGTGTGGGAGTTGTGCGGATTTGGGTCGGTTTGAGCTTCCGCGACGCCCTCGCCGCAACATCCACCTCCCCCTTGAGGGGAGGTCGAAATCTTTGATATCGGGAGGGGGTGCGCCTTTCCTGCAAATGCCAACGGTTACGCATCGCCGTGACCCCCACCCAAAAATGCGATGCATTTTTGACCTCCCCTCAAGGGGGAGGTAAATTCCTCGCCAACCATCGAAGGCACGATGGGGGTTAGCGGCGACAAAGCGTTCTCCGCAATTGAAGTCGCGTGCGCCACGCTTCCACCCCCCTATGCCCTCGTCAGCACTGCAACAAAGAACCCGTCGGCACGGAGCTTGTCCGGTGTTAGCCGAAGCGCACCGTCAGGGGTGACGCATGGCGCCAGCGCCTCGCGGCCCTCTTCAGTGAGGAGGCCCGACGCATCAATCTGTTCGATTACGGACGATATGGAAAAATCTGAATGGCCGGCAAGAAAAGCCTCAAGACGGTCCTCATTTTCTTCCTTCAAGAACGAGCACGTCACCCACACCAGGCGCCCGCCGGGTTTGACGTAGCGCGCCGCCTCGGCGAGGACTTTGTCCTGTTCGCCCATGCGCCGGGCGAGCTGCGCCTGCGTAAGGCGCCATTTTGTGTCCGGGTGACGCCGCCAGGTGCCGGCGCCGGAACAAGGCGCATCGACAAAGACCACGTCCATCTTACCTTCAAGGTCATCGAGCCCCTCTCCGCCGGCGGGCGAGCGCATTTGCAGGTTTCTCAAACCTGCGCGCTTGGCGCGATGAAACAGCGGTTTTAACCGCCGCGCATCCATGTCATAGGCGTAAAGCTGGCCGGTGTTTTCCATCAATGCCGCCAGCGCCAGCGTCTTGCCGCCGCCGCCGGCGCAATAGTCTAAAACCTGCGCGCCCTTGACGGCGCCCGCCGCCGCCGCCGCGATTTGGCTGCCAAGGTCCTGCACCTCAAGCCAGCCTTTGTTATAGGCCGGAATAATGGTGACCGCGGGCGCGCGCTCCGACGGGTCAGGCGCGACAATGCGTGCAGATGTCGTCAGTATGGAGATGGCCTTGCCCTTAACAGTCTTTAGCGCCTTCAGGGATTTTTCCGGTTCGGCTTTTAAGGTGTTGAGGCGTAAATCAACATCGGCGCGCGCTGCAAAGGCGGCCATGATCGCCACCGCCTCGTCGCCAAAGACGCGGGTGATATGCGGCGTCAGCCATTCGGGGAAATCGCCGGAGATGTGAGGCGCTATTTCTAAATACCGCTCATCCCGGTGGAAGCCGGGATCCTGTTTGCCCGATGTCTGGATTCCGGCTTCCGCCGGAATGAGCGGAGGAGAAAGTGACAGGGATTGGATTTCTGTCTCGCTCAACGCCCCGGCGGCGTGTGGTTCTTCTGCTGTGATCTCGCCAAGTTCCTCAACCGGCATGCGCCATAAAAACCGCATCGCGCCAAGCGCCAGTGCGCGCGGGCTGTCCTTGCCCATCGCCGCACCGAGCGAGTTTTTCTTGCGCAAAGCATCAAGACACAGGCCCGATATCCACGCCCGGTCCTTAGCGCCGGCATAACGATTGCCGCGCGCCCAGTCCGCCATCGCAGTTTTCAGCGGCACGCGGCGGCGCTCGAAATCGGTGAGGATTTCAATCGCCGCACTGAGTCGACCGGAAATACGCATATTCTAACCTTTAAAAACGATCGCGGCGCCGGCCGCGATCAATAAAAACCCAACCAGATGATTCCATCCCAACGCCTCTTTCAGATAGATCACGGAAAAACCCGCAAACACAATAAGCGTAATAACCTCCTGAATGGTTTTGAGTTGCGCGGCGGAATAAACAGCATGGCCAATCCGGTTTGCCGGGACCGCGAAACAATATTCAACAAGTGCAATGGCCCAGCTTACAAAAATGACAATCACAATGGGGGAAGTCTTGAACTTCAAATGTCCGTACCAGGCGATGGTCATAAATATATTAGACAGAACCAGAAAGATAATCGGCGTTATATAGGCTGACATTGACAAGGCTCCTAAAAAATCGAGCTCTGCGGATAATTCTTGCACGTCCCGAAGCTCACCAGGGGTTCAATACCGGTCGTGGATCTTCTGGCTGAACTATGACCCATCCTGATTGAGGCCAAGTTCTTTTTGCAATTTCTTTGTCAGGCCCAGTGACACGATGCGATGGCTTTCGGCCAGATGCACGCGCAAATCCTTATCGGAAAGCCCGGGCTTGGCGTAATGCTGAATCCACTTCATTCCGCGCGAGGCAAGATAGGGCGCGGGCCGAAGGCCCGGACGGTCCTTCAGAACTTCAAAGGCGATCTCGGACACCTTGAACGTCACGCCGGTAACCCCGTCATCGTTCCAGCCGCCAACCGCAAACATTTTACCGCCAACCTTCCACACATGCGCCCCGCCCCACTGCACAACATAGGTCGTCTGCGGCAGCGATTTGCAAAACGCGTTATATTCCTCATAGGTCATTAATCCGTCATCGGATAATTCGGCGCTTCGCGGGTGATGGCGACGTCGTGGACGTGGCTTTCCCTCAGCCCGGCATTGGTGATTTTAACGAACTTGGCGCGGGCCTGCATGTCCGCAATCGTCGGCGCGCCGACATACCCCATAGAGGCTCTGACGCCGCCGACCAGCTGGTGCAGGATCGGGCCGATGGCGCCTTTGTAAGGGATGCGGCCTTCAATGCCTTCCGGCACCAGCTTGATTTGCTCGGTGACATCGGCCTGGAAGTAACGGTCCGCAGAGCCGCGCGCCATCGCCGTGATCGAGCCCATGCCGCGATAGGATTTGTAGGAGCGGCCCTGATAGAGGAACACCTCGCCCGGCGCTTCATCGGCGCCGGCCAAAAGCGAGCCGATCATCACGCAGTCGGCGCCGGCGGCGATCGCCTTGGCCGCGTCGCCGGAAAATTTAATCCCGCCATCGGCAATGACGGGCACGCCGGCCTCGCGGCAGGCGCGCGCCGCATCCGCCACCGCGGTGAGCTGCGGCACGCCAACGCCGGCGACAATGCGGGTTGTGCATATCGACCCCGGCCCGATGCCGACCTTGACCGCATCAACGCCGGCGTCAACCAGCGCTTTGGCGCCGTCATAGGTTGCGATATTGCCGGCGATGACTTGCGCTGCGGGCAGGCCGCGTTTGATGCGCGCTACCTGTTCGATAACCTTGGCGGAGTGGCCATGCGCGGTATCGATAACCACCACATCAACGCCGGCCTCAACCAATGCAAGGGCCCGTTCATAGCCCGCATCACCAACCGAAGATGCGGCGGCGACAAGCAACCGCCCCTCGGCGTCTTTTGCGGCCATCGGATAGGCGCGCGCCTTTTCCATGTCCTTCACGGTTATCAGACCGACGCAACGATAGTCCTCGTCAACCACGACTACGCGCTCAATGCGGTGCTGGTGCACCAGCCGCGCCACCGCCTCGCTGGTGGTTCCGGGACGCACCGTCACCAGATTTTCCTTGGTCATCAGCTCACTGACTTGCTGGTTCGGATCGTCGGCAAAACGCATGTCGCGATTGGTGAGGACGCCGACCAGCTTGCCAACGCCGTTAGCGTCGCGGTCTTCCACCACCGGAAAGCCCGAGATTTTGCGTTTGTCCATAATCAACCGCGCCTCGGCCAGCGTCGCATCCGGCGTCAGGGTTAGCGGGTTAACCACCATGCCGCTTTCAAAGCGTTTGACCCGGCGCACATGTTCGGCCTGCTCAGCGACCGACAGGTTGCGGTGGAGAACGCCGATGCCGCCATTTTGCGCCATCGCAATCGCCATTTCCGCTTCCGTCACCGTGTCCATCGCCGAGGCGAGGATCGGGATGTTGAGGGTGATCTGATTGGTGAGCCGCGCCTTGACGTCGACCTCCGACGGCATCACCTCGGACGGGCCCGGCTCCAGCAGCACATCGTCAAATGTCAGCGCTTCACGAATTTGCATTGGCAGGTCTCCTTCTCAAGCGATGGGGTCCGACAGAACGCCTTCGCGGTTAAATGTCTGCACCAGAATTTCGCCGGGACAATCGACATCCATGGCGATGGTGATTTCAAGTGCGCGGCGGGTGAGATCCTGTGCGGAGCGCACAAAGGGTTTGAGCCCTGCGGCAGCGCCGATGGCGAGGTCCATGCCGGAGCCGCGCGCCCAATAGGCGCCGCGGGGCACTTCCGACAGGCAAAAGCTATTGTCGAAATCCCAAATCGCACCACTCTTATGGGCCAAGAACCCGCTACCGCAATAGCGTTTCAACCCTTCGTCGGTCTCGCCAATGTCGAACTTTTCGTAGGCGGCTTTGAGGAATTGTAAGACCTCAAACGGATGCGCCGAATCTTTTGGAAACTTATCTGTATACGCCTTAATAGCTTCAATCTTCGGGCCGGTTCCGGTAATCCCGATCAGCCAGCCGCCAAGCGCCAGCCATTTTTTATCCACCGACGGGCCCACCAGACTGCCCAACGTCGCGCGCCCGTTGGATCCGAGCCAGACGAGGTCGTTTGCCGCGTCATCGATGACAGTGAGAATGGTCATATGGTTTTCCCAGAAAAGTAACGCGCCGACGATCCCGGACCCGCACAGCAATATTGCATATTGCAGCGCATCCGGGATGACGCAAAAATCGATATACGCATCACCCTCGCCCCTTAAAGCCCATCGCCACGACATATTTCTCCGCCGAACCCGAACGGCTCGCCTTTGGTTTTGCGTGTTTGACGAAGTCGAAATTCTGTTTCAGCCGGTTCAGCAATTCCCCCTCGGCGCCGCCGGCAAAGACTTTGCAGACGAAGGCGCCGCCGGGCGCCAGCACATCCTCGGCGAAATCGAGCGCGGCTTCCGCCAGCGCGACAATGCGCAAAAGGTCGGTCGACTTATGGCCGGTGGTCGGCGCGGCCATATCGGACAGGACCAAATCCGCCTTGCCGCCAAGCATTTGTTTCAGGCGCTCCGGCGCGCCCTCGTCCAGAAAATCCATCTCCAGAATACCGGCGCCCGGCACCGCCGGCATGTTCAGGTAATCAATCCCGACAACATGGCCCTTTTTGCCCGTCGCCTTCACCGAGACCTGAAGCCATCCGCCCGGCGCGCTACCCAGATCGACGACCCTCGCACGCGGCTTTAACAGTCCAAATTTCTCATCAAGTTCCAGCAGCTTATACGCCGAGCGTGAGCGCCAGCCTTCGGCTTTGGCGCGGCGCACATAAGGATCATTGAGCTGGCGGCGCAACCACAGTGTCGAGCTCAGCTCGCGGTCCTTGGAGGTTTTGACATTAACCTTTAGCGCCCGCGGCTGGGCCTCGCCCCGCATCGGCGCGGCCTTGTTGCGGACACGCTTTTCCGGCTCCGCACCAAGCGCAGTTTTTGCGATATTGGATTTTCGCTGACGCTTTTTCGCCGGCCCGGCCCGTTTGGGCGGCTTGGAAGATTTGTCTCGCTCCATGGGCCTTCATAGCGGAGTCTGGCGGTCTGACAAGCGGGATTTGTTCGGCGGTGCAATATAAGGCGCGATCAAGCCAGCAGAGCGCCCTGGAGCGATCCGTCAGATAACAGAAAACTCAAGGCTCCAAACGCCCATAGTCTGCGGCAGGCCCTGCCTCTCGCGCGCATACGTCAATCTTCGCGATGGACTTTTTCATTGCGCTCGTGGCGCTCTTGCGCTTCCAGCGACAAGGTCGCGACCGGGCGCGCATCCAGCCGGCGCAGGCTAATAGGCTCGCCGGTTTCCTCGCAATAGCCATATTCGCCGGTTTCAATACGCCGCAAGGCAGCGTCTATTTTCGCCGTCAGCTTGCGCTGGCGGTCGCGCGTCCTCAGCTCCAGCGCTTTTTCGGTTTCGCTTGAAGCGCGATCAGAAACATCGGGCAGCTGGTTGTCTGCTTCTTGCAGATTATTCAACGTGCCCTGGCTCTCGCGGATAATATCCTGTTTCCAGTCCATGAGTTTGCGCCGGAAATATTCTTTCTGACGGTCGTTCATAAATGGTTCATCTGCGGACGGACGGTATTCGTCTAATTCACTCGCCGACATAGTCTACTCTCCGATTACGCACCGCCGCTTATCAGGCGCCGCAGCCGCAGCGCGGCCTGTATAACGGCGAGACCAGCAAGGCTCAAGGGCTGATTTGCGCTTCCCCCCGTCGTCGCCCCTCTATAGAAATGAATTATTGATTTTCAGTTGCTCAGACAGGGAAAAATCGCCGGTTCCAATGCGCAATGCGCGCCAGCGGCGCATTGGCTTGAATATATCCGTTAATTTGTCGTTCGCAGGTCGAAATGGCTTCACGCTCGCTGCGCTGCAACAAAATTCGCAGCGCGGATTTGCCTATTCGCCTGTTGGCGTGCCTGAGGGAGCAAACGATACTTGCCAGGTATTGGCGATGGCGGCGGAAAGCGCATAACCATCCACATCGCCAATCGATATCTGTGTGGCGCTGAATGTGACCGCACCGCCAGAGCTTGCAATATTATCGGTTTTGCCTGTCATCGCCGGTGCGCCATTAAAGGATACCGCTGTTCCCGCCGCAACTCGGTCGTCCATAAAATTTTGCATGTCGCGCAAAAACAACTCAGTGATATATTTGAAGTTGTCGCGCCCCACCCCACCGGCAAAGAAAAGCTGCCGTCCGAACAGGATTACATTCTGTTCCGCGACATTGACCGCAATCGTGACATTGGAGGACGCGTTGAAACTATTGATATCATCATAAGCGATCCCCGCATTTGAGGTCGCGGTGTAGATGACCGCGCCCCCGCATCGCACCCCTTCCACTGGATTGTCGCAACCTAAGAGTGAAATAACAAATTTAGCGCCGCCCGATGTCTGAGCCAAAATGGCCGCCGCGCCTTTTCCTTCATACTGCGCAAGCGCAGATTGAATCTCGAATTCCGCCAAAATCACTGATATTTCATCAGCGCTGAAGTTATGCTTGGCGCTGCTGAATTGCAGCTGATTGTTTGCTGTAGATTGAGCGGCGGTCGGATCGGCCACGAATGCAATTAATGATGCGGCTACTATAATTGTCTTAAATTTCAATAGATTGGACATAATCCCCTCAGATATCGCCTACCATGAAGGTCGGAGCCTAACAGCTGTGATTGCGCATGCAAGCGCTCACGCATCCGTGTCCAGTAGTCCTACCCTTACGCCACAATTCCGTCTAAGATAGCCGCAAGTATGGGGGTGGAGCAGTATTGTGAGAATATCCGAACGGGGCATAAACTTACTGAAGAGTTTTGAGGGCCTGGAGCTTGAGGCCTATCAGGACATTGCAGGTATCTGGACCATCGGCTACGGGCATACTGGCGACGATGTTGAACCGGGCATGCGTATTAGCGAGCGCGAGGCTGAAGCCCTGCTGCGCAAGGATTTAAAACCGCGCGAGGATGCGGTCGACCGTTTTGCTTCGGTTTCCCTCAATCAAAATGAATTCGATGCGCTGGTGTCGTTTGTCTACAATGTCGGCGCGGCGGCGTTTGGCGGCTCAACAGCGCGCAAACGTCTTAATCGCGGCGACCGGATCGGCGCGGCTGACGCGCTGACATGGTGGAACAAGGCGACGGTGAGCGGCGTGTTGCGTGAAGTTATGGGCCTGACGCGGCGACGCGCAGCAGAACGCGCGCTGTTCCTGGAGCCGTCTAATCCGCCGATCGTGCGCGATCCTAAAAAGATCGATGAAAATTCACGCATCACGCCGATAGAAGACTCGCCGCGGCGCGGCAATGTCGCCGAGAGCCGAACCGTGCAAGGCGCAACCGTCGCCGGCGGCGCCGGCGCCGCCGCCTCAACGCTTGGCGGCGACAGCGTTAAAGAACTTAATCAGACCGAGACCAATATTGAGAGCGGTCATAGTATGACCGAACATGAGCCGACCCAGGACGGCGATGTCACTGTCGGCGTCGATGAGGATGGCAATCCGGTGATCGGCGGCGAGGCCGATACGCAAACCGGCCAAATGGTTGAAATGCAGGTCCAACGCCCGTCAAAACACGAAGTGCATGCGGTCGAGGCGCAATTACAATTTGCGCTGCTTGTGCTGATTATCCTGTCCGCATTGTTCGTTATCTACGCCCGGTTTGACGACTGGCTAAACTACCGGCGCTAAGCGCGCCTCTTACCCGAGCAACCGCCGCACCCGGCGTTTCAACACCGGCAACAGGTCGGTTTCGAACCACGGGTTTTTCTTCAACCAGCCGGTATTGCGCCAGGACGGATGCGGGGTTGGGAAGAATGCCGGCGTAAAGCCTCGCCAGTCCGCCACCGTCTCGGTCAGGGTTTTCTTTGCGCCTTTGCCGAGGTGATATTTCTGTGCATAGCCGCCGACGAGAATGGTGGTTTCAATGTTTGGCAACGCATCCATCAGTTGCTCGCGCCACGCCGGCGCGCACTCCTTGCGTGGCGGTAGGTCGCCGCCCTTGGCGTCATTGCCCGGAAAACAAAACCCCATTGGAATGATGGCGATGCGCCGTTCATCGTAAAACTCTTCACGCGCCACCCCCATCCAGTCACGTAAACGCTCACCGGACGGATCGTTAAACGGAACGCCGGTCTGGTGCACGAGATTTCCAGGCGCCTGACCAAAGATGGCGAGCCTTGCGCTTTTCGACGCCTGTACAACCGGCCGGGGCCCATGCGGCAGCGGCGTTTTCAAAGGCGCCTTCACGCAAATATCACAGGCGCGGATTTCCTTAAGAAGCGTCCGCAACGATTTGCGCGTCATCTTACGGTCGAGGCGCGCGTTTGCCCGCGCGCCCTTTCCAGCCTTCGCGTCTCATTGCGCGTGCTTGTATATTTTTCCGGCCTTCATCACGAAACCAACATTTTCAAGCACGGTGATGTCTTGAAGTGGATCACCCTCGACCGCAATGATATCAGCCAGCAGACCCGGCTCAATCTGGCCGCGATCTTCCACGCCGAAGAGTTCCGCCGTAGCGCTTGTGGCGCTGCGGATCACCGCGGCAGGCGATTGTCCCAGTTCAACGTGAACGCTTAGCTCTTTGGCGTTATCACCGTGAGGATAAACCGCCGCATCCGTGCCTAACGCAATTTTTAACCCCCGGCGCAGCGCCAGTTTAAAACTCTCATCGGCAAGCGGCATCACCGCACGGCCTTTGGCTTCCAGAGCCGGCGGTACGGAATTCCAATCTATTGAGCGCGATAAATAGAGTGTCGATACCAGCCATGTGCCGTTCTTTTTCATCACTTTCGCGGCTTTTTCGGTGATGATCGATCCGTGTTCGATGGAATCGATCCCGGCTTCCGACGCGGCGATGATGCCCGCCGTGCCGTGCGCGTGGGCGGCGACCTTCAGGCCATGGCGGTGTGCTTCATCCGCCACCGCACGCAGTTCTGCTGGCGGCATCTGCTGGGCGCCAACCGAATCTTCAAACGACAGCACGCCCGCCGTCGCGCAAATCTTGATCACCTTGGCGCCATGCTTAATCTGATAGCGCACGGCGCGCACAAAGGCGTCAGCGCCATCAGCTATCCCGACGGTCTCATCACCCTCGGCAACACCGGGCCTAAATCCGGTGACATCGCAATGTCCGCCGGTAACGCCCAGCGAGTGACCTGCGGGGATAACATGCGGGCCCTCAACCCAACCCTTATCGATAGCGCGCGACAGAGCAACGTCGGTAAAACCGCTTGAGCCCACATCGCGCACCGTCGTGAACCCCGCCAGAAGGGTTTTCTTGGCGTTTGCCGCGCCGCGCAAAGCGTAATCCCCGGCGGTAAAACGAACCGGCTCCGTCACCCAGTCACCGGAAATATCAAAGGTCAGATGGGTGTGCGCATCCATCAGCCCCGGCAACAAGGTCATATCGCCGAGATCAATTACCCCCTCGCTCGGCGTTGTTTCCGGATTGATCGCCGCGATCTTGCCATCCTCGACAACAATAACCGCCGGGCTGATATATTGACCGCTTTCAACATCAACATAACGCGCCGCCCGAAGGACTGCGCTTTGCGCCAATGCCGCTGTTGATAAGCCAGCAACAACCAAACCCGCCATCAAGCCCGAAAACAAACGCTTACGCATAATCTCTCTCCAGTTTTTTAATTTCACCGCGCCATCCTAGCGGCAGCGCCTTAGGTCATGGCAAAATCAATCCGGCGAGCGCCGCGCTCATCAGATTTGACAGCGATCCCGCCAATACAGCGTATACGCCATATCTTGCAATCTCACTCATCCGGTCCGGGATGAGCGAGCCTAATCCGCCCAGGAGGATGGCGATTGAAGAAACATTAGCAAACCCGCACAGCGCGAAGGTGACAATCGCCACCGTCTTCGGGCTCAGCGTGTCGGCCTGAGCGATCAGGCTGAAATAGGCGACAAATTCATTTAAGATCAGCTTCTCGCCAAAGATCGCGCCGGCCGCCTGCGCTTCGGCCCAGGGGATGCTTAGCAAATACATCAGCGGCGCAAAAACCCACCCTAAAATCATTTGCGCCGAGAGGTCCTCCATACCGAAAAGCCCGCCAATGCCGCCAAGCAATCCGTTGACGAGCGCGATCAATCCGACAAAGGCAATCAGCATCGCGCCAATGGTCAGCGCCAGCTTCAAGCCGTCCTGTGCGCCAACCGCTGCGGCCATAACAACATTGGTGTGGGGCGAGCGCTCTTTGGTGATCGCCATCACGGTCAGTTGATTTTTCTCTTCTTCCTCATCATCAGGAATAATCAGTTTCGCCATCAGCAGTCCGCCGGGCGCGGCCATCAGGCTCGCGGCAAGCAAATATTTGAGCTCGATGCCGATCTGCGCATAAGCGGCGAGCACCGTGCCGGCGACGGAGGCAAGGCCCGACACCATGATGGCGAATAATTGCGGGCCGGTGACGCGGCCAAGAAACGGCTTGATGGCGAGCGGGGCTTCGGTCTGGCCGACAAATACATTGGCCGCAGCGTTCAGCGACTCTACCGGACGGGTGCCAATAATGAGTTGTAGAAAACCGCCAACCCCGGCGACAACCACCTGCATGACACGCAAATGATAAAGCACCGACATCAGCGCGGAAAAGAAAATGATGATTGGCAAAACATGAATGGCGAACACGGTGCCGAAACTGTCGCCGGCAAGTCCTCCGAACACCATTTCAATCCCGGCATTGGCGTATCCAAGAATATTCGACACGCCTTGCGACATTGCGCCGATGACGTTTTTGCCCACCGACGAATAAAGCGCAAAAAAAGCGACGGCGACTTGCAGCGCAAATGCGCTCAACACAATCCTTAAGTTAATAGCTCTACGGTTGCGTGAAAATATGACCGCGATCGTGATGATCGCAATAACGCCTAAGAGGCCGACAAAACGGCCCTCAAGCATTTCGATAATTTTCGCACCCATTCGTCACCCTCATTAATAGACTGAATTGAAATTCTGCAGCGCAAGACGCGTCCAGACAGCCGGGCGGCGCAATTCGATATCGCTAACTGCATCCGGCAAATCCATGAACCCCTACCTTGTTTTCTCGGCCCCCGCCGGCGCGCAGATGCGATCGGCGTCTCTGCGACGGTTTGAAGAGGCGGGACTATGGTCAAAAAACACCCCAATGTCACTGTATTAGGCGCGATTCTTTCTCGCAGGCATCGGTGTTGCATATGCCGTGGGCGGCCCTAAAGTGCGCCGCAATTCCAAACCAAAGGACGAGTTCCATGCTGCCGAGCCCGCGCGCCGACATAAAATCCAACACCCTTGCCTATGAGGGGACGCCGCTGGTCAAACCCACGGGGTTTCGCGAATATGACGCGCGCTGGTTGTTTGAGAAAGAGATCAACCTGCTCGGCATCCAGGCGCTGGGCCAGGGGCTCGGCACGCTGATCCGCGAAATGGGCAAGCCCCCGCGCATTGTCGTCGGCCATGATTTTCGCAGCTATTCGATTTCCATCAAACAGGCGCTCACGGTCGGGCTGATGACCGCCGGGATTGAGGTCAACGATATCGGCCTCGCTCTGTCGCCGGTCGCTTATTTTGCGCAATTCGATCTCGATATTGACTGTGTTGCGATGGTGACGGCGAGCCACAATGAAAATGGCTGGACCGGCGTTAAAATGGGCGCGGCCCGCCCCCTCACCTTCGGGCCGGATGAAATGGGCCGGCTGAAGGAGATTGTTCTCAAAGGCGCGTATAAAGAGTTTACTGGCGGCGCCTATAAATATGTCGAGGGCTTGCGCGAGCGCTATATTGCAGACCTCGTCGAGGGCGTTTCTTTCAAACGCAAGATGAAAGTCATCGCCGCCTGCGGCAACGGCACCGCGGGCGCCTTCGCGCCGGAAACTTTGGAGCGGCTTGGCCTTGAGGTCGTACCGATGGACGCCGAGCTTGACCACACATTCCCACGCTATAATCCGAACCCGGAAGACATGGAAATGCTGCACGCTATGCGCGATGCGGTTATGGAACATGGCGCTGACGTTGCGCTCGGCTTTGACGGCGACGGCGACCGCTGCGGCGTGGTTGACGACGAGGGCGAGGAGATTTTCGCCGACAAAATCGGCGTTTTGCTCGCGCGCGATCTGTCTGCGCTGCACAAAGACGCACAGTTCGTGGTCGATGTGAAATCCACCGGGCTTTTTGTCACCGACCCGATATTGCAGGCCAATGGCGCGAAAACTGAATATTGGAAGACCGGCCATTCCTATATCAAACGCAAGAGCCACGAGATGGGCGCGCTGGCGGGGTTTGAAAAATCCGGGCACTTCTTCTTTAATGAGCCGATTGGCCGCGGCTATGATGACGGGCTCATCGCTGCGATTGCCCTGTTGCAAATGCTCGACC
>JAJFFZ010000215.1 GCA_021776395.1 Hyphococcus sp. | reverse complement strand
CAATATCGCTCGGCTTTAGACCGTGGCGCGCATCGACCAACAAACACACCCGGCGCAACACCGAGCGGCCGCGCAGAAAATCACGGGTCAGCGCATTCCAGGCGTCAGCCTCCTTGCGCGAGGCTCTGGCATATCCATAGCCCGGCAAATCAACCAGATGCATTTTGCCGCCAAGGTCGAAGAAATTAATCTCGCGGGTGCGCCCCGGCGTATTCGAGGCGCGCGCAAGCCCCTTCTGATTGGTAAGCGCATTCAGAAGTGTTGACTTGCCTACATTCGACCGCCCGGCAAACGCCACTTCGGGCGGGCCTTCATCGGGCAGGCCGTCCATCTTAACGACGCCCAGCATGAACGTGCAGTCTTGCGCAAACAGGACGCGGCCAGCCTCAACCTCGTCACTCGTGAGACCCTCCGCATCCGCCCCCGTCATTCGCCCGGGGCCGGCGTATTTTTACGGCCCGGCAGTTTGAAGCGCTCGCCCCAGTCCACCGTCACGCCGTTTTTCTTCATGATGACCCATTGCTGCAAAATCGACAGCGTCGTGTTCCAGAACCAGTAGAGGACAAGCCCAGCGGCGAACGGCGCAAAGATGAAGACAAAAACGAAAGGCATCATGCCGAAAATCTGCGCCTGCACCGGATCGGCCGGCGGCGGGTTGAGCTTGGTCTGGAGCCACATCGCAACGCCCATGAGGAGCGGCAAAACGCCGATGCCCATAAACGCGCCAAGCACCGGCAGCGCCGTCGGATCGTATGGCAACAGGCCAAAGAGATTGAAGACCGTCGTCGGGTCCGGCGCCGACAGGTCTTTGATCCACAAGATGAATGGCTCATGGCGCATTTCCATGGTCACAAAGAGCGTTTTATAGAGCGCAAAGAAAATCGGCATTTGAAACAAGATAGGAATACACCCGGCCATCGGGTTCATCTTTTCCTTCTTGTACAGCTCCATCATCGCTTGCTGCATCTTCATCTTGTCGTCGCCAAAGCGGGTTTTGAGCTTTTCAATCTCAGGCTGCAGCTTTTTCATCTTCGACATCGACTCGTAACCCTTGTTCGCGATGGGAAACAGCAGCGCCTTAATGATGAGCGTCAAAATGAGGATTGCAACGCCGAAATTGCCGATCAGATCGCCGAAGAAATTCAGGGTGTAAAAAATTGGGCGAGTCAGAAAGAAAAGATGGCCCCAGTCCACCGCCTTGTCGAAGTCATGAATGCCAAGGCCGCCCTTTTCCGGCGGGGCTTCATAGGATTGCAGAATATCAACATCTTTCGCGCCGCCAAAAATGTTTGAAACCTGTGTAAAGGTCTCGCCGGGCGCCACTGTGTGGGTCGGCAGTGTGTAAGACGCGCGGAATATCGGCGAGGTCTCATCGCCGATATTTGATAACGACGCTTTTATCTCCTCATCCTGTGGCGGGATCGCTGCGGCAAGCCAATATTTATTCGTGATGCCGACCCAGCCGCCAATGCCGGATTCATTGACTTGCTTGTCCTTGTTTTTGCGTAGCTTGTCATATTTGCGTTCATAAAGACGCTCGCCGATAACACCGAGCGGGCCTTCATGGAGAATCATAAAGTTTCGAAGATTTTCCGGCTTGCCGCGTTGAACTACAAGCGCATAGGGCGTCAGCATTTGCGCCTCACTTGTGCCATTGCGCACTTTCTGTTCGACCGTGAACATAAATTGTTCATCGACAGAGAAAGTTTTCTCGAAGGAAAGCCCGTCCTGTTCGCGGGTTAACGTGATCGGCGTCTCAGGCGTCAGAACCGCGCCGTCGGCGACGGACCACAGCGCCTTGTCCTCCGGCTTGTCGCCGACAATCCAGCCCTGCTCGACAAAGTGTCCATGCTTTGCCTCGCGCGGCGTCAACAGCCGGATATTGGGGCTCTCAGGATCAAGTTCCTCGTGATACTGAGTAAGCTCCAGATCATCGATGCGTCCGCCTTGCAGGTTGATTGACCCCAACAGATTTGGCGTGCGGATCACAACCCTTCCCGGCGCTTCGGCGAGGGCCTCTGCCAAAGAGACTGGCTCTTCAGCCGGCGCCAGACCGTCAAGTCCGGCAAAATCGCTCTGCTCTTCAGCGGCGACCTCTTGCTCGGCTTGCCGCGCCGCCTGCATCTGCTCACGTTGCGGACCGGCGATAAACACGTCCCACATTAAAAGCACGCCCATCGACAGGGCGATCGCCAAGATTAAATTCCGGTCCATTTGCGGTCTCGTATTGATTTTCTGGTTACCGCCGACGGGCCGGCGCTTGGTTCTATTTAGTGTCCCGCGCGAGCCTTAAAAGGGCGCGCTTCATATCGTCAAGAAGTAAAGCGTAATTGCGGTTATAGGCCGCTTTGCGGGCGATCAACACATAATCCATGCCGGCGTGCGCAAACTGGGGAAATATCTCGCGCACAGCAGCCCTGAGCCGCCGACGAATGCGATTGCGCGCCACCGCCCCGCCGATCTTTTTTGTCACTGTCAGTCCGATTCGCGCGCCCTCGCCGGCAGCTTTATTGGGCCGGGCGGCCAACAGAAATCCCGGGCTGTTGGCCCGGGCGCCGTTGCGAAGCGCCACAAAGTCCTGGCGTTTCTTGATTACAGACAGGGCTAAAGCCACGCGATTTGCGCCATCTGCTTGTTTTTCTGAGGGTTTTTCGTTCAGGCTCAGGCCGAAAGCTTCTTGCGGCCCTTTGCGCGCCGCGACGCCAACACCTTGCGGCCAGCCTTGGTCGCTTTGCGCGCACGGAAACCGTGGCGGCGCTTACGCTTCAGCCGGCTCGGTTGATAGGTCCGTTTCATCGTTTCGTCCTTGGTCTATAAGCAAATTCGCGATGTCTGCGCGAGGCGGGGAAATAGACTTAGACGCCGCCGCCGTCAAGCGCTCCGGGCCAGCTTTCGGCCAAGTATTTGAGGCGGCGGCGGTGATTTTCCGTCCTCCCGGCAAATTCGCGGATTTTTGATCGATGGCGGCCCTCTTGTTACCCCGCAACCCCGCCGGGGCGACTACATCAGGCTATTGACCAGCGCCATAGAAAACAATCTACCATCAGACAGACGGGACGCGAACCACCATCATGACGAGCCAGGCAAATACCCCCTCAGCGGGCGGCTTATTGAAGCGCGCAGCGCCCATAGCCGTGATCGCGATTGCATTGGGGTTGTTCTTCGCCCTCGATTTGCAGCGCTATTTCACGCTCGAGAATTTGCGCGACAACAACGAGGCCTTGCGCGCCTGGGTCGCCGCTTCGCCGCTTCTGGCGTTGGCGATATTCGTGGCGGTCTATGCCGCCGCTGTGGCGATTTCCTTTCCCGGCGCGACCATCCTCACCGTCTTTGGCGGCTTTCTGTTCGGCCTGTGGCCGGGCGTTCCCGCCGTTGTCCTGGCCGCCACCATCGGCGCCGTGATTATTTTCCTCGCCTCGAAGACCGCGCTTGGCGACATCCTGACCGGGCGCGCCGGCGGATTAGTCAAAAGCATGGAGCAAGGGTTTCGTGAAAACGAGCTGAGTTACATGTTTGTCTTGCGTCTGGTTCCGGTGTTTCCGTTCTGGGCGATTAATATCGCCGCCGGGGTTCTCGGCGTCAGCTTGCGCAATTTCGTTATCGGCACGTTTTTTGGCATCATCCCCGGCGGGTTTGTTTACGCCAGCATCGGCAACGCCGCCGGCGCCGCCTTCAGCGCTGGAGAGGATGTCTCGCTCAGCGGTATTTTAATGCAGCCGCAAACCTTGCTGCCGATCATCGGGCTGACGGTTCTGGCGCTCATTCCGGTGGCGCTCAAACGTATCAACAAACAGGCGGCGGGCCTTGAAGAGCGTTCGCAATGACGAAGGCTATCAACGCGGACATTTGCATCATCGGTGCAGGCTCAGCCGGCCTGTCCGTTGCCGCCGGCGCCGCACAGCTCGGCCGCAAGGTGGTGCTGATTGAAAAAGGCGAGATGGGCGGCGATTGCCTCAATACGGGGTGCGTTCCCTCAAAAGCGCTGATCGCCGCCGCTGCGCGCGCCCACGCCATGCGCGGCGCCGGTAAATTCGGCCTCAAACCGGTTGAGCCGGAAATCGACTTCGCCGCCGTCATGGACCATGTCGATGGCGTTATCGCTTCGATTGCGCCAATTGACAGCCAGGAGCGCTTTGAAGGGTTGGGCGTTAGGGTGTTGCGCGAACAGGCAAGCTTTGTCGGCCCGCGTCAGGTAAAAACCGAAACCGCGACGGTCAACGCCAAGCATTTTGTAATCGCCACCGGCTCGGCGCCGTTTATTCCACCGATCAACGGGCTTGGCGAGACGGCGTTCTTCACCAATGAAACGATTTTCAAAAACCGCACGCTGCCCGACCATCTCATCGTTATCGGCGGCGGGCCAATCGGCGTTGAGCTGGCCCAGGCGCATCGCCGCCTTGGCGCAAAGGTGACGCTTATCGAGGGCGAGACCATCCTCAACAAGGACGACCCGGAACTGGTTGAGGTGGTGCGCGCACAGCTCAAGCAAGACGGCGTCGATGTCATCGAACAGGCGATTGTTGAAACAGTCAGCACATCCGGCGGCGGCGTTGCGCTTAAAGCGGGCGGGCGAACCATAAGCGGATCGCATCTTCTGGTCGCCGTTGGCCGCAAACCGACCGTGGACGGACTAAATCTTGAAGCGGCCGGCGTTGGCTATGACAAGACGGGCATCCAAACCGACAGCGCGTTGCGAACATCCAACAAGCGCATCTACGCGATTGGCGATGTTCGCGGCGGCCTTCAGTTTACCCATGTGGCGGGCTATCACGCTTCTGTCGTGATCCGCGGCATGCTGTTCAAAATGCCAGCCGCCAATAATGACAGCCAGGCGCCATGGGTCACCTATCGCGACCCGGAACTTGCGCACGTTGGCCTCACCGAAGCGGCGGCGCGCGAGCGCCACGGCGATGTTCGCACCGTGCGCGCAACTTTTGCAGACAATGACCGCGCCGAAGCGATGCGCGACACCAGGGGGTTGATTAAAGTCACAACCGCCAAAGACGGGGCCATTCTGGGCGCCTCCATCGTCGGGCCCGGGGCTGGCGATCTCATCCAGAACTGGGCGTTTGCCATCTCCAACCGCCAGAAGATCAAAGCCTTCACCAATATGATCGCCCCCTATCCTACCCGCGGCGAAATATCAAAACGCGCCGCCGGCGCTTGGTATACGCCGGCGTTATTTTCAAACCGCACGAAAATGCTGGTGTCTTTGCTGGCGATTTTTGATTAAACCTTCTCCCCATGAACGCACCCTTGGGATTCGCTAACCGATCGCTTTCGACAAAACTGTTCTTGTTGACGGTCGTGTTCATCTTCCTTGCGGAAATCGTGGTGATGATCCCTTCGGTCGCCAAACAGCGCATGGACTGGTTCGACGCTCGGCTTGAAGCGGCCTATCTTGTGGCCCTGGCGCTTGAAGGCCCGCGCGAGGCAATGATTGAAGAAGACGTTGCGCGGCAGTTATTTTCAACGGCCAATATTCTCGGCGTCACCATCAACCGCGATAATATGCGTATGCTGATCCTGGCGCCGGAAATAAACCCACACGGGCCGCCGCACATGCACCGCGTCAATCTTGGCGACCGGATGCCGCTGACCTTGATCGCCAATGCCTGGGGCACCGTCTTTTCAAGCGGCAATGATTTAATCCAGGCCACCGGGGCGCCGCGCTACGCCGCAGACCAAAATGTCGATATTATCGTATCGCAGGCGGCGCTGCGCCGCGACCTGCTTATCTATG